>JBKKDI010000271.1:0-8745 GCA_046708645.1 Aestuariivirga sp.
GATTCACGATTGCCGGACGTAAACATTCGATCCGCCGGGCCAGGAAGGAACGGTTGATGAGGCCCCGCAATCGTGTGTGATCGGGTGGGTCGAGTTCCAGCAAGGAGTGCTGTTCGAAATCGGAGAAGGCTTTGAGATGTTCCGGGCTTACATGCGAGACTTGCCGTCCGAAACGGCGGTCGCGCAGGAGAGCGCTCACGTCGTCGTAACCGGCGAAACACCAAAAGCCGTAGTCCTCCCACTTGAACACCGGCGTGGCCGCGCGGATCGCATGATAGGCGGGATAGGGGTTCTGGTAGAAAACGGGATCGCAAGGATCGAGCGCCACCGAGCGGTTGGAGATATCGATATGCATGCCTGCCATCTTCTAACGATCTCGCGCCAACGGGCAAGAACCGGTAAGAGAGGCCAGGAGCAGAGCCATGAAGGTTTATATCAGCGTCGACATCGAAGGTGTGGCCGGCATTACCCACTGGGACGAAGCCGACAAGAAGCATCCCGATTACCCTGAGTTCCGCGAGCAGATGACCAAGGAGGCGGTTGCCGCCATCGAAGGCGCGGAAGCCGCGGGCGCCACCGAGATATTGGTCAAGGACGCGCACTCCTCGGGCCGCAACCTCATGACATCGAAGCTTCCCGGTGGCATCCGCCTCGTCCGCGCCTGGGCTGGTCATCCCCTGTGCATGATTCAGGAACTCGATGAGAGCTTCGATGCCGTTTTGATGGTGGGCTATCACAGCGCCGCCGGGTCGGAGGCCAACAGCCTTGCCCACACCCTGTCGCTCGATGCCGCCGAAATCCGTCTCAACGGCATGCGGGCGTCAGAGTTTCTCGTCCACGCACTGGCCTCCTCCATGCTCGGCGTGCCAACGGTCTTCGTCAGTGGCGACAGGGGGCTGATGGAGGAGGTCGAAAAGACCAACGCCGCCATTATCCGCTGCGCCGTAAAAGAGGGCAGGGGCCAGTCCACGATTTCAATGACGCCGGAAGCCGCCTGCCGGGCGATCCGCGAAGGCGTGGCCCGGGCACTCCGGGGCGACCGCAAAAAGTGCCTTCTCGCGGTTCCCGCTCACACGGTTTTGGAAATAACCTATGGCGATCCCAATTTGGCCTATCGCCACTCCTGGTATCCCGGCGCCAGGCATGTGGGCAACCGCACCATCCGCTTCGAGACGGACCATTATTTCGATGTGCTCCGCATGCTGAATTATGTGACATGACCGTTTCGAAGCCCTCGCGTGCGGAATTCATCGTCCTCGTCGCCTTGCTCAGCGCCATGGTGGCCATGTCGATCGACACCATGCTGCCGGCCGTGGGCCAGATCGCCTCCGAACTTGGCGCCAATGATCCCAACGACCGCCAGCTCATCATCACCACATTTTTCGCAGGCATGACCGTGGGCACCTTGGTTTATGGCCCCATCTCCGATTCAACGGGCCGCAAGCCCGCGATCTTCGCTGGCCTCTTACTTTTTGCCGCTGGATCGCTGATGTGCCTGTTTTCGACAGGCTTCACCATGATGCTGGTGGGCCGCACCCTCCAGGGGTTTGGCGCAGCGGGCCCTCGCATCGTTTCGATCGCCATGGTGCGCGATGGCAGCTCCGGCGCGGCCATGGCGCGAGTCATGTCATTTGTCATGGCGGTGTTCATGCTGGTGCCCATCCTGGCGCCCGCTATCGGCCAACTGGTGCTGCTGGTGGCAAGCTGGCGGATGATTTTCGCAGGCTTCCTGGCCATGGCGTTGATCGCCGCCGCCTGGCTTGCGCTCCGTCAGCCGGAAACACTGCCGCGTGAACGCCGCAGCAGGTTTGGCGTCTCCGAATTATTGCAAGCCGCGAAAGAGTTTCTCCGCCACCCCATCGCAACGGGATATACGCTAGCCGTTGGCTGCATCTTCGGCGCCTTCATCTGCTATCTCGGCACCTCCCAGCAGATTTTCGCCGAACAATACGATCAGGCGGAGTTCTTCGCAGTCTGGTTCGGGCTCTTCGCCATCGCCATTGCCATCGCCATGATCCTCAATGGCAAGCTCGTCATGCGCTACGGCATGCGAAATCTGTCCAAATGGGCGCTGCGCGCCAGCATCGCCCTCTCGGTGATATTTCTGGCAGTGGCGCTGTTCTTCCAGGGCCACCCGCCCCTGTGGACCCTTGGCGCCTATCTCTTCTGCAATTTCTTTTGCTCCGGCATTCTTTTCGGCAATTACAACGCCCTTGCCATGGATCCCATGGGCCACATCGCCGGCATGGCGGCAGCTATTTCCGGGTCGCTGTCCTCGCTGGTGGCGTTGGGAACGGGAACCTGGATCGGCCTGCAATACGATGGCACGGTCATCCCGTTGGCCGGCGGTTTTGCCGGCCTGGGCATCGTCGCTTACCTGCTGACCGAATGGGCAGAACGCCGCAGGGCGTGAGGATTCCGCTCCTTGCCAATAAGGCTGGAGTTCTGTTAGCACCCTCGCCTGTGTCAAACCGTTATTCAGCCTTCGCCGTTGCCCGCCACGCCCTTCAGCCGGATCGTCCGTGGTCGCGCGCGTGGGGCTCACCCGAGCCCAAGAAATCCTACGACGCCGTGATCGTCGGAGGCGGCGGCCACGGGCTTGCCACCGCCTATTACCTTGCAAAAAATCACGGAATCAAAAACGTGGCGGTAATTGAGCGTTCATGGATCGGCTCGGGCAATATCGGCCGCAACACCACGATCATCCGCTCCAATTACCAGATCGATGGCAATACCCAGTTTTTCGAGCACTCATTGAAATTATGGGAAGGCCTGTCGCACGAACTCAACTTCAACTGCATGGTTTCCCACCGCGGCCAGGTTGTCCTCGCCGTAAGTCCGGTGCAGCTCGATACTCTGGCAAGGAAGGGCAACATCATGCGTCTCAATGGCATCGATGCTGAACTTCTCGACCGTGGCGAGGTGATGAAGCTTCTGCCCTATCTCGACTATTCGAACGAAGCCAGATGGAGGATCTGTGGCGCCCTTCTGCAACGGCGCGCGGGAACGGCGCGCCACGATGCGGTTGCCTGGGGCTATGCCCGCGCCGCCAATTCCTTGGGCGTCGACATCATCGAAAATTGCGAAGTGACGGGCTTTACCATAGAGGACGGCAAGGCCACGGGTGTTGAAACGTCGCGCGGCAAGATCGCGGCGGGGAAGGTGGCGATCGCGGTTGCCGGGCACACCTCCCACGTGGCGCGCATGGCGGGCCTGAGATTGCCGGTTGAAAGCCACGTCCTGCAGGCCTTCGTCACCGAACCCATCAAGCCAATGGTCGACCATGTCGTGTCATGGGGCGCTGAACTGTTTTATCTGTCCCAGTCCGACAAGGGCGGCCTCGTCTTCGGCGGACACATCGACGGTTTCAACACCTACACCCAGCGCGGCCAATTTCCGAAGGCCCAGGGAGTGGTGGAATGTGCCGTGTCGCTCATGCCGTTTGTTTCGAACCTCCGGCTGCTCCGCCACTGGGGCGGCATCATGGACATGACGCCCGATGGCAGCCCGTTCATCTGCAAAACGCCGGTCAAGAACCTCTATTTGAATGGCGGCTGGTGTTACCAGGGCTTCAAGGCAGCACCGGCTTCCGGCTGGACATTCGCTCATACCATGGCCCATGACGACGAGCATGAATTGAACCGCTGTTTTTCCCTCGACCGCTTCCAAAAGGGCGGCGAGATGGATGAATACGGCCTCGGCAACTGGACCTACAAGCAATGAGAATTCCCTGCCCCTTTTGCGGCGAGCGCGATTACTCGGAATTCCGCTATGGCAGCGATGCCACGAAGCCCCGCCCCGCCCACGGCGCCGGCGATCTCAAGGCGTGGCATGACTACTACTTTCTGTTCGATAACCCGAAAGGTCCGCACACGGAATATTGGCAGCATGTTCTCGGCTGCAGGCGGTGGTTCAAGTTGAGCCGCAACACCGCGACCAACGAAATTGGCGAGGCGTCATGAGCGCGTTCCGCCGCCTCGCCGCCGGTGGCCGCATCGACCGGTCGAAACCCGTCACCGCGCGCTTCGACGGCAAGCCGCTCAACGGTTTTGCCGGCGATACGCTGGCCTCGGCGTTGCTCGCCAACAACAATGTCCTGATCGGCCGCAGCTTCAAATATCACCGCCCGCGCGGGTTTCTTTCGGCCGGAGTCGAAGAACCCAACGGCCTTTTCACATTGGGTGAAGGCGGGGGCACCGAGCCCAATATCCCCGGTACGACGACCGAGCTTATCGATGGCCTGGTGGCGCGCTCGCAGAACGCCTGGCCATCGCCCGGCTTCGATGTGATGGCGGTCAATTCCCTGGCCTCGCCGCTTTTCCAGTCGGGCTTCTACTATAAGACCTTCATAGGGCCGTTCCAAAAATCGTGGATGTTCTATGAGCCGTTCATCCGGAGGGCTGCGGGGCTTGGCCGCGCCACGTTCGCCAGCGATCCCGCCCGTTACGAAATGCGCCATGAATTCTGCGATGTGCTTGTGGTGGGCTCAGGCCCCGCCGGGCTTGCGGCGGCACTCACCGCGGGCCGCAGCGGAGCGCGCGTGGTTTTGGCCGAGCAGGACTCGCTGTTGGGCGGCAGCCTGCTTTCGGAAACCGATGCGGAAAACGAAGTCTGGCGCGAACAAATTCTCGCCGAATTGCAGACGCTGAAGAACATGAAAGTGCTGAGCCGCACCACGGCGCAAGGATTGTACGATGGCAATCTCGCCATCCTCGTGGAACGCCGCGATCATCTGAAGCCTGACCCCGCCAAAGGCGAGGCGCGGCAGATCGTCATTTCGCTCCGCGCCAAAACGATCATCCTGGCGACTGGCGCCCTGGAACGCCCTCTGGTCTTCTCCAACAACGATCGCCCCGGCGTGATGCTGGCTTCCGCCGTCCGCACCTATCTCAACCGGTACGCGGTGGCGCCCGGCAAGCGCGCCGTCATCATCACCAACAACGATACCGCCTACGACACCGCTTTCGACCTGGCGGGGGCCGGTATCGCCGTTGCCGTCGCAGACCAGCGCAACAGCATTGCGCCGGAGACGCTGGGCAAGGCCGCCAGCCTCGGCATCGCCATTTTCCCCGGAACCGGCGTCACCGATGTGGAGGGCGGAAAAACGGTGGCCCGTGTCAGGCTTTCCGGCGCCCATGCGGCCTCGGTCGATTGCGATGTGCTCGCCATATCGGGTGGCTGGTCTCCGGCGGTGCATCTCACGTCGCACGGCGGCATCAAACCCAAATATGACGAAGCCATTGCCGCGATTGTTCCCGGCGGTTTTGCCCCCACCCATTTTGGTGCTGGCGCGGTGATGGGCACCTTCGGCCTTGCTGCGGCGATTGCGGAAGGTGCCTCGGCGGGCGCCAAGGCATCATCCATGACCGGCCACAACAAGACGCGCCCGGTTCTAGCGCTCGAGTTGACGGTGGACCGCACCTATTCGATTGTTCCGGTCTGGACACCGGCGAAAAGCGGCAAGGGCAAAGCCTTCGTCGATTTCCAAAACGACGTGACCGCCAAGGACATCGCCAGCGCCCATGATGAAGGCTATGTCTCGGTCGAACATCTCAAGCGCTACACAACGCTCGGCATGGGCACCGACCAGGGCAAGACCTCCAACATCAACGCGCTCGCCATGATGGCGAGCTATCGCGGCATCTCCATTGCGGAAACGGGAACCACCACCTTCCGCCCGCCCTATTCGGCCATGACCATGGGCGCCATCGCGGGGCGCAGCGTCGGTCATCATTTCAGGCCCTATCGCCTGTCCCCCCTGCACGACTGGCACGCGGCCAATGGCTGCACGTTCATCGAGGCGGGCCCCTGGCTCCGCGCCTGGTATTATGCATGGGCGGGTAACTCGCCGGAGACGGCCTATGTCAAGGAAATGGAACTTGTCCGCAATGGCGTGGGCCTTGCCGATGTGTCCACCCTCGGCAAGATCGACATACAAGGCCCCGATGCGGCGGAGTTTCTCAACCGCGTCTATGTCAACGGCTTTGCCAAATTGCCCGTTGGCAAGGCGCGTTACGGTGTGATGCTCAACGACGACGGCGTTGTGCTCGACGACGGCACGACGACGCGCCTTGCCGACAATCATTTTTACATGACAACGACGACCGCCCAGGCGGGCGAGGTCATGTCATGGCTTGAATATCTGTTGCAGCTCCATTGGACCGATCTCAATGTGCAGGTCTGTTCCCTCACCGATGAGTGGGCCGGCATGGCCGTATCCGGCCCCAAGTCGCGCGAGGCGCTACAACTTGCATTTCCCGATGCCGATGTCTCCAACGCTAATCTGCCCTACATGGGCTGCCTCGATATTCTCCATGAGGGCGTGCGCGTGCGGCTGCTGCGCCTCTCCTTCTCCGGCGAGTTGGCCTATGAGGTCCATCTCCCGGCCGACCATGCCATTCCGCTGTGGGAACATATCCTGAAAGCCGCTGAACCCCTCGGCATCAAGCCCTATGGTCTTGAAGCGCTGGCCAGTCTCCGCATCGAAAAAGGCCATGTGGCGGGTCTCGAACTCGATCACCGCAACACGCTCGACGATCTGGGTCTCGGCAAGATGGCGGGCAAGGACAAGGCCTATGTCGGCAAGGAACTGCGCTTCCGCGAAAAATACCAAGCGCCCGATCGCTGGAGCTTTGTTGGCATCGAATTGCTGGAGGCCGGCAAGAAATTGCGGGGGGGCGCCATTCTTTTTTCAGCGACCGATGAGATCAAGGGCCACGGCCGCGGCTATATCACCTCGGTCACCTGGTCGACGGAACTGGGTAAGTTCATCGCCCTTGGCCTCTATCAGGGCGGGCTGAAGCACGAAGGCGAGGATATCATCTGCGCCTTTCCCCTGAAGAACGAACAGGCCCGCGCCCGCATCGTCTCGCCGCACTTCATCGACAGGCAAGGAACCCGCCTCAATGCTTGAGCGCCGTTCCGCACTGGCCAATGTGAAGCCCTATGCCAGCAGCCTCCTGCAGATGGGCGAGGTGCGCGGCTTTTCGCTGATCCAGGCGGCGGGGTTGGGCAAAAATTTTGAAAAGTCGATTGCGCCCCATACCGGCCCGCTTCCCGCCGATGCGGGGATTGCCGTGGAAAGCAATGGCCGCACCATCATGCGCGTGGGGCCGCAGCATTTCTGGTTCGTGGGACCGGAAGAGGACGATCTCGCTGTCAAGCTTGGTGGCCTTTGCGCGGTAACGCCGCTATCGCACAGCCGCACCCGCTTCTTTCTCAAAGGCGCGCCCGCCCGCGATGTTCTGGCCAAGGGCATTCCCCTCGATTTCCACAAGAGCGCCTTCAAGCCAGACCAGTTCGCCATGACCGGCCTGCATCACACCCCGGTGCTTGTCCATTGCGTCGGAGGCAACCGCTTCGAACTCTACGCGCTGCGCACCTTCGCCGTCACCGTCTGGGAGTGGCTGGCCGATGCGGCGCTAGAATACCAAAATTCCTCCAGTTAAGGCGCGCGCCTCCTAAAACTGTCATCGCCGGATTTATTCCGGCGACCCATGCTTCGGCAGGTTCCGGTACGCATTGATAAATGGGTCGCCACAACAAGTGCGGCGATGACAAAAAGGGAACTCC
This sequence comes from Aestuariivirga sp., assembly GCA_046708645.1. GTDB lineage: Bacteria > Pseudomonadota > Alphaproteobacteria > Rhizobiales > Aestuariivirgaceae > Aestuariivirga. The sequence goes on from JBKKDI010000271.1 coordinate 7,573, forward strand.
ACGATCGTCACAACCGCATTCCTGATACCGGGCTTGACCCGGTCATCCTCTTCCAGAGTAGAAGATGCCCGCGTCATGCGCGGGGCATGGTGAGAGTACTGGTTTACGACCGCATCCTCTTGCCTTCCGGATCGAGCGGCGGTTCGGGGATGATCGTGGCCTTGCGATTTTCGCCGATGATTTCAATTTCGAAGGCGCCCTTCGAGATATCGCCTGCGAGTTCCTTCGGCACATAGCCTTGGGCCATGGACTTGTCGACGAAGTGGGCATAGCCGCCCGAGGTTGCCCAGCCCACCACCTTGCCCTTGTGCCAGATGGGTTCATCGCCCAGAACGTCTGCGTCGTCGGCATCGACGATCATCGACACGCGGCGAAGCTTCCCGCCGTTCCGTTTTTCCTCCATCGCGGCGTCCCGGCCGATGAAATCGTTCTTGGTCAGATCGATGAAGCGGTCCATGCCCGCCTCGAAGCCGCCGTAGATCGGCCGAAGCTCCCGGTACCAGGTCGGGAAGTTCTTCTCGAGACGCATGGACAGCAGCGCCCGCATGCCGAAATTGACGATGCCGTGCGCCTTACCGGCCCGCATGATTTCCTGGTAGAGGCGGCGCTGATAGTCGGGCTCGACCCAGATTTCATAGCCGAGATCGCCTGTGTAAGTGACGCGGTTGATGAGCGCCGGGCAATGGGCAATATCCATGGCGCGGTGATCCATGAACTTGAAGGCGGCGCTGGAAACATCCTCGTCGGTCAGCTGCTGCAGAACGTCGCGCGATTTCGGCCCGGCGATCGACAGGCCCACAAGGCCCATGTCATAGCGATGGATCTTCACCGAACCATCCGCGGGCAGATGCTGTTCGAACCAGCGCATATGATATTTCTGCGCCTGGCTCGAGCCCCACATATAGAAGCAATCGTCCTTGGCCTTGGCGATGGTGAAATCGCCGATGAGCTTGCCTTGCGGATTCAGCATGGGCGTCAGGATCAGGCGGCCGGTTCTCGGCATTTTGTTCGTCATGAGCCGCGCCAGATAGGCTTCGGCGCCCGAACCGGTGAAACGGTATTTGGCGAAATTGGCGATCTCGGTAACACCCACGCCGTTGCGCGTTGCCTTGACCTCCGCCTTCACGTGCTTGAAGTCGTTGGAGCGATGGAAGGAGAAGATGTCTCTTGCTT
>JBKKDI010000272.1:0-3895 GCA_046708645.1 Aestuariivirga sp.
GATGATGCGCATTTGCTTTTCGATCTCGGCACTGACCTCAGGACGGAAACTGCGGGCGTCGCCGAGTATGCGGGCGAGGCCAGGCAATGCGTTGCGCGTTCCATCCGTGATTAGCTCGGTGACCGAAACAACAGCTGTATCTGTCGGGCTTAATCTTCGTGATACGATTGTCTGTAAATTAGTAACGAGGGCGCAGGCAGCGACTAGCGCCTCACGTCCCGATTGGGGCCTCGCAGCATGGCCGCCGACACCCCGAAGTGTGATTTCGAAATTGTCTTCTGCTGACATGTACGGGCCAACACGAGTTTGGAAATGGCCGACCGGAATGCCGGGCAGATTGTGGAGTCCATAAATTTCGTCGAATGGAAAGCGATTCATCAAACCATCATCCAGCATGGCGGCTGCGCCCTTACCCCATTCCTCTGCTGGCTGGAAGATGAAACGAATTGTGCCGTCGAAACCACCTTCCTTTGCCAAGAGCTGCGCTGCGCCGAGAAGCATGCTGGTGTGGCCATCGTGCCCACAGGCATGCATAAACCCCGGAGTCTGCGATCGATAACTGAATGAATTCTGTTCTGCAATTCGTAAAGCGTCCATATCCGCCCGCAGGGCGATGGCACGATTGCTTGAACCGCGGCGAAGCGTCCCAACAACGCCAGTTCCACCGACGCCCCCCACCACTTCATCGAATCCAAATTCCCTGAGCTTTGCCTCGACGAAAGCACTCGTGCGCCGTTCTTCAAACCCGAACTCTGGATGAGCGTGTAGATCGTGCCGCCAAGCCGTCATTTCAGTTTCGAGGATGCCGGTATTTAATGTTGACATTGCGATGGTCTCCTCAGGCTGAGCCACAAAGGCAGCTAACCACAACGTCCAAGGGCAGCATCACGCAAAGCAATACCAGTGTCAATCAACGCGAAAAAAGTGAACTAACCCGATTGCCATAGCGAAGACAACCTTCGAAAATACCCTGTGGTTTAATTCCTCGCACACTAACGTCGCCTATGGGTTGGACGTGGTCAACTCGACAGCAGGCCGCAGACTTCAGTTCGTAACGGCACAAAGTTTGCCTTCACCAAGGCTGTATCTTGTCCTCAAAGAAGAACCCGCCACCTTGCCAGCCAATATCTTCGTTATATGATGCTTCCTCATATTTACTGTTAGGGGAATTCCTGTGACAAAGGTTCTATTGATGCGCTTTCAACATGGACTGGACAAGGCGTAGGCTTGGTCAAGACGCTTCAACCAGTTGCCGAGATCGTGCGGGAGTTTCATGCCGAGTCTTCAGCAATCCTGAAGAGATTGGGGCATGCAAGTGACTTGTATGATATGCAATTCACTTGACTACGACTGATGGCGACGGGTCTTGCCCTGATCTTTGGCATCGTCCGTCCGCTCTTGGGTTGTTAGAGGACGCCTAAGCCGCAATACCCGACTTCCGATAAGGGTCATGAGCAGACATTGATATCAAAGCTCTATCCTAAAGGGTTGGCTCGATATTCTGGTTCAGACGGAAGAGATTGGTGGGATCGTAACGAGCCTTAAGCTTGGCAAGCCGATTATACTTTTCTGCTCCATATGCGCCGAGGGCAATGTCTTTGCCGAAGTCCGACTGTTCATTGACATAGTTGCCGCGAAGAGAGATTGCGGCCAGGCGTTTTGCGGCCAATCTGCCCCATGCGATGCAACGCTCATCGTCGACTCCATCATCCCAAACCGCCTCTGCAATCCAGTAGTAACCCGCGGCTCGTCCTGTGAAAGCGGTGGCACTTTCGTCAATATCATTGATTGCCCCGCCAAGTTGCAGGACATAAAGCTCGGAGTCAGGCGTTGGAGACGACGCGATTGAGTCTTTCAGGCAAGCAATCGCCCTGTCATCGATTTCACGCAGATAGCCTCCTTTGGCATAGTAGCGCCGGCCCCACGCGAAATGTTCGTCGGACCTGCTCTGGAAATCTACAAACGCCATGCTTCCAAGCGAACCCGACAATGGCCTTGCAAGAGTTCCAAAAGGTGCTAGCGCGGCCTCCGCGCCTTCAGAGAATCCGGACCAGAAGGCTGTTATTACAAGGTTAGCAATCGTCAGTGTGAATGCGGTCGTCAATTCCCGAGGGGCCGCGGCCGCAAGTTCGCGATACCCTTGCAAAACGGCCTCGCAGTCATGGGCTGCATAGACCCAGCGGCCAACCGCAACCGGGCCTAGAGGATGCATCTGAAATTTAAACTTGGTGACGACGCCAAAATTGCCGCCGCCGCCGCGGATTCCCCAAAATAAATCCGGCTCGATTTCAGCGCTTGTGTGAACCAACCGGCCATCAGCCGTGACGATGTCCGCGCTTAACAGGTTATCGATTGTCAACCCAAATCGCCGGCTTAACCATCCCATTCCGCCGCCTAATGTTAATCCTGCCACTCCTGTGTGCGATACCACACCAGCAGGTGTGACAAGGCCTGCGCGGGCTCCGGCCACGTCCAGATGACCGAGAAGCGCGCCACCTCCGACTTCGGCAGTGTGGGCAGAGGAATCAACCGTAATCTCACTCATCGGAGATACATCAAGTACGATGCCGTTGTCGCACGTCGACAACCCCGGCAAACTATGCCCGCCGCAACGGACAGCGAGCAATGCTCCTTGCCCGGCGGCAACCCGAACGACCTTTGTTACATCGCTTACACCGCGCGCACGCACTATGGCGGCAGGCTGCCGATCTGCCACGCCATTCCAAATTCTGCGGAACTTGTCATATTCAATATGGCTTCGGTCTATCACCGCACCATCTAATTTGGCCTTTTGAAGCTCACAGGCCAAGAAAGCAGCGTTCATTTCGTGATCCCCCAGATTAAGCCAAGATTGCCGCCAGCCAATTGAAATGATCTCGTCTGCCCGTTCGTGGCTGAGCTTTCGTATTGCGTAGCGCATTATTTCATTGGCGTCAGCATTGGGTCAGAAGCGGGAATTCAAACTGAACCACTACTGCATTTAATGCATTCTGGTGCGTTGTGTACAAATTCCTTGACATAGGCTTTTAGATGTGAGATGGATTGTGCGTCCACTCCGGAAGGGGTCTCGGTCATGACGGTGATCATAGATGGAGTGGATGCGGCGTCCCGCCGATGGGCTGAAACGTACAGTCCGTTTCCGGGAGCTTCGGGCAAGACCCTTGGGCACTAGGACCCAAGCGCCTTCAATGGCTAAACAACCCCAGCGGCAAACATTGGAAACCGTGCGATCTGGGGCTCTGCAAGAGCAAGCCTTGAGGCTAAAACCGCCGCAAAAGCGTGGGCGCGAGTCGCGCCATCAGCCGGACGGCACGACCGGCATTTCGCGGGACTTTGCGTCCACGCAACCCTTCTCGATGGAGAAGGGAGAAGAACTTCCCCGGCCGCCGGCATAACCGGCGCCACAAGCGGCGAAGCTATGCCTGAACCTCACTCCGCAATTTGCATCAAATGTTCGAGCGTGTCGGCTTCCTCCGCCGGCTTGTCCCAGCGAATGCGGGCGATGCGGGGAAAGCGCATGGCGAGGCCCGCCTTGTGACGGCTCGACTTCTGGATCGCATCGAAGGCCACTTCCAGCACGAGCTTCGGCGCAACGGCGCGCACGGGGCCGAAGCGCTCGGTGGTGTGCTGGCGCACGAAACGGTCAAGCTCCTTCAATTCCTCGTCGGTAAAACCCGAGTATGCCTTGCCGCACGGCACAAGAGCGCGGCCGCTTTCACCTTCGGCCCACACGCCAAACGTATAGTCCGAATAGAACGACGAGCGTTTGCCGGCACCGCGCTGGGCATACATCATCACGCAATCGGCGGTGAGTGCCGCGCGTTTCCATTTGTACCAATGGCCCTTGGGACGGCCCGCGAGATAGGGGCTGGCGCGGCGCTTCAGCATCAGGCCT
>JBKKDI010000273.1:0-7464 GCA_046708645.1 Aestuariivirga sp.
GCGGCCTATCGCGCGGCGCTGGAGGAATGGACCCGCGAGCGCGTGCCGCTCGACTGGGCGACGGCGCAGGTCAATTTGGGCAGTGCGCTCTCGATTCTTGGGGGGCGGGAGGGCGAGACGGAGAAGCAGGAGGAAGCGGCCGCGGCTTTTCGCGCGGCCATGACAGAAATGACGCGCGAGCGCATGCCACTCCGGTGGGCGGCGACGCAAAATAATCTGGGCAACGCGCTCACGATCCATGGGGGGCGGCAGCCGGGGACGGGGAAGTTGGAGGAAGCGGTCGCGGCCTATCGAGCAGCGCTTGAGGAACGCACGCGCGAGCGAGCGCCGCTCGATTGGGCAACGACGCAGCACAATCTGGGCAATGCGCTTTCGAGACTCGGGGAACGGCAGAGCGGCACGGGAAAGCTGCAGGAGGCTGTCGCGGCCTATCGCGAAGCGCTGAAAGAAAGGACACGCGAGCGCGTTCCGCTCCAATGGGCCATGACCCAGAACAATCTGGGTAGCGCGCTCGATTCCCTCGGACAGCTGGAGAGCGGGGTGGGGAAGCTGGAAGAAGCCGTTGCGGCCTATCGCGCGGCGCTGGAGGAATGGACCCGCGAGCGCGTGCCGCTCGACTGGGCGACGGCCCAGTCCAATCTGGGCACTGCGCTCTCGGTGCTCGGGCAGCGGGAGAGCGGGCTGGGGATGCTGGAGGAAGCGGTCGCAGTTTATCGGGAAGCGCTGAAAGAAATGACCCGCGAGCGCGTGCCACTCCAATGGGCGACCACCCAGTCCAATCTGGGTATGGCGCTCTCGGTGCTCGGGCAGCGGGCGAGCGGGACGGAGAAGCTGGACGAAGCGGTCGCAGCCTATCGCGAAGCGTTGAAAGAAATGACCCGCGAGCGGGCGCCGCTCGACTGGGCGAGCGCCCAGACCAATCTGGGTAACGCGCTCGTGACCCTCGGGGGACGGCAGCAGGGGTTGGGAAGGTTGGAGGAGGAAGCAGTCGCGGCCTATCGCGCGGCGCTGACCGAAAGGACTCGCGAGCGCGTACCGCTCGACTGGGCAAGGACGCAGAACAATCTGGGCCACGCGCTCATGATCCTCGGCGAGCGAGAGAGCGGGCCGGAGAAACTGGAAGAAGCGATCACGGCCTTTCGCGCGGCGCTGTCGGAAGGAACCCGTGAGCGCGCGCTACCGCTCGATTGGGCGTCGACCCAGAACAATCTGGCTACCGCGCTCACGATTCTCGGTGAACGGGAGAGCGGGCCGGGGAAGCTGGAGGAGGCGATCGCGGCTTTTCGCGCGGCGCTGAAAGTAAGGACCCGTGATCGCGTGCCCCTCGACTGGGCAAAAACGCAGAACAGTCTGGGCTGGGCGCTGAAGGTGCTGGGGGAAAGAAGTCGGGACAAGCGACTGGTACAGTCCGGGCAAGATGCGGTCCGCGGATCGTGGGAGGAATACAAACGCTCGGGATATGATCACGACCGCTACTTCCAGAAGCGGATCGAGCTATTTGATATCGCTCTCGCCAAACTGAAATGAGCCCGCCTTGGTGAAGTGAACCGCGTTCTGGCGGCAGAGTTCAACAGTCTTTGGTGAGGTTACCCAGGCTGTCATCGCCGGATCTATTCCGGCGACCCATTCTCCACGTGACAGATTAGTGGAATTCGCACCACGATGGGTCCCCCTCAACAAGTGCGGGAATGACAAACGGAGAGTTCATCGCGTGGAGGCTTCAACCGCATCCTCGAAGGTCCGCAAACCTGCGCGCGGCGCCGAGACCAGTACCGCCATGTTGCCGGGACGGTGCTCGTTCTTCCACATTTTCATGTGGGCTTTCGGAATATCGCGCCAGCCATAGACTTCGGACATGCAGGGGTCGATACGCCTGGCTTGCACCAGGCGGTTAGCATTTGATGCTTGCATGAGATTGGCGAAATGCGACCCCTGCACGCGCTTCTGGTGCATCCACAGATAGCGCGCATCAAGCGTGAGGTTGTAGCCCGTGGTGCCCGCACAGATCACCACCATGCCGCCGCGCTTGACCACCAGCACGGACACCGGAAACGTCGTCTCTCCGGGATGCTCGAACACCATGTCGACACTGTTTCCCTTGCCGGTAAAAGTCCAGATGGCTTTGCCGAAATCGCGAGCCGCCTTAAGCCACTCATTGTACTCGGGCGTACCTACCTTGGGCATTTGGCCCCAGCACTGGAAGTTCTTGCGGTTGATGACGCCCTTGGCGCCAAGCTGCATGACGAAATCGCGCTTGTCGTCGTCGGATATGACGCCGATGGCATTGGCGCCCGCCGTAGCGATAAGCTGAACCGCCATGGAACCCAAACCTCCCGAGGCCCCCCACACCAATACATTCTGACCGGGCTTCAGTGTGTGCGGCCGATGGCCGAATAGCATGCGATAGGCGGTGGCCAGCGTTAGCGTGTAACAGGCGGCCTCCTCCCAGGTGAGATGCTGCGGGCGCTGCAAAAGTTGCCGTGCCTGGACGCGGGCAAATTGCGCAAACGAACCATCCGGCGTCTCGTAGCCCCAGATGCGTTGTGAGGCCGAGAACATGGGGTCGCCGCCATTGCACTCTTCGTCGTCGCCGTCGTCCTGGTTGCAATGAACCACGACCTCATCACCGACCTTCCAGCGCCTGACCTTGGCGCCGGTGGCATAGATGACGCCCGAAGCATCCGAACCCGCGATGTGATAGGGGTTCTTGTGACCGTCGATGGGGGAAACGGGCTTGCCTAGGGCCGCCCACACGCCATTGTAATTGACGCCCGCCGCCATGACGAGGATCAGCACTTCGTCTTCGCCGATTGTCCAGTTGGGCACCACTTCAAGCTGCATGGCAGTGTCGGGCGCACCATGGCGGTCCTGCCTGATGCACCAGGCATACATCTTGCCGGGGACATGTCCGAGCGGCGGGATTTCGCCCACCTCATAGAGATCCTTGACCGGTTGATTGGCATTGGCCGGGGTGGGCGTCTGCCCTGCGGTGGCTGCGGCGATCACGTTCTTTCTCCCTTGGGCTGGCAGGCTAGACTATTTTGCACCGCAACAAAAGTCCATCGCCGTTCCAATGGTTTCGGCGAAAATCAGCAGAAAGTTCGCGAAAATTTGACGCTCCGCCGTAAAGCAGCGGTTCAGGACGCCAACAGCTTGCCGTTGGTTAATATCGTAAACGGAGTCATAAATCGGATGTGCCGCCGTCAAGACTGGAAGGTGTGTCATGCTTGAAGATTTCTTAATCACTGTGAACTCTCTGGTGCCGAGCTGGACGGGAGAAAGCCTGCCGCCGGAAGCGCTGCCTTTGCCCTACATTAGCAGCGCGTTGGGCGCTCTGGTTTTAACCAAGTTCACCGGTAGCTTCGGCAGCCTGACGATACCCCTGAACTGTTCCGTCCTGTTCCTCGGTGCCATGATTTCCACATGGCTCCTTCAGGGCATCGAACTGCCGATGGACCGCGCGGTGCATCAGCCTTTGCTGGTTTCGATGATCGGAATGCTGGTGGGGGCCTTCGCCATGATGTTGTGGCTGCGGAGCGACAACCTCCACGCCTGAGCGAACCCTGTTGCGCCGCACCATGGAGCGTGCTTCCATCGTTCCATGACCCAACGCGACAAGCCCTGGCTGTTCCGCACCTATGCTGGCCACTCGACGGCGGCGGACTCAAACCGGCTCTACCGCGCCAATCTGGCCAAGGGGCAAACCGGCCTTTCCATAGCCTTCGATCTGCCGACACAGACCGGCTACGATTGCGACCATGCGCTTGCTCGCGGCGAAGTGGGCAAAGTGGGGGTGCCCGTTTCCCATTTGGGCGACATGCGCGCCTTGTTTGACGCCATTCCGCTGGCCACCATGAATACGTCGATGACCATTAACGCGACCGCCGCGTGGCTGCTGGCGCTGTACGTGGCCGTGGCCGATGAACAGGGCGTCCCCCGCTCGGAACTTTCCGGCACCACGCAAAACGACATCGTCAAGGAATATCTCTCCCGCGGCACCTACATGTTTCCGCCCAAACCCTCGATGAAGCTGATCACCGATACGATAACGTTCTCCGCGCGCGAGTTGCCGAAGTGGAATCCGGTGAACATCTGCTCCTACCATTTACAGGAGGCAGGCGCCACGCCGGTGCAGGAACTTGCTTTCGCTTTCGCCACTGCGTTGGCAGTGCTCGACGCGGTAAAGGCCTCGGGCGAAGTGAGCGAGGCGGAGTTCCCGCAAATTGTCGGGCGCATGTCGTTCTTCGTCAATGCCGGAATCAAGCTGGTCACCGAGATTTGCAAGATGCGGGCCTTCGCCGAATTGTGGGATGCCACATGCAAGGGGCGCTACGGCGTGACCGATGAGAAACTGCGGCGCTTCCGCTACGGCGTGCAGGTCAATTCACTCGGCCTCACCGAGCAGCAGCCGGAAAACAATGTCTATCGCATCTTGATCGAAATGCTGGCGGTGGTCCTGTCCAAGAATGCTCGCGCCCGTGCCGTGCAATTGCCCGCTTGGAACGAGGCGCTCGGCCTTCCCCGCGCCTGGGACCAGCAATGGTCGCTCCGCATGCAGCAAATCGTGGCTTACGAAACCGACATCCTGGACTATGGCGATATCTTCGATGGCTCCACGGAAATCGAGGCCAAGGTGGAAACACTCAAGGCGGAGGCCACGGCGGAATTGAAGCGCGTCATCAAGCATGGTGGCGCCGCCTCGACGGAAGCGATTAGCTATATGAAGCGGGCGCTGGTTGAATCAAATACGGCGCGGCTCAAGGCCATTGAATCCGGTGAAACCAAAATCGTCGGCGTCAACGTCTTCACCACCAGCGAGCCTTCACCGCTTGACGCCAATGGCGGTGACGCGATCCTGACGGTGAAAGACGATATCGAGTATCAACAGATCGAGCGCTTGAAAGCATGGCGCGCCTCGCGTAACGCAAAGGCGGTCAAGGCGGCGCTCGCCGGCCTCCGGCTTGCGGCGAGCGAAGGCCGCAATGTGATGGAGTCCTCCATTGCCTGCGCCAGGGCAGGCGTCACCACCGGCGAATGGGGCGAGACCTTGCGCTCCGTCTTCGGTGAGTATCGCGGGCCCACCGGTGTCAGGCTGGTCATGCACGGTGAGCATCCGCCATCGCTTGAAGGACTTCGCGCCCGTGTGCGCAACCTTGCGCAAGCCCTTGGCGAGACTCCCAAATTTCTGGTAGGCAAGCCCGGTCTCGATGGCCATTCCAACGGCGCCGAACAGATCGCCGTGCGCGCCGCCGATACGGGGCTTGAAGTGATCTATGAGGGCATTCGCCTGACGCCTGAACAACTTGTCAAAACGGTTGAGGAGCGGAACGTCCACATCGTCGGCCTCTCCGTCCTGTCGGGAAGCCACGTGCCCCTGATGCGCGACATCATGCACCGCCTGCGGGCGGCAGGCCTTGGCCATGTGCCGGTGGTGGCGGGCGGCATTATTCCGGCCGAAGATGTTCTGGTGCTGAAGCAACTTGGTGTCGCCGCCGTCTATACCCCCAAGGATTTCGACCTCAATGCGATCATGTCCGATATTCTCGGATTGATCGAAACCAGGAACGAACTTGTCCGCCCTTCGAGGCTCGCTCCGCTCGCACCTCAGGGTGAGGCAAATAACCAATCCTCATCCTGAGGTGCACGGCCCAAAGGGCCGGGCCTCGAAGGATGGCCGCACACAAGATATTTTAACAATCCGCCAAACATCAAAGCCAGGGCTGACTGGCGGTCTGCTTTTTTTCGAAAGCATCGATTGAGGCCGATTTCTCCAGACTCAAGGCAATGTCGTCGAGCCCGTTCAGCAGGCAGTGCTTGCGGAAAGGATCGATGTCGAATCTGACGAGCCCCCCGTCGGGTCCGCGGATTTCCTGGGCAGGAAGATCGATGGAAAGCGTCGCGTTGGCGCCGCGCTCGGCGTCGTCCATCAGTTTTTTATGGTCCTCGGGCGAAACGACGATCGGCAGGATGCCGTTCTTGAAGCAGTTGTTGTAGAAAATATCGGCGAAGCTGGTGGAGATCACGCAACGGATGCCGAAGTCGAGCAACGCCCATGGCGCGTGCTCGCGCGATGAGCCGCAGCCGAAATTATCCCCCGCCACCAGAATTTGCGCCTTGCGGTAGGCCGGCTTGTTGAGCACGAAGTCCGGCAGTTCCTTACCTTCCTGCGTGTAGCGCATCTCGTAGAACAGCGATTTCCCCAAGCCCGTTCGCAGAATTGTTTTGAGAAACTGCTTGGGGATGATCATGTCGGTGTCGACGTTGACGATGTTCAAGGGAGCGGCAACGCCGGTCAAAGTTTCGAATTTCTGCATCGTGCCTCCCTATGCCGCGAGATTGAGATCGACACCGAGTTTTTCATCGGCGCCGATCATCAGGTTCAAATTCTGTACGGCAGCACCCGAGGCGCCCTTGCCGAGATTGTCGTAGATCGACACGAGCAGCACGTGCCCCCGCGCCGCGTTGGCGAAGACATGGAGCCGCATGCGGTTGGTGTTGTTGAGCGCTTGCGGGTTCACCTCCTCCGAACGCTCGATTGCGGCGAGCGGCCCCACCTCAATGAAGGCGCAGCCGTCATAGGCGTTTGCAAGACAATCCCGGATATCCTCCGGTGTCGCCCGTTTCGCCAGGAGATCGCTGAATACCGGCACCGCCCCCAGCATGCCTTGCGCATAGTTGCCCACCGCCGGCTGGAAGATCGGATCGCGATCAAGCCCCGAATAGCGTTTCATCTCCGGCAGATGCTTGTGGCTGAAGGTGAGGCCATAGGGAAAATAGGCGGTGGTGGCGCCTGGGCCCTCGCGTTCATAATCCTCAATCATTTTCCTGCCGCCGCCGGAATAACCCGAGACTGCATTGTAGGTGATGGGATAATCTCCCGGCATGATTCCCGCATCGATCAGCGGCTTCACCGAAGCAATAAGGCCTTGCGGATAACAGCCGGGATTTGTGACGCGCTTTGCTGCGGCAATCTTCTTCGCTTGTGCTTTGGAGAGCTCTGGAAAGCCATAGGTCCAGTCCGGCGCCACGCGAAAAGCGCTCGAGGCGTCGATCACTCTGGTTTTCGATTTCGCATCGATGAGCGCCACGGCCTCCCTGGCCGCATCGTCGGGCAGGCAAAGGATCGCCAAGTCGGCGGAATTGAGCATTTCCCGGCGTGCACCCGCATCCTTGCGCCGTTCGGGATCGATCGAAACAAGCGTCACATCCGTGCGCCTCTTCAGGCGCTCGCGGATTTGCAGACCGGTGGTGCCAGCCTCGCCGTCAATGAAAACATTGGTCATGGCTGGGTCATATAGAAGGGCAAGCCGTCTCGCGCAACATGAACGCCGGATAAGCGCAGGCCTCAGATAGGGTTCAGGGCGGTTCTTCTAAAAAGCTTGCAACATCGGTGATCGTCACCGCTGAGCAACGCAAACAGGAAGGACCGCAACATGTTCCGTAAATCCCTCATCGCTCTCACCG
>JBKKDI010000274.1:0-8652 GCA_046708645.1 Aestuariivirga sp.
CTCAACATCATGCCGCTATTTCACATTCATGGGCTTGTGGGGGCGATCCTTGCGAGCCTTGCGGCGGGCGGGTCGGTGTTTTGTGCGCCGGGGTTCAATGCGCTCAAGTTCTTCGCCTGGATGGAGGTGGCGAAGCCCACCTGGTACACCGCCGTTCCCACCATGCATCAGGCGATACTCGCGCGCGCCGGCCGAAACGAAAGCCACATTGACGCAAATCCCCTGCGCTTTGTTCGTTCTAGCTCTGCCTCATTGCCCGTGGCCGTGTTCAATCAGCTTGAGGCAACGTTCCACTGCCCGGTCATTGAAGCCTATGCGATGACCGAGAACGCCCACCAGATGACCTCGAACCAGTTGCTTCCTGGCAAACGCAAGGCCGGGTCCGCGGGCTGCGCTGCGGGACCGGAAGTCGCCATCATGGACGCCCATGGAAAACTACTGGAGGCGGGCGAGGAGGGGGAAGTGGTGACGCGCGGCGCCAACGTCACCAAGGGCTACGAGAACAATCCCAAGGCCAATGCCGAAGCCTTCGCCCATGGCTGGTTTCACACCGGCGACCAGGGCGTCATGGACGGGGAGGGCTATCTCAAGATCACCGGCCGCCTGAAGGAAATCATCAATCGCGGCGGTGAAAAAATCGCTCCCGTCGAGGTGGATGAAGTGCTGATGGATCATCCATCGGTCCATCAGGCCGTGACCTTCGCCATGCCCCATGACAAGCTAGGGGAGGACGTGGCGGCGGCGGTCGTGTTGCGTGAAGGCATCGCTGCAACCGAGCGCGAGCTTCAGGATTTCGCCAAGCAACACCTTGCCGCTTTTAAGGTGCCGCGCCGCATCTTCATCGTCGCCGAAATTCCCAAAGGCGCCACCGGCAAATTGCAACGCATCGGCCTTGCCCAAAAGCTGGGGCTGGCATGACCAAAATCTGCATTTTCGGTGCGGGCGCCATCGGCGGCTACATTGGCGCGCGCCTGGCCCTCAAGGGCGAAGCCGATGTCTCGCTGGTGGCTCGCGGTCCCCATCTTGCGGCCATAAAAGCGAGCGGCCTCACGCTCAAACAGGGCGGCGAGACGTTTACGGTGAAGCCGCGCGCCACCGCTGATCCGGCGGAACTCGGGCCGCAGGATTTCATCGTCCTCGGCGTTAAGGCCCATGCGGTGACCGGCGCCATCGATGCCATGCAGCCGCTTATCGGCAAGGAAACGGCCATTCTCTGTGCTCAGAATGGACTCCCCTGGTGGTATTTCTATCGCCACGGCGGACCCTATGATGACCGCCGCCTCGAAAGTGTCGATCCCGGCGGGCTTATCTGGAGGCGGTTGGGACCGGAGCGTGCGCTTGGCTGTGTGGTCTGGCAGGCCGCCGAAATCGAAGGTCCGGGGATAATTGCCCACCACTATGGGGAGCGTATGCCCATTGGCGAACCATCGGGCGAGAGGACGGCCCGCGCCCTGCTCCTCGCCCAATTGCTCACGTCAGCCGGCATCAAAAGCCCGGTACGCAACAATTTGCGCAACGAGATTTGGCTCAAGCTCTGGCAGAATTTGAGTTTCAATCCCGTCAGCATACTGACGAACGGGATGCTCGATGCGCTCGCCGCCGATGCCGGCACGCGCCGCGTCATCCGCGCCATGATGGATGAGGCGAGAAACGTCGCTGAGACCCTCGGCATAACCTTCGCCGTCGATGCGGAACAGCGCATTGACATGGTGGCGAAAGCCGGTCCCCATCGCACTTCCATGCTGCAAGATGTGGAAACCGGCCGTCCGGTGGAACTCGAAGCCCTTCTCGGCGTTGTCATCGAACTGGCGGCCATGACCGGAATTGCAACACCGAGCTTGAAATTGGTCTATGATCTCGCCAAATTCCGCAGCCGGGCCGTCTAGGCTCTAGGATATCCCTCAGGAGGTTCGCCCATGCGTCTCGGTGGTGAAAGACCCAGCGACAATATCGAGGATCGCCGCGGACAAGGCGGCGGGTTTGGCTTTCCGCGCGGGCGCCCCGGTGGTGGCGGCTTCCGCATTCCCATGGGCGGGCGCGGCGGCGGCTTCAGCTTCAAGACCATCATCATCTTGGTCATAATTTATTTTGCCGTGAAGTTTTTCTTCGGCGTGGATCTTCTGCAAGTGATCAATGGCGGCGGCGTGCAGACGCCGGGCGGCACCGATACGCAGATCACCCTGCCCGACAGCGCCACCGATGTGACGGATGCCGGTGGCGCGGGCGGTGGCACCACAGGCAATGTCAACAGCGACGCCGGCCGGGACTTTGTGGCCCGGGTTCTAGGCTCCACCGAACGCGTCTGGGACTCGATCTTCAAGAACATGGGCCAGCAATACGATAAGCCGAAGCTTGTGCTGTTTAGCGGCTTCGTACAATCGGCCTGTGGCGCCGCGCAATCCGCCATGGGGCCGTTTTATTGCCCCGGTGACCGCAAGGTCTATATCGACCTGTCGTTCTATCAGGATTTGAAAGACAAGATCGGCGCTCCCGGTGATTCCGCCCAGGCCTATGTGATTGCCCACGAGGTCGGCCACCATGTGCAAAATCTCTTGGGCATCGCGGAGAGAGTGACCCAGACCCGCTCGCAGGTGTCGGAAGAGGAAGGTAACGCGCTCTCCGTGCGCATGGAGCTGCAGGCCGACTGCCTTGCTGGAATTTGGGCGAAAGCCGCGAATGTCTTCGAAGAGGGCGATCTCGAGGAAGCGCTCAACGCCGCCGCGGCCATTGGCGATGACCGCCTACAGAAAAAGTCACAGGGCTATGTCGTGCCGGAATCCTTTACCCACGGTTCGTCGGAACAGCGGGTACGCTGGTTCAAAACCGGAATGGCCGCCACCGGTCTCAAGGCTTGTGACACATTCGCGACGAACCAGCTCTGAAAGACCCTCATCCGCCCTGTCGGGCACCTTCTCCCATCCTTCGGACGGGAGAAGGCGGATGTGGTTTGCGCCCTCGCCCGTGCGGCACGCATGGGAGAGGGTGGCCGAAGGCCGGGTGAGGGACCTTTGATCAATGAACCGAAGTTAGCCGCAATAGTCGGAAACGAGGCCAGCGTTGGCGCTGCCGGACTCGATCGTCGTGCACAGCTCGCTATAGCGCGCATTGGCCGACAGGGCATAGGCTCCGACCGCCACCAGCAGAACCGCAAGGGCCACGCTGATACGCGCCATGAACTTGGCCGATTGCTGGTTCTCGTCCGCCATACGTTTCCAGACCTGGCTCGAGTTGGAATTTACATACATCGCCGTCCCTCCATCTCGCACCGTCATTCAAACCTCACGATGCCGGCTTGTTTCTAACGCAGAAGCAACAATTGGTTGAGGTTAATCTTTCCTTTCGCTTTCCGAAGCCTTAACCAACGCCGTAGGATTTGCGGCAAATTGCGGAAAGGCAGGATGGCAACGCTACTGGATCCAACGGGAATTCTTCGCGCGCTGTTCAAAACCGCCGTCGATGCGGCGAATCCCGCGCGCGCGGTTGCCGCCAATCTGCCGCCTCGGCCCGCGGGCCGAACCGTGGTGATCGGCCTGGGCAAGGGCGCCATTTCCATGGCCGAAGCCGTCGAGGCCAATTGGCAGGGCCCGCTCGAAGGTTTCGTGGTAGCCCCCCATGGGCTGGCCTCGCCGCTCAAACGAATTGAAGCGGTTCACGCCAATCACCCAGTGCCCGATGCCGGCAGCCACGCCGCGGCGGACAAGGCCTTGGCGCTCGCCGCGACTCTGAAAAAGAACGATCTGCTCATCGCGCTGATTTCCGGCGGCGGCTCCTCGCTCATGTCGAAGCCCGCTCCCGGCATCGCCATGGAGGAGAAACTCAACCTCATTCGCGCTCTTCTCAAATGCGGCGCCAACATCGCCGAACTCAATTGCGTGCGAAAGCACGTATCAGGGGTGAAGGGCGGAAGGCTGGCGCGCGCCGCCGGAGAGGCCCGCATCCATACGCTGGTGATCTCCGACGTTCCGGGCGACGATCCTGCCGTCGTTGCCTCCGGCCCCACCGTGGCGGATCCCACCCGCAAGGCCGATGCCCTTGAAATTCTCCGCCACTACCGGCTCGATATTCCCGCATCGGTCACGCGCTGGCTCGACTCAGCCGATGTGGAACGCGGCCCCTTGCGCCAGGACAATGAAATCCGCGTCATCGTCTCGCCCCACGAATCCTTTCGCGCCGCCGCTGCCGAAGCGAAGAAACTTGGCCTCCATGTTCTTTACCTGGGCGACCGCATCGAGGGCGAGGCCCGCGATGTCGCCAAGGTTCATGCGGGGCTTGCCATGCAGATCAAGCAATATGGCGAACCGGTGGCGCGGCCCTGTGTCGTGCTGTCGGGCGGTGAAACCAGCGTCACCGTACGAGGTAAAGGCAGGGGCGGACGCAATGTCGAGTTCGCCCTGGCCCTGGCCCTGGCCCTGGCGGGCGAGAAAAACATCCATGCTCTTGCTGCCGACACCGACGGCATTGATGGCATGGAACAGATCGCCGGCGCCGTCATCGGCCCCGATACGCTTGACCGCGCCCGAAGCAGCGGCCTCGACCCCGCCGCCTGTCTCGACAACAACGATGCCCACGCATTCTTCGAAAGACTCGGCGATCAGGTGGTGACGGGCCCCACCCAGACCAACGTGAACGACTTCCGCGCCATTCTTATTGATTAATCCCCCTTTTTCGTCATCCCGGAGAAAGCCGGGACCCACGGCTCATCCGCTCCAATTTCTACTTGTAGAATCGATCCTGTGGAAAGATGGGTCCCGGCTTTCGCCGGGATGACGGATCGTCTGAAACTATTCTATAGTCGCGGTCCAGGGAGGGAATTGAGCATGGGCCGTTTGACGACGCATGTGCTGGATACCGCCGCCGGCAATCCGGCTGCGGGAATGAAGATCGAGCTTTACTTGCTCGACGGCGGCAGCGTGCTCATCAAAACCGTTCACACCAACGCCGAAGGCCGCGCCGATGGGCCGCTCCTCGAAGGCTCGGCCTTTTTGCAAGGGCATTACGAGATGCGCTTCCATGCTGGCGACTACCTGCGCCGCCAGGGCGTGAAAATCGCCGAACCCGCCTTCCTCGACGTGATTCCCATCCGCTTTGGCATCGCCAATGCGAGCCAGCACTATCACGTGCCTTTGCTCCTTTCGCCCTACGGTTATTCAACCTATCGCGGGAGCTGACATTGCCGGTGCGCTCCGCAATCCGTTTTCTCCGGAGAGGGCAGGTCGTCGAGCTTGGCCCGTTTCCTTTCACGCAAACCGTTCTGGACTATCTCCGCCTCGAGGAGAAATCCCGCGGCACCAAGGAGGGCTGCAATGAGGGCGATTGCGGCGCCTGCACCGTGGCGCTGGGCAGCCTGCGCTATGGCCGCGTCGTTTATGAACCGGTGAATGCCTGCATTCTTCTGATGAGCCAGCTCGACGGCAAGGAATTGGTGACCGTCGACGATCTGGCCGATGGCGCAACACTTCATCCCGTGCAGCAAGCCATGGTGGAAAACCACGGCTCCCAGTGCGGCTTCTGCACGCCGGGTTTCATCATGGCGCTATTTACGCTCTACCATTCGGATAAGCCGCCAACGCGCCAGAACATCGTCGATCACATCGCCGGCAACCTCTGCCGTTGCACCGGTTATCGCCCCATCGTCGATGCCACCATTGCATCCTGTTCCGGGAAGGCCATCGACAGATGGGCGAAGAACATGAAGAAAGCCGCCGCACAGCTCGCCGCACTCGATGATGGCTACGATGTCTTCATCGGCGATACCGATGGGTTCGTGGCGGTGCCATCGAGCGCTGATTCCTTGGCGTCGCTCGCCATAGCCCACCCCGACGCCACGATTGTCGCGGGCGGAACCGACGTGGGTCTATGCATCACCAAGCAGCTTCGCCAGTTGCCCAAGATTATTCATCTGAGCAAAATCAGGGTGTTGCATGAAATTGAAGATTCTGAAGGTGAACTCTCGCTGGGCGCTGCGGCAACCTATGCCGAAGTCGAATCCCATCTCTCCAGCCTCGACCCGGACGTTGGTGAAGTCCTGCGCCGTCTTGGCGCAAAGCAGATTCGCGCCTCAGGCACCATCGGCGGCAATATCGCCAACGGTTCGCCCATCGGCGACATGCCGCCTCTGTTGATAGCCCTTGGCGCCACACTGCATCTCCGCCATGGCGATGCCATGCGTCAAATGCCCCTCGAGGACTTTTTCATTGCCTATGGCAAGCAGGATCGCAAACCGGGTGAACTCGTGTGGCGCATCGGCATTCCAAAGCTGAAGGCGAACGAGGCCTTCCGCGCCTACAAGATATCCAAGCGTTTCGATCAGGATATTTCCGCCGTCATGGCCGCCTTCAAGTTCACCCTCGACGAACGCCGCATTGTCTCGGCCCGCATTGCCTTCGGCGGCATGGCGGCAACGCCCAAGCGAGGCCTCCGCGCCGAGGCGGCGCTTGCCGGCATTTCGCTCGATGCGCCATCGTCCTGGTCCAATGCAATTATGGCTCTGGGCGAAGACTATCAGCCGATTACCGACATGCGCGCCTCCGCCGTCTATCGCCTCGATGCCGCCCAGGCGCTGCTGCGCAAAGCCCTGATGGAAATCTCCGGAACGTCCTCCGGCAAGACGCGGCTCGCTGGCGTGCGCGGCGAGGCTGCCTGAGATGGCGACGGCGCGCCGCAAAATGATCGAAACCGATTCCGTGGGTCTGGCGCTGGCCCACGACAGCGCCGCGCTCCATGTTCAAGGAACCGCCGCCTATATTGATGACATGCTGGAGCCCGAAGGTCTGCTCCATGTGTATCCGGGCTATTCGAGCGATGGCGCGCGCGGCAGGATCGCGTCGATCAATCTCGATGCGGTAAGGAAGCACCCCGGCGTCGTCGCGGTTCTGACGGCCAGCGACATTCCTGGCGTCAATGATGTCAGCCCAACGATCCAGGGCTGCGACCCCATTCTTGCCGATGGCGCAATCGAATTTCATGGCCAAGTCATATTTGCTGTGGTGGCAGCAACGCGCGATGCGGCCCGCCGCGCCGCCCGCCTTGCGAAAATCGCGATCGCCGCCGAAAAACCGGCGATCACTGTCGATGACGCCATTGCGATGAAAATCAAAGACGTGCTGCCCCCCTATGAATTCAAGCGCCGCGATGTTGCGACAGCTCTTCAGTCCTCAACCAACCGTATCGGCGAAACATTCCTCATCGGCGGCCAGGAACATTTCTATCTCGAAGGCCAGGCCGCCCTGGCGATCCCCGAAGAGAGCGGCGCCATGGCCGTCTTTTCCTCGACGCAACATCCAACGGAAGTGCAGCATCTGATCGCCCGGATGCTGAATGTGCCGCAGGCCATGGTCACTTGCGAATGCCGCCGCATGGGCGGCGCCTTCGGCGGCAAGGAAAGCCAGGCAGCACAATGGGCAGCGCTCGCCGCTCTCGCTGCGCGTGTTACCGGCCATCCCGCCAAGTGCCGCCTCGACCGCGACGAAGACATGATCATGACCGGCAAGCGTCATGATTTCCGGGTGAACTACGAGGCGGGCTTCGACAAGACCGGGCGCGTAACCGCCGCCGATGTCGAATTCCTGTCGCGCTGCGGCTATTCCGCCGATCTCAGCGGCCCCGTCAACGACCGCACCATGTTCCATGCCGACAACGCTTATTTCTATCCGGCAACGCGGATCGTATCGCGGCGCCTCAAGACCCATACTGTTTCCAACACCGCCTTCCGTGGCTTCGGCGGGCCGCAAGGCATGATGTTCAGTGAACGCATGATGGATGCGATTGCCGTGAAGCTGGGCCTCGATCCCCTGGATGTCAGGAAACGCAATCTCTACGCCAAGGGCCGAGACGTGACGCCCTACGGCATGAAGATCGAAGACAATATCGCCCTTGAAGTGATCGAACAGCTCGAAACCTCGTGCGCCTACCGCCATCGCCGCGAAGCCGTGACCGCTTTCAATGCCAACAACTCCATCCTGCGCAAAGGCCTGGCGCTGACACCGGTCAAGTTCGGCATTTCATTCACCCTCACCCACCTCAATCAGGCTGGCGCCCTGGTGCATGTCTATACCGACGGTTCCGTTCATTTAAACCACGGCGGCACCGAGATGGGGCAGGGGCTCTACATCAAGATAGCCCAAGTGGTGGCCGAGGAGTTCGGCCTGACGGCGGACCGCGTGCGCATCACCGCCACCACGACTGGCAAGGTGCCGAACACTTCAGCCACAGCGGCCTCCTCCGGCGCCGATCTCAACGGCATGGCTGCGAAAGCAGCGGCCGCGACCATCAAATCCCGTCTCGTGGCCTTCGCCTCAAAGACGTGGAAGGTGCCAAAAACTCGCATCCGCTTCGCTGCGGGACAGGTCATTATCGGTAATCAAAACATGAGCTTCGGCGAACTTGCGAAGAAAGCCCATGAGGCCCGGATTTCGCTCTCGTCTACGGGTTTTTACGCAACGCCGAAAGTCGCCTGGGACCGCGCCAAGGCGAAGGGCCGCCCCTTCTTTTATTTCGCCTATGGTGCTGCGTGCAGCGAGGTGACCATCGACACGCTCACTGGTGAAATGCGTGTTGACCGCGTCGATATCCTTCATGATGTTGGCCGCTCACTTAACCCTGCAATGGATATAGGCCAGATTGAGGGTGGCTTTGTTCAGGGCATGGGCTGGC
>JBKKDI010000275.1:0-8466 GCA_046708645.1 Aestuariivirga sp.
CATCGCCGGAAATATTCTTGCCCGTTTTGAGGTCCTCAAGCGACATGTTAAAGTGGGCACCCGAGCCAGTGCGGTCGGCGTAGGGCTTGGGCATCATGGTGGCTTCCCAGCCGTGCCTGCGGGCGAGTTCTTTCATCATCAGACGCCAGGTGATGAAGCGGTCGGCCATGGTCATCACGTCGGAATAGGCGAAGTCGAACTCGAACTGGCCGTTGGCATCCTCGTGATCTAAGGAATGCACCTCCCAGCCCAACTTGTTCATGGCGTCGACGGCCTCGTGCAGAAAGTCGAGGTTGATGAGGGTAAGCGAGGCGTCATAGGCGGCCTTGGCGATGTTGTCGCGGGGATCATTGGGGGCGATACCGTTGTGAGCCGCCGCATCCTTGCGCACAATATAGACTTCGCACTCGATGCCAAGATTGAACCTGAGGCCCATCTTGGTGGCGCGTTCGACCTGCTTGGCGAGAATCGTGCGGGAGCACATCGGATAGGGCTTCTCGTGGTAGGTCAACTGACCCGGAATGAGCGCGACGTTGGGGCGCCACGGTAATTGGATCACTGCATCCGGATCGGGCACCAGGGCGAGCTCGTCGTCGTGAGGTCCCTGGCCGAGCCCGTCGAGGGCGGCGCCGGTGAACAGCTCGGAACCGCGCATCATGCGGTCGAAATGGCTGACCGGCACCGTCTTCGTCTTCGGCACGCCATGCACATCGACATAAAACGGCAAGCAATACTCGACGCCCTTGTCGATCAGGCTCTGCATAGTCTCCCGGCCTGCCCTGCCGGCGGATTTTGCCTGGGCGGCGGGGTTCATCTCGTTCATGGCTGTATCCTCTCCCTTAGACGCGCGGCTGCGCAAACAATCTTGTCAATTGATTCATGAGCGCAATTTCGAACCGCAGGCTTTTCCCCAACTCCCAACCCAACAGGTCTGCCACTCCGCGCCTCTCGCGAGACTATTCAAGCCTGAGACCATCTGCACTTCACAGTGCGAAAGGCTTCTATCCCAGCCAAGCAGCCTGCAAGATTTTAATTGACTGGTCAATGATTAAAATGGAATGCCGTACTCCGCAATTTATGCAGTGGCAAATGACAGTGGTCGCTGCAGATCGGACACGATTGAGCCGGATCGCGGAGGATCGCCGCGACCGCCTCAGCGCCGCTTGCGCTTCGGATTGGTTGTCGGCTTGCAACCCAGTTGCTCGAACACGATACGGTGCAAGTCTTCGACGGCCGCTCTAAGATTGAAGTCGTTGAGGATAACCGACCGGACCATGCAGCCATCGAGATGGGTCGAGATGAATTGCGCCATGCGCTCGGGATCGATCGGTTTAAAGAGCCGCTGTTCGACGCCCTGGCCTATGAAGCCCGACAGAAGCTTGCGCTCCTCCGCATAGAAGTGCTTGATCGTGGCTTCGATCGCCGCGTCACCCTCGTGAGCGCCCTTGAAGTCGAGGGCTATCTTCACGAAGCGATGAATTTCCGCGTATTTCTTGAGGTGGTTTTCCAGCCAAGCGGAAATCATGCCGGGCGGATCGGCGTTCGTGTTTTCCACCGCGCGAACGCTCTCGAAGGCCCGGGCGACGGCAAGCTCGATGGTGGCCCGCAACAGATCGGTCTTGTTCTCGAAATAATAATAGATCAGCGCCGTGTTGACTCCGAGGCTGCGGGAAATGTCCTTGATGGTCACCGTGGCAAAATTGCGCTCGGCAAAAAGATGTAGCGCCGCGATGAGAAAATCCTCTTCGCGTCCATTCTTCTTTCCGGGCTTGTCAGCCGCTGGCCGCGCGCCGGTCTTGGCTGCGGAAAGATGCGTTCGTGGTCCGGCCTTGGGCAATTATTTCCTCATCGTTTCTTCGACCTGGCGGCCGGCCAGAACCAGCCGGGCATCGGCGCTAATCGGCGCGACAGATTTGGATGCTCCGTAGTCCATCGGAACTCGGATCGCAACGGCAAGGCAATTGGTCGCTTCCGCCGGTATTTTCTCACTCCCACCCGGGCTTGCCTTCCGGCGGGGCCTGGGGTAACCGTGCAATTCTGTTAATTGATCGACCAATCAAAGACGAGTTGGGGGGGAAATGCAAGATGCTTCCGGCGCTCGGGCAGCCGCAAACACGCGGGCCTTCGACCGCCTGATCAAGGCCGACCCGGTTGTCGTGGACGTGCGGCCGGCGATTGAGGTGGTTCCGGGGCTGGACCGCAACACGATTCTGACCTCCGGCCCGCCGCTGGCCTGGCCCGGGTACACGGGCGGGCAGCGCGAAGCGATCATTGGCGGCGCCTTGTTCGAGGGACTGGCCGACAGCCGCGACGAGGCCATCGCCAAGCTCGATGGCGGCGGGATCAAGGTTGCCGGTTGCCACGATTTTGGTTGCGTGGGATCGCTCGCCGGCATCTATACGGCTTCGATGCCGGTCTTCGTCGTCGAGAACCGAGCGGCCGGGAACGTCGGCTTCTGCAATATGTACGAGGGCAGCAATCCGCGCCGTCTCAACTATGGTGTCTATGACGAGGGAGTGCGCGAGCGGCTTCTGTTCGTCCAGAACGATGTTGTGCCGGTCGTCGCCGAAGCGGTCCGTCGCTCCGGCGGCATCCCCCTGAAGCCCATCATGAAGCGTGCCCTCACCATGGGCGATGAGCTGCATTCCAGAAATGCAGCTGCTGCCCTGCTGTTACTGAGAGAGATGGTGCCGAGCCTGCTGGCGATGGCTGGTAGCGGTAGCGAGCCCATCACGCGCGCCGTCAAGGCGGTGACCGACGACCAGTATTTCTTCCTGCGCCTGTCGATGGCGGCAGCCAAGGCAACGGCGGACGCGGCCCGCAATATCGAACGATCGAGCGTCGTGACAGCCATGGCCTTCAATTGCCAGGGCTTCGCCATCCGCGTCAGCGGACTTGGCGATACCTGGTACACGGGTCCGCATGCGACGGTCCAAGCGAAGCTGTTCGAGGGGCACAGCGAGGACGAGATCGCTTGGATGGGCGGCGAAAGCATCATCACGGAGACGATTGGGCTGGGGGGCTTTGCCCAAGCGGCGGCCCCGGGCCTGCAAAACTACCAGGGCGGATCCTACGAGCTTATGATCGCGCGCAACAAAGAACTCTATGCGATCACGGTCGGCGAGAATCCCGATTATCTGATCGCGGCTCTGGGCTATCGCGGCACACCAACCGGTATCGACATCTTCAAGGTCATCGAAAGCGCGGTGCTGCCAGCCATGGATATCGGCGTTGCCGGCCGTGACGGGGGCCAGATCGGAGCGGGTATCGTACGAGCTCCCATGACCTGCTTCCAAGCCGCTGCAGCGGCCTATCGAAAACATTATTCCTGACCCATGCGGGATCATGATAGTTTCGAGCTGGGGGACGTCGCACTGCAATCTGGCACGACGCTAAAAGCCGCCAAACTCGGCTACAAGACGTACGGAACTCTCGATTCTTCGGGCGGCAACGTGGTGGTGCTGCCGACGTTTTATACCGGCAATCACATTCGCAACGAGGGCTACTTCGGAAGAGGACGGGCCATAGATCCGGCGCGGCACTTCATCGTCTCGATCAATCTGTTCGGCAACGGCCTGTCGTCCTCGCCGAGCAATTCGGCCCCCCCGCAGGACGGGCCACGATTTCCCACCGTGACGCTGTTCGACAATGTCGCCTGCCAGCATCGCCTGCTCACCGAGCGCCTGGGCGTGCGGCACATTGCGCTCGTTGCCGGCTGGTCGGTCGCCGCCATGCAGGCCTATCAATGGGCGATACAATATCCTGACATGGTCGATGCGATCCTGCCGTTCTGCGGATCGGCCCGCTGCTCGCCGCACAATCACGTCTTTCTCGACGGCCCCAGGGCGGCGCTGCAGGCCGATGCGGCATGGAACAACGGCGACTACTCATCACCACCGGTCAAAGGCCTGCGCGCCTTTGGGCGGGTTTACGTCGCCTGGGCCTATTCGCAGACCTTCTTTCGCGACGGGCTCTATCGCCAGCAGGGCTTTGCCACTATGGAGGATTTCGTGCGGGACTGGGAGGAGGACCATCTGCAATGGGATGCCAATAATCTTCTCGCCAAGATATGGACGTGGCAACACGGCGATATCAGCGACAATCGCGTCTATCGCCGCGACTTCAAAGGCGCTCTGCGCGCCATTCGCGCCAAGGCCATTGTCATGCCATGCAATACCGATCTGTATTTCCCGCCGGAAGACAATGCCGCCGAGGTCGCATTGATGCGGCGCGCCGAATTGCGGGTGTTCGATTCACCATGGGGCCACTGTGCCGCTTCGCCCGGCCGACTCGCAGAGTTCACCCGCGCGCTCGACGCGGCCGCAGCAACACTGCTCGGGAGTTAAGACATGAAAGCCCTGGTTCTATCATCCAGTCCGCGCCGCAACGGCAATTCCGCCATCCTGGCGGCCGAGGTTCGCGACGGGCTAGTCGAGGCCGGCCATGAGGCGCAGTTCCTCCATACCAATGACTTTCTCGCAGCTTTCCTAAAGGACTGCCGCCAGTGCCGGAAGGCCAACGGCGAATGCGCCATCGAGGACGGTTTCCGCTCGGTGTTTCTCGACGCCTATTTGCCGGCCGAGGGCTTCATCGCCGCAACGCCCATCTACTGGTACGGTGTGTCGGCGCAGCTCAAGGCGTTTTTCGACCGCACGTTCTGTTATTATGCGGCTTCCTTTCCGGGTTCGGCGGAAGTGATCCAAGGCATGCAGGGCAAGCGCATCGGACTGGTGCTGAGTTCCGAGGAGACGTTCCCGATGGTCTCGGGCGGCATTCTCAGTCAGTTTCAGGAATTCACGCGTTATACCCGTTCGACATTCGTGGGCGTGGTGCACGGCTACGGCAATTCGCGCGGGGACGTGAGGAAGGACCCCAACGATCCGATAGTGAGCGCCCGCCGCTTCGGGCGCGAGTTCTTCACCCGCCACGCCACCGATTACCAAATCGATACGGTGCGGCCGGGCCGGGTCTGGGGTTAGACTCCGGACCGAACCGCCGGTGCCTCAGCTTAACATAATGGCGAGTCCTGCCAGTGCTCCGGCTGTTCCAGCAGCACGCCTCAGCGCCAGTGCGTGACCTGCTTTGAACCGGTTGAGGCCCGATCCGATAGCGACGCCAGTCGCATGCAGCAGGAACGTTGCGGCGATGAACCCGGCAGCGTAAGGCAGGAATAACGCCGTTGCCGCGCCTTCGCTGCCGTGTGCATGGCCGTGGAAAATGGCGAAGACTGCGGCAAGAGACATTCCCAGAACCACCGGCATCTTAAGGCTGAGCGCAATGGCTGCGCCCATCATGATCACCGAGAGCGCGATGCCTTGTTCAACCATGGGTATTGGGATTCCCGCGTATCCCATCGCGCCGCCGGCAATCATCGCAGTCAGGAAGGCGGTGGGCAACATCCACACGCCGCGGCCGCCAAGCTGTGCAGCGTAGAGGCCTACGGCAATCATCGCCAGAATATGGTCAAGGCCGCTTAGCGGATGCATCAAACCGTGTGCCAGCCCCAATGGGTCAACGTGCCCTGGGTGGGCAACCGCCTGTGTAGCCAGGGAAATGAACGCCGTGGCGGCAATGGCAATTCGGGTTGTACTCTTCATCGCGATTCTCTCCTTTACTTTTTTACAACTTCGTTGCGGTGGCCCAAGTGGTTATTGGCAAGCAACGTGCCGAGCACATCAAGAATGACCCGGCACGCGAGTTGAGCGGTGTTGTCGTTGACGTCGTAAGGTGGCGACACCTCGACGACTTCCATGCCGCACAGGCCCTCGGCGGCAATCGTGTGGATCATCTCGAAGGCTTCCCGCGGCAACAGGCCGCCAGGCTCGGGTGAGCCGGTGCCGGGGGCAAAGCCGGGGTCGATCGAGTCGATGTCGAAGGACAGATAGACCGCCTTGCAACCTTCCCAGGCCATCTCGAGTGCGATCTCCGCGGCTTTCTTTGGACCGTGCACCTGCACGTCCTGCATGGTGAGGACGCTGGTGCCGCGTTGTTTTGCGACCGCTGTTCCCGGCCGGTTGCCATACCAACCGCCGATGCCGATCTGAACCAAGTTCTTCGGATGGCAGTTCGGCAGCCCGATATCGTGCATGTGGCTGTGGTCGCGATGCGTATTATGTGTGCCCTCGTGAGTCGTCCAAAACCACGGCGTGGTGTGCATCCGCTCATCCATATCCTTTTCCTGGATATCGATATGGCGGTCGATATGGATAATTCCGACATTGCCGTCGATATGGGGAGCGATGCCGCGGACGTTGGGGAAGCCCAGGCTATGGTCGCCACCGCAGATGATCGGAAACACGCCCGAGGTATAGATATGGGAAACCGCTTTGGTGACTTGGTCGAAGGTCTTTTCGATATTCCCGGGGATGACGAAAATGTCGCCGGCGTCGCACAGGTCCAGTTCCTCGTAAATATCGACGCCGCCGTCGAACCAGTAGCCGTCATAGAGCGCCGATATGCGCCGCACGGCCTGCGGTCCAAAACGTGTTCCCGGCCGGTAGGTGGTGGCTGAATCAAATGGTGCGCCAACAAAGGCGGCCTCGTAGTCGCCGATCCTGCGGATGTCTTCGCAGTATGGGGACTTCATGAAGGTATTGATCCCTGCGAATGCCGGCTGATGGCCGCGGCTGAACAACGAGATGTTGCGGTCGATCACCGAGCCCGCGGCTGCGAGTCCGAACTCCAGAGACCGCTTTACCTCCCTGCTCTGCTCGTTCTGCGAGATACGCGACAGCGTTTCCATCGTCTTGGCGCCATGCGTGTCCTCTCGCCGGATCCCGTGAGGGCTATGGGAGTGAATGTGGTCGCCATCTGGTCCATGCGAGTGACCACGACCTTTTTTGCTGCCAGCCATTGAGAAATAACCTATCTGCGGCTAAACTCTACCACAATAGGCAGAATGGACATCGGCTTGTCAACGCCGGTAATATCTTGCATCAACGGATCATCGCCGTATCCGGGGTGAGGAAACCTTGCAGGATATACTCCTTAGGCAGCGATAAGACGTTTCCTCGATTGAGGAAACGATGCAATCGCTTTCAACAAGTTTAATTCCTTCGAGCAGTTCCGGTGCTTCCTTGCCGTTGCGATTCTCTTACGTCGCTCGACGCCTATTCTAAGCGCGCCAGTTCATCCTGTTGGAATGAGAAAGGATAAAACGATAGACCACCCACAACCGTCGCTTGATCCATTGCGGCAAACGCCGCATATCGTAAATCAACAGGTAGGTCAGATCCACTCTTCGATCACACTGCCAACAGACGCTACTGAGACTAACACCGATGGGATGTGGTATTGATTGGTTATAAAATCTAATTCCTGGTAGAAAACTTTTTCAAAAACGCAGGTGTCTTATGTACTTTGGGCTGTTACTGATTAAGAAAGATAGAGAGAAACTTATCGAAAGCTTTCGTAACTCGCGCGCGACTAAAGGAGATAAAGAATATGAGACCGCAAGACGAATCAGGCAGAAGATTCCAGTAGCAATACGATCAATTGCCCGTTTTTTTACCAGTTTTATTGCGCGAAAAAAATAAGCACCTTGGAAAAAATGAAAGGCAATAATCCGCTAGTCGGCGTTTGCTGACGTACATCTGGTGCGATTACCGGTCACAATGTCTATAAAATGGGCAGACTTGTTATTTTATGATCCGATTATTCAAGACTGTCTTATTTCAAACAGTGCCAGGTAGTGAGTCAGGTTGAAATTCACACAGTCATTATTATCGTAGGTCGCCATCCCGATGGTCTAGCTGATCAGCCCCCATTGGGTGGTCCCGATGGAATGCTAGTGCATTGACGGCGCCAGCGCGGCCGGCGAAGCCGGC
Source organism: Aestuariivirga sp. (assembly GCA_046708645.1). Taxonomy (GTDB): domain Bacteria; phylum Pseudomonadota; class Alphaproteobacteria; order Rhizobiales; family Aestuariivirgaceae; genus Aestuariivirga. The sequence continues at coordinate 7,827 of JBKKDI010000275.1, forward strand.
AGGGATTGCGCAGCCCCCGCGCGGTTACGGGTATGAACACTTCCGGAGCAGGTGGCCGGTAGCCCAGTGAACCGTGTGGCCGGAGAGTGTTGTAGAAGCGGCGCCAGCTCTCGATGATGATCCTGATCTCGGCGATGGAATAGAAGATCTCGCCATCGAGCAACTCCTCCCGTAGTCGAGCGGCATATATCGAACCGGGATCTCCATGGGAAAATGGCTATATCGAGAGCTTCAACGGGCCATGGGCAAGAAGATACGGGTGCTGACTGTCGTTGACATCTTTTCGAAGTACTCACCCGTTGTCGATCCACGATTCAGCTACCGTGCTGAGGATGTGGTGATGGCTCTGGGAAGGGTCTGCGGAAAAGCCGGCTATCCAAAGACGATCCGTGTTGACCAGGGCAGTGAGTTCATGTCGCGCGATCTCGATCTGTGGGCCTACACGAACGATGTCGTTCTCGACTTCAGCCGCCCCGGTAAACCGACAGACAATGCCTTCATTGAAGCCTTCAACAGCAAAGTTCGCAGTGAATGCCTGAACGCGCACTGGTTCATGAGCCTTGACGATGCACGTTCAAAGTTGGAGACTTGGCGCAGATACTATAACGAGGAAAGACCCCACAGCGGGATTGGCCAGATG
>JBKKDI010000276.1:0-3825 GCA_046708645.1 Aestuariivirga sp.
GAATATGGGCGGGCGGCCTTGTCTGGAAATAGTACACAACATGAGCAGAGTATGGAAAAAACCAGTCGACTAGAAGCCTCGAATATCTAGTTCCTCTATTGCCTTTTCGCCAAAGAGCTGCTTGGCGTTCTTCAACCCGGGGCCATATCAAAGCGGCCTCCGAACAATGAATGCAAAAATTTTGACAAGCACTTGTTCGAAGTCCGAAGCCGTGATGAGTTTTTTGGTCATTCCTTCCAGTGTCTTGCGCCTAATGTGTATAGCACCAGACCGGGATTTCCGGGGTGTTCTTGAGAATGTTCGAGAACTGTCGCTGACGGACTGAGCGATGATATCGTGATCGCAATGTTCGCCGGCATGTCAGTGTCTATTCATTGCACAAAAGCAGACATCGAACACAATAAGCGTTATTTCCGAGAAGGGCCAACTCCGGACTTCGAGCTGCCGGGGAAGGAACACATCCGACTTGGAAAATTAGCGTTGTGGAACAGGAACTAATAGAACCCTCAAGAAACCGAAAAATGTGCGCGGGGGTAATGCCATGTTTCTCGAAACTACGATCCTTTTGGATTGCCTCGGATTCCCGGAAGGTCCGCGCTGGCATGAGGGAAAACTCTGGTTCTCCGACATGGATGAGGGCCGGGTGATGACCGTCAATCTGGAAGGCAGTTCCGAGACAGTCCTTGAGGTGCCAGCAGGACCTTCAGGCCTTGGCTGGGTTCCAGACGGGCAGTTGCTTGTTGTTTCGATGGATCGCCGCTTGTTACGGATAGGACCCAACAGCGTAACAATAGTGACTGATTTGTCAGGACTGGCTTCGTTTACAACAAATGACATGGTCATCGATCTGCAAGGCCGGGCCTACATCGGAAACTTCGGTTATGCTTTTTTGGATCCATCAGTCATTCCCAAGCTTGCTGAAATCGTCCTGGTTATGCCTGATGGCAAAGCACGCATTGTAGCAGATGAGATGGCCTTCCCGAATGGGATGGTCATTACGCCGGATGGACGGACACTCATTGTTGCTGAGTCACTCGCCGCCCGACTTACCGCCTTTGACATTGAGACTGATGGTTCTCTCACACGGCGTCGTGTCTGGGCTCAATTTGACGGGAAAGGCTTTGGAGCCTTTGACAAATCGCGGGAATTTCCTGATGGAATCTGTCTTGATGTTGAGGGCGCCATCTGGGTTGCTTCGCCGGAGGGCAGCGCCAATGTGATGCGAGTGTTGGAAGGCGGGGAAATTACCCACCGGGTCAAGGTTGAGAGGCAACCCTTTGCCGCTATGCTCGGCGGACCGCAGCGCAGGACACTTTTTGTTTGCACATCCATATTGAGCGGTGGTCCGCCCGGAAGCGGCCGTATCGAGACAGTCGAGGTTGAAGTACCCGGCGCTGGGCTCCCGTAACTCTTCTGGAAATAGTCCACAACATGAGCAGATTATGAGCGCCCGATTTTCTTTCTCTCGTCCGCTCGTGGGGTTAGAGGAGGTCTATGTCGCAATACCCGAGTTCTGATAAGGGCCAAAAGCGGTACTTGCCTGTCGGCCATTTTGCTCGCGAGACAACTTTCACGGACAATCCGTTTCACCTAGGCTCCCCTCCGTTGCGCCGCCGTCCTCTTGCGAGCAAGGTGACGGTCGCAACGCCAATACGGTAGAGGAATCAATGGCCGAGGAACATCATCCGCGCAAAGCATCCGTGGCGCTCGTCACCGGCGCCGGAGGCGGGATTGGGAAGGCTGTGGCCGAGGCGCTGGCCGAAATCGGCTGCCGTGTCGTGTGCGCCGGCCGCCGCATTGACAGGCTCGAGGCCGTTGCAAGGCAACTCGGACGTTCGACCTACGCTGTTCAGCTCGATGTAACCGACCAGAACTCAGTCGACGGTTTGTTCGATCGACTCCCGAAGGAACTGCACGAAATCGACATCCTAGTCAACAACGCGGGCCACGACATCGGAGGCCGCCACCGTTTCGACAAAGGCGTGATGGCTGACTGGCATAGCATTATCGAGACCAATGTCGTCGGGCTCATCCGCGTAACGCACAAAGTGATCTCCGGGATGGTCGCGCGTGACCGTGGCCACATCGTGAACCTTGGCTCGATCGCGGGCACACGCGGCTACGCCGGTGGTACGCTTTACTCTGGCAGCAAGTTCGCGGTCCACGGCTTCAGCGAGTCGCTGCGTCTAGACTTCCGAAATACGGGGATCCGGGTGACGGAGATCCTGCCCGGGATGGTGCACACGGATTTCGCCCTCAACCGCTGGCGTGGCGACCAGGGGCGCGCGGAGAATTTCTATCATGAGATCGGAGTTTGCCTCGCCCCGGCGGATGTGGCCCGCACGGTCGTCTTTGCCGTGCAGCAGCCGTCGCACGTGGTCATCGCCCAATTGATAGTCGTGCCCATCTCGCAGAACTAGTGATGTGCGAACAGCAATAGTTGCCTGCATCCATTATTCCCCGGTGAATATCTGACCAAGTCAGCATGTCTAGAAATAGTCCACAACATGAGCAGAGTGTGATCGCCCAATTGTCCGCTCCTACGTTGTTAAACTTCCAGACCTCTCTATCTCGGCGCTGTTGTGGCTATCGGCAAAGCGGGCATGCGCCGCGATACAGAGTTTAGACGCGATATTGAGGAAACGTGACAGCGGCAAGTAGATGTAATATGATTTTCAGTCCTTCAAATGAAAACAGGGAGAACCGTCGTGAAAGATCTCGTATTGCTCGCTAGTTCGATTTTCGTAACGAGCTTCCTAATTCAGCCTGCCTTTGCCGAAGACGATGCCGCACTGATAAAAAGCGCGGCGTCGGCTGCTCCTACTGCCGTGTCCGGCGAAGCCGCCGTCTATGCAATGGGCGCTGAGGGCAAAATGAAAACGCTGCGGGAAGGCAAGAACGGTTGGTGGTGCATGCCCGACGTCCCTGATACGCCTGGTCCCGATCCCATGTGTGGCGATGCCAATGCGATGGAGTGGGCGATGGCTTGGATCGGCAAGACGGAACCGCCAAAGGGCAAGGTCGGATTGATCTACATGCTGGCTGGCGGAACCGACGCTAGCAACACTGATCCTTATGCCACTGCGCCTTCTGAAACCAACAACTGGGTCAAGACCGGTCCGCATCTCATGATCATGAATGCGACCGAGTTGATGGCAGGATATCCAACTGACCCCCAACCCGACACTTCGAAACCATATGTTATGTGGCACGGCACGCCCTACGCCCATTTGATGGTTCCCGTTCAATAGTTAAGGGCTGGATTGCAGGATCGGCGATAATCCTGCAATCCAGGCGAGAGTTAACTGGGGTCGCGCGAATTATTGTCCCTGACACCACCAGCGCGAACGGCGGTCACTAGGGCGCTCGCATTCCTGTGGCCCTCGACGCTTTTTTTGCTTAGCAAAAACAAAGTCGACTAGTGGACCCCTCCTATCATGAACTATTTTTGGTAGCGGCATCGTTTAGAAATAGTCCACACTATGAGGAATGAATGATCGCCGGAAGTGTTCTCAAAAACCTTTCTTTGATTGTCGTTTTCTGTTTTGTTGCAGAGGGTAAAAACTCATGGAAACTGCGTTCACCGAGATCGCGTCAGGCCTGGAGTTCCCCGAGGGACCGATTTACCTGGCCGACGGTTCAATAATCATTGTTGAAATTGCGGCCGGCTGCATATCACGGATCACACCCGACGGCCGCAAGAATATCGTGGCAAAGCCCGGAGGCGGCCCCAACGGCGCAGCCCTCGGCCCTGATGGCCATCTCTACATCTGCAACAACGGCGGCTTCGCGTGGGAACGGCGCAAGGGCATGCTTCGTCCAGTC
>JBKKDI010000277.1:0-2878 GCA_046708645.1 Aestuariivirga sp.
GATCAGTTGGCGCAGCTCGGCTATGTCGCGATGGTGGCGGACATTTACGGGAAGGGCGTGCGTCCGGACGGACCCGCGGCAGCGGCGAAGCTGGCGGGAACTTATAAGGGCGACCGCGGGCTCTTCAGAAAGCGGCTGCTGGCGGGGCTGGAACAACTCAAGCGACATCCAAGTGCAGACGGAGCGAAGGTGGTGGCTATCGGCTATTGCTTTGGGCGCACCGGAGTGCTCGATCTGGCCCGGGGGGGCGCGGAGGTGAAAGGGGTGGTCTCCTTTCACGGCGGACTCGTCTCGACGAACCCGGAGGACGGAAAGAACATCAAAACGCGCATTCTCATCCTGCACGGCGCGGATGATCCCCACGTATCCGCTGAGGGCACTGCGGCGATGACGAAGGAGTTCAACGCGGCGGGCGCTTGAAGTGGACGCTGATTTCCGTGGCCTTCTTCGGCAGTTGTTTGCCAACGCGCAGATAGAACGGCACGCCCTCCCAGCGCCAGTTTTCGATGTTAATGCGCAAGGCCGCATAGGCCTCTGTCATCGAATCAGGGGCGATGCGTTCCTCCTGACGGTAACCAGGCACGGCCTTTCCGACAACGGTGCCGGCGGTGTATTGAGCGCGCACCACATTTCGCGCCACGTCGGAGGCGTCCTGGAACGGGCGCAGATTCTTCAGCACTTTCACTTTCTCATCGCGAATGCCGTCCGCCGTCAGGTCCGCGGGCGCTTCCATGGCCACGAGCATGACGAGTTGCAGCAGGTGATTCTGCACCATGTCGCGCAGGGCGCCGGCCTTGTCGTAGTAGCCGCCGCGCCCGCCCTCCATGCCGAGATTTTCCGCGCAGGAAATCTGGACGTGGTCGATGTAGCGGCTGTTCCAGACCGGCTCGAAGATAGCATTGCCAAACCGCAGCACCATGATGTTCTGCGCCGTCTCTTTCCCAAGATAATGATCGATGCGGTAAGTGTCGCCTTCGTGGAACGTCGCGTTGGCCGCGTCGTTCAGCGCCTCGGCGGTGGCGAGATCGGTGCCAAACGGTTTTTCGATAACCACGCGCGACCACTTGCCAGGCTTCGGCTCATTCAGCCCCGCGTCGGCGAGTTGCTTGAGCACGACGGGAAAATACTCCGGTGCCGTGGAGAGATAGTAGAGCCGGTTCCCGCCGGCGCCTTTCGCATCGAGTTCGTCGAGCAATTCCGCGAGCCGGCGGTAGCCGTCCGCGTCTTCAAATTCGCTGCAGTGGTAGAAAATGTTTTGGCAGAACGTGCCCCACAACTGGTCGTCGTGCCCCTGGCGCGAAACCTTGCGGTTCATCTCCTCCAGTTCCTTGCGAAAGCTCTCGTGCGTCTTTTCGCGGCGGGCGAACCCCACGACTTTCAGCGTCGCCGGCAGGTCGCCATCCGCTGCTATATTATAAAGCGCGGGGATCAGCTTGCGTCCAGTCAGGTCCCCGCTCGCGCCGAAAATCACCACGATGCACGGCTCCGGCCGCGTGCGCGTGGCGAGGTCTTCACGGAATGGGTTGATGGCTTCCACGTTGGGAATTCAGTGGCAGTTGGAGCGGGACCAGAGTCTGCGCGCCACTGCGATGGCTTCGTGACCTGCATGGAAGGGCGCGGCGGTGCAAGCGGCTTTCAGCATGAATCGTTTTCACGGCAGCCAATCATGGGCGTCACTGTCAGAGAGACTCAGCTGTGCCGCGAACGCATGAATCCCGGTCACGAGGCACACGCCGTGAAATAGCGGTATCAGCAATACCGGCGGGATGCACAAGATGCCTTGAGAGAAAATGGCCAGGAAAGACAACGGCTGCGCTGCAGCAAAAAAATCCGCCACGCGTGCTCCGCCCTTGATCCGGCGATTCCATTTGACGACGGACCAGCCGAGCAACCCGTTGCCGCCTTACGCTCTGCGCAGCGAAACCTCCTGGACCAGAAGTCCTCGATCCCTAACTCGCATTATCGCCGGCGAATAACGAGGAAACAAACCGGAGGCTCGCCGCGATGCATCATCAGTTAGCGACTGGATTGTTGGGCCCGCTGCTGCTCGTCCCATTTTTTGAGGTCCTCGCGCATATCTGAAGGGAGCAGATCGCCGTAGGTTCGGTAGATGGCAAGAACCGCTTCCAGCAACATCGGCGCCGCCCGGCTTCCTGGAACCATCGCGGTATTCAGAACATCGATGGCGACGCGCGGCCGACAGGCGCGCCTGATTTTGTCAATGGACCGCTCTTTGATATTCATCGTAGTGCGAGGGTGCAGAATGAGGGATGCGAGCAGCGCCATGTGTGCTTCATCGTCTTCCGCCAATCCTCCTCCTGTTTCCACAATCTGGTTCTGCCGCCCAACGGAGGCCTTAAAAAACTCCTCCAACTCCTGTTTGATTTCCGGAGCGCGTTCCAGGAGCTCTTCGAGACGCGAGGCCACCTCATCGTCCTGACCAGCGGCGTTCGCAGCGGTTCCACGATTAGAGCCCGGTGGCCCTGCCGATTTGCCGGCGCGGGAAGACATCGCCTGCACGCCGGTCCAGACGGTCCTGACGCCGAGGGCGCCAAGTGCGAGCGCGAGGGGAACAACCAGACCGACGACCGCGAATTTGGCCCCCGGTTTCATGGCCTGCCAGCGATGTTTGAAATTTCGGCGCTGGCTGTCCTTGCGGTAACGGCTCCGCAGGGCGTCCTCAACTTCCTGCTTTGACGGTGGCCTCCCGCGCAGTGATGACGTGGTCTTATTGGGAGACGGCGGCTTCGGCGCAAGGGATCCCGGCGGTTTCGCTTGCCGCCGGAAAGCTTCCACTGCGTCTCCCGCTGATGGTGAAGGAAGCTCCGTCGCCGCCGGTTGAACGCCAGCGGGTCCTCCTTGCCCCGAATTTGTGGCC
>JBKKDI010000278.1:0-5585 GCA_046708645.1 Aestuariivirga sp.
AGGGCATCCGCCATGGCGATGGTGCCTTGAACCAGCCGCAGTGCTGCCGGCTGCAACAGGATGTCCGCAACCATCGACCGGTCAAGTTTCAGCTTGTCGAACCTGAAACGGCGGAGGTGCCCGATGCTGGAGTATCCTGTTCCAAAATCGTCGAGAGCGACGGACACGCCCATCTCATGCAGCCGGTCGATTATCGCGGTTGCGCGATCGGTATTGTCGATAACGAAACCTTCGGTGACTTCGATTTCGAGCCGGCGTGCCGCAAGCCCCGTCGACCGCAATACGGCTTCAACAATATCGGCGAAGGCCGGATTCAAGAATTGCAGGGGAGAGACGTTGACCGATACGAAGATGCCGGGCCAGCATGCTGCCTGAGAGCACGCCTCGCCAAGGACGAACCGGCCGAGATCCTCGATGAGGCCAAACTCTTCGGCAATCGGCACGAAAACCTCAGGGGAACAAACACGCTCGGAGTCATGGGGCCAGCGAACGAGCGCTTCGACGCCAACGGTGCGCCCGATTCGGGCATTGACGATGGGCTGATAGACCACAGCAAGCTTCTTGCCGTCGAGTCCGGTGCGGAGTTCCCGGGCGATGATGCGCCGCTCCTCACGTTTTGACTCCATTGCGGCATCGTAAATATGCACGCGGTTCCGGCCGGCCGCCTTGGCGGTATACATGGCGATATCGGCGCGGCGAAGAATCTCCTCGCCACCTGCATCTCCCCCTTCCACATCGACGATGCCTGCGCTCACCGAAACAGAGGCCACGCGTCCGCCGAATTGCATGGGTTCGGCCAGGAATGCGATCATGTTCTGCGCCAGATGCCGCGCCTTTCCGGCACCCTCCGGTCCGGATATGATGATCGCAAATTCGTCCCCGCCCAGGCGCGCGACAATGTCGGCTTCCTCCGCGAGATAGGTAAATCCCGCCGCCACAGATTTCAGAAGTTGGTCGCCGATTTCATGGCCGTAGGCGTCGTTCACTTCCTTGAAGCCGTCGAGGTCGGCATAAACGATCGAAAGCTTGGCCTCGCCGGCTCCCGCCGCAAGCCGCTCCGCAAGTACGGTCATCAGTTCGCGGCGGTTGGCGAGCCCGGTCAGATCGTCGCGCATGGATGCTGCGATTGCCTGCGCCTCGCTTTCATGGGCCCGCCTGAAACCGCGCCAGCAGAAATAAATGAGCACACCCACAACGAGCATGAAGAAGCTGAGGACCGTGCGGACGATATCGCTGAACTTGCTGTGCAGGATCATGCCCGGACTGCGGGTCTTCCATGTGAGCGCTGCCAGCTTTTCCGACGATGGCGATAGGATGGCGACACTCAATGGCGAAACTTCGCCAGGCCGGACCAGTTGCAAATCATCCAGCACGAACTGCAGAGACAGCCGGGCCAGAACTGCGGGGCTGATAGTATGCGCCAAGACGAGCCGCGATGGCCGCCCGCCGGGGATCGCCATTCCCTTGGTGGAAGGCACAACAACAGCGGCGGCAACGACGCTGAGCCCGCCTTCCGATTGCAGGATTGCTGAAGTTTTCGCAAATCCGCTGCCCTCCGTCGGGAGATCCGCAAGCAGGTGATCGATGTCGCGGCTGAAATAATTTTGGATGGCGAGTTTCTTTTGATTGTTGGGATCAGCGCGGGTCGAAGCGAAAATGGTCCTGCCGTCGGGAGCGATGAGGAATGCCGCGTCATAGACTTCCTCCTCGTCACCCGCTCCCCACGACTCGATCAGCCAATCGGCATTTTCCCCGCCGCTGGCATTGCGAACCGCATCGTCCCAATAGGCGTTGTCCTGGACGATGGCTTCCATGTTTTCACGCAGGGATTGCAGGGCGGCGGTAGCCGAGCGCCGCGCGTAGGTGTCGTCTAGACGATTGGTTTCTTCGAAAATGGAATTGAAGACATACAGCAGGAGCAAGGAAATGCCGGCCGCCGCCGCGAATGACGTAAGAAACACCTTAATACCAAAATCGAGGACGAATGACCGGGTGTTCGGCATAAGGCGGCTTTCGAATGCCGCGGCAATCTAGCCCGGAAATGCTTAACGTCCCTTCCAGCACGTTTAGATTGAGGGGCCAGCCGAACCGCAACCCTGGCTTATCCGGTGAGGGCGATCAACTTGCGCTGGCTTTCCGACTTCACACCGGGCGCGGACAACACTTCGCCGCGTGGCCCATCAAGAACCCGGCCGGCGGGAAAGCTTACGACAACTTCCGTGCCTTTGCCGGGATTGCTCAAGATAGTTACATCGCCGCCATGAACATCCATCAGCCCCTTGACGATAGGAAGGCCGAGTCCGGCTCCGTCGATAGCCTTCCGCTTCGCGTAACTGCCCCGTGAAAAGGCGCCCATGGCGGCTTCGACTTCGTGCGGCGGAATGCCGGGGCCACTGTCGCTCACGCTGATCGAAAGCCCGCCGGAAACGGTTTTTGCCGCTTTAATTTCGATCCGGCCGCCGGAAGGTGAGAATTTGATGGCATTGGAAAGAAGATTGATGGCGATCTGGTTTAGTGCCCGGCGATCCGCCATGAGCTTGGGCAGGGATGCGGAAATCTCCACCCGAACGTCAACTGCTTTTTCCTCCGCCTTCATAAGCAACAGATGATTGGCTTCTTCGATGGCCACCAGAACGCTGACCGGTTCATCCTGCAGGTCCCGGCGGCCCGCCTCGATGCGCGAAAGATCGAGAATGTCGTTGATCAGGGCCAGGAGATAGTGCCCCGAGTGATGGATATCATCGGCGTAGTTGCGGTAGGCTTTGACGGTTAGCGGGCCGAACATTTCACGCTTCAGAACTTCGGAGAAGCCCATGATCGCATTAAGCGGTGTGCGCAATTCGTGGCTCATGGTGGCGAGGAAAGCCGATTTCGCCGCATTGGCGTCCTCGGCCTTTTCCCGTTCCTCCTCCGCCTTTTGTTTCGCTTGCTGCAAATCCGCGATAAGGCTTTCTTTTTGCGCCTTGAAGATCAGCATATCCCGCGCCGTTTCCTGGAGGTTGCGCGCCACCAGCAGGAAAAAGGCCTCGAGCGCTATGATTGTGGCGCCGAGTGCCAAATAAATTGGTTCCGGCTCCGATACGCAACGCATCGCCACCCCGACCGTCAGCACGCCCGTTCCAGCCACCAGCACCGGCATGAAACTGTTGACGATGAGCAGGCGCACGGCGACAACGGTGATGACCGATGCAATCAAATAGACTTGCTGCATGCTGCCGGCCGTGTCCCAAAAAAGGAACAGCGGTGCTGACCAGCACGCGCCAACCAGCAGTTCCGATGCCGCGAGCATGCCGATCCAGTCGCGCGCCTCGCTGTCGGAGCGCTCATTGCGGAAGTAGGCGTGGCACAGGTACCACTGGATGGCCTGGCACCCGAATGCCGCCGCGAGCCATCCAAGAACAACGGCAAAGGGGGCAAAGGTAACGCTTGTCAGGGCCAGCAGCACCGCCAGTGTCGGCATTGCAAAAGCGACACGAAGCTGGTTGCGCAGAAACAGCAGAAGAAGATCCCGCTGCCAGGATATTTCGTCCGTCTTGGGCAGGGTTTCGGCTTCCGGTAAATCGCTGCCGAGCTTCCTGTCTTCGAGGAAGTTGTGCCGGTTGAGCATCGTCTTAGCGGTTCCAGATTCCATGCCGGACCTCGAAATCCACGGGATTGTTGGATCAGGTTGGTCACGGTAAACGGTGCGCTCTAAGATCGGCTTTTTGAAGCGCCTAAATTTCGAGATAGTTTTGCAACAATGGAATTTTCCCCCGAACTCGAAAAATTGGTTAACGGGATCGCAAGTTGCCGCATTTGCCGCGACGCCCCCGTGGGCAAACCCTTGCCGCACGAACCCCGCCCGGTTTTGCAACCGAGTTCCACAGCCCGCATTCTCATCGCCGGTCAAGCACCCGGAACCCGCGTGCACGCGTCCGGGCAGCCGTTCACCGATCCCTCCGGCAATCGTCTGAGGAATTGGCTCGGCATTGGACCGGAGATATTCTACGATCCGCGGCGCGTCGCCATACTGCCCATGGGCTTTTGCTTTCCTGGATTGTCAGCAAGAGGCTCCGATCTGCCGCCTCGGGTGGAATGCGCCAAGGCATGGCGCGCCCAGGCCCTCGCGGCCATGCCACAGATTGAACTGGTTATTGCACTGGGCGTTTACGCCCTGAGATGGCACATGGGGGATCGCTACAAGGGCAGCCTCGATCAAAGTGTCGCCGCCTGGCGCGACGGGCTTAAATTGTCACCCGCGATCATGGCCCTGCCACATCCTTCCTGGCGCAACAATGCCTGGCTGAAACGCAATCCCTGGTTCGAAACCGATCTTCTGCCGGTGCTCCGCCGCGAGGTTGCGGCCCGCCTGTGATAGGTCTATTCCCGCCCGGGCAAAGGACGGCAATCGATGGCAGGGGTGACCACAGACGATGTGCAGCAGGTGCTAAAGCGCATTGCCGCGCCCGACGGACGCGGCAATCTCGTTTCCGCCAATCTCGTCTCCGATATCGCCATCGATGGCGGAACCGTGATGTTCGCGCTCACCACCGATCCCCATCACGTCAAGACCATGGAAATCCTGCGGAGCGCCGTAGAGAAAGCGGTGCTGGCAATTCCCGGCGTCGCCAAGGCGATGATAGCCCTAACGGCGGAACGAGCCCCGCAACGGGAACCGGGACCGAAGGCGCAAGCCGCCACCCGCGGCAGCGCCGTGCCGGGGATCAAGCACATTGTCGCCGTCGCCTCGGGAAAGGGCGGCGTCGGCAAGTCCACCACCGCGATCAATCTGGCGCTGGCGCTTCATTCGCTGGGCCTCAAGGTGGCCGTGCTCGATGCCGATATCTATGGCCCCTCCATGCCGAAACTCTTCGGTCTCACCGGCAAGCCCGAGGCGTCCGATGCCGAGGGCAAGAAGATGAAGCCGATGACGCGCTTTGGCGTTGAACTCATGTCCATCGGATTTCTGGTGGCCGAGGATACGCCGATGATCTGGCGGGGACCCATGGTGATGTCCGCCCTGACGCAGTTGCTGCGCGAAGTCGCCTGGAGTGAGGCGGATGTGATGGTAATCGATATGCCGCCCGGCACCGGGGATGCGCAGCTGACACTCGCCCAGCAGACGCCGCTGTCAGGAGCGGTTATCGTTTCCACGCCGCAGGACCTTGCCCTCATCGATGCTCGCAAGGGCCTCAACATGTTCCGCAAAGTCAATGTGCCGGTTCTCGGCATCGTCGAGAACATGAGTTACTTCGTGTGCACCAAATGCGGCGAACGCCACGAAATCTTCGGCCATGGCGGGGCCCGCGCCGAGGCCGAAAGGCTGGGTGTCCCGTTCCTCGGCGAAATTCCCCTCGATGCTGAGTTGCGCAAGCGCTCCGACAGCGGCGAACCGGTCGTGGCAACCCAGCCGGGTAGCGTACATACTGCAATCTATCGCGATATCGCCCGCAAGGTGTGGACGGCGATCGAGAGCGGCACCCTCAGCCGCCCCGCCCCAAAAATCGTTGTCGAAACTTGACGCTTTCAACGCTAAACGTATTCGGGGAATATTAACCATGGGTGCGATTCCCGTGGATGGTGTGTGGGCCGTCTACGTCCAGAGG
>JBKKDI010000279.1:0-7302 GCA_046708645.1 Aestuariivirga sp.
GCTGGTACTTGCCGAGATCCTTGCGCAGCGCCACGTCAAGCGCGTTCACCGGCCCATTGCCCTCGCCCGCGTTCAGGTAAGTCTCGCCGTCGATCCTGACCTTCACCACCGCTTCCGAGATCATCGCCTTGTCGCGTTCCTCGACAATGACGCGGAAGGAAAGGACATCGAAATAATGTGGCACGCTGCCGAGGGTCCGGCGGGCCAGCAACTCGAAGGATGCGTCAGCCCCGTCAAAGGCATAGCCCTGGGCCTCGCGCTCCTTCACATCGCGGAGCAAAGCATCAAGCCGCGAGTCATCCTTGGCGACAGTCATCCCGATGCGCTGCAATTCCGCCACAAGATTGGATTTTCCCGCCTGGTCGGAAACCAGCATGCGGCGGCGGTTGCCCACGGTTTCCGGCGGCACATGCTCGTAGGTCTCGGGCTCCTTGACGATGGCAGATGCGTGGATGCCGGCCTTGGTAGCGAAGGCGCTCTTGCCGACATAAGGGGCCTGCGCATCGGGTGCCCGGTTCAGCAGTTCGTCGAAGGCCCGGGATACGTGCGCGAGGTTGCGCAGCCTTTCCTCATTCACACCCGTCTCGAAGCGATCGCGATAACTCCTTTTGAGAACCAACGTCGGAATGATCGAGACGAGATTGGCATTGCCGCAGCGCTCGCCGATACCGTTGAGGGTGCCTTGAATGTGGCGTGCGCCGGCATCGACAGCTGCCAGCGAATTGGCAACGGCCTGCTCCGTATCGTTATGCGCATGAATGCCGAGATGAGAGCCCGGCACCGATTTCGTCACGGTACGGACGATCTCGAAGATCTCCGATGGTAGCGTGCCGCCATTGGTGTCGCACAGCACCACCCAGCGGGCACCCGCCTCATGGGCGGCCATGGCGCAAGAGAGCGCATACGTTGGATTGGCCTTGTAGCCGTCGAAGAAATGCTCGCAATCGACGAGCACTTCCCTGCCCGCAACCCTCGCCGCATCCACCGATTGGCGGATCGAGTCCAGGTTTTCTTCGTTCGTGCAACCGAGCGCCACGCGCACATGGTAATCCCAGGACTTCGCCACGAAGCAGATGGCCTTCGCTTTCGCCTGCAATAACTGTTGCAAACCCGCATCATTCGACACGGAACGTCCCGGCCGTTTTGTCATGCCGAAGGCGGTGAACTTAGCGCGAGTGGCGCGCTCCTCGGCGAACAGCGCCGTATCGGTCGGATTGCCCCCGGGATAGCCGCCTTCAATATAGTCGAGCCCCAACTGGTCGAGCATGTCGATGACCACAAGCTTGTCGTCGAGCGAAAAATCCACCCCCGGCGTCTGCTGCCCATCACGCAGCGTCGTGTCGAAAAGATAGAGCCGCTCACGTGTCATCGCTTCACTTCCCAGTTCGTCGTGCCATCCTTGTTATCCTTGATGGCAACACCCATGGCCCCCAGTTCATCGCGAATGCGATCGCTCTCCGCCCAGTTTTTCATCTTGCGGGCTTCGAGACGTTTCTCGATGAGAGCATCCACTTTTGGGCCATCAATTCCCGTTAATTTTCCACTGGCAGTAAATTTGATTGAAGAACTTCCCTTCAACGATTTGACAATCGGAAGTCCCAAAAAGTAAAGCGAAGCACCTAATTCTTCCTTCTTGCCTTCACTTTTCAGGCTTTGAAGGAGTGTAAATGCCTTCGACGTATTTAAGTCATCACTTAGAGCTTCAATCAACTTACCGGAGACAGTACCGCTAGCATCGCCAGCCGCGTCTCCAAGTTCTCTCAAATTTGATTCCGCTTCGGTCAAAGCGGTCAAAGTCCAATCTATGGGTTGTCTATAATTGGTCTTCAGCATGGCAAGCTTAAGCGTGCCACCATCCCAACTCCTGCCGCCAAACCTCTGCGTATTCAACAACTCATTGATCGTCACGAAATTCCCCAGGCTCTTGGACATTTTCTGTCCCTCCACCTGCAAGAAGCCATTGTGCATCCAGATATTCGCCATGACGCCGGTGCCGAAGGCGCAGCGGGATTGGGCGATTTCATTTTCGTGGTGGGGGAAAATCAGATCGAGCCCGCCGCCGTGGATATCGAAGACTTCGCCCAAGTAGCGCTCGCTCATGGCCGAGCACTCGATGTGCCAGCCAGGTCGCCCACTCCCCCACGGGCTGTCCCAGCCGGGTTCATCGGCGCTGGAAAGCTTCCACAGGACGAAATCGCCGGGATTGCGTTTGTGGGCCTCGACGGCGACGCGGGCACCGGCTTGCTGCTCATCGAGATTACGGTTCGACAACGCGCCATAATCCGCCATCGAGGTTACATCAAACAGCACTTCGCCTCCGGCCTCATAAGCATGGCCGCGTTGCAAAAGGGTTGCGATCATCTCGATCATCTGCGGAATATTATCGGTGGCGCGAGGTTCCACGGTCGGCAGAAGAACACCCAGCGCCGCGACGTCGTCGTGAAATTGCTTCGTAGTGCGCTCAGTCAGTTCACCAATTGACACCCCCTCCTCGCGCGCTCGCGCATTGATCTTGTCGTCGACATCGGTGATGTTGCGCACATAAGTCACGTGCTCCGGCCCATAGAGATGACGCAGCAGCCGGAACAGCACATCGAACACAATCACGGGGCGCGCGTTGCCGATATGGGCATCGTCGTAAACCGTGGGACCGCAGACATACATGCGCACGTTTTTGGGATCGAGGGGCTGGAAGGCCTCCTTTTTCCGGGTCAGCGTATTGTAAAGCATCAAAGACATGCGTTCTCTCGGGACGACCGGCCCGGGAATCGCTTCATCTGAAATTAAGTCAAGCGGCGCCCTGCCAGCGGTTATCGGCTAGCTGCTAATAATAATGCCGCAAGTGTTAACGGCATGGTGGGGCGCGGTTTCCATACGACGCGCAAAATGAGGGAAAGCCCGCCTGCCGTCAAGCATTGCGCAAAAACAGGGTTGCCATGCCGTTTCCAGCCTACCGGCGCTTGGAGGATTCTTCTATTCAGGCGCCATGACCGCCGCCGAACAGCAGCAGCACCGCCTTGGTTTGGCGCTGGTCGCCATGGCGGCACTTGCCTGGTCGTCCTCGGGCTTGTTCATCCGGCTCATCACGGCCGATCTAATGACGGTGCTGTTCTGGCGCGGGATATTCTCGGGCAGCGCCATCATGCTGCTGTTCTTCCTCATCGAGAAGGCGAAGGCCTGGACAATCTTGCGGGGTTTGCGGATCCCGGCACTGGCGGTAGCGGTTCTATCGGCGTTCGGCATGATCACCGGCATCGGCTCGCTCCGCTATACGGGGATCGCCGATGCCATGGTCATCTACGCCACCGTGCCGTTTGTGACTGCGGGGATGGCCTACGTCTTTATTGGCGAAAGGCCGGCGCGTTCGACCATGGTTGCCAGCGTTGTCGCTCTCTCGGGCGTCGGCATCATGCTATGGGGAAGCAGCTGGGGCGGTAGCCTGTTCGGCAAGGCCCTTGCCCTCGCGATGACCTTTTGCATGGCGGGTTTTACCACCATCATGCGGCGCCACCGGAATTTGGCAATGCTTCCCGCCATCGGAATCTCGGCCTGGCTGTGCGCGCTGTTCTGCTGGTTCTTCGCCGAACCCCTGGGGGTATCAGCACGGGACTTCGGACTTATCGCCACTTTCGGTATCGTTCAGAACGCGGCGGGCCTCGCGCTCTATACTTTCGCGTCGCGGCGCATCCCTGCTGCCGAAGCAACGCTCATTGCCGCTCTGGAAGTTCCACTGACGCCCTTGTGGGTGTGGCTGCTGCTTGGCGAAGCATCTCCGCCCCAAACGCTTCTGGGCGGTGCGGTGGTTCTCGCCGCGCTGTTCGGCCATATCCTTCTGCAGTTCCGCAGCCATGCCCCGAGCGATGCGCAGCCCTTCCAGACCGCGCCCTAAAGTTTATCCTGTAACCGTCGCTGCCGATTGGCCAAACAGCACTTTCCGTTCCTCATCGGTCATGGGTTTGGAGTATGAAGGTACCGCATCCCTGTAGGCCCGGATGGTGGCTGGCCGCGCCGCAATCCTGTCGAACCAGCGCTTGAGGTGCGGGAAATTCCCGATCTTCTGCTTATGTCGCTCGTGGGGCACGATCCAGGGATAGCAGGCCATGTCGGCGATCGAATATTCGCCTGCCACATACTCACGATCCGCCAACCGCTTGTTGAGGACGCCATAGAGGCGGCTCGTTTCGTTGGTATAGCGCTCCATCGCATAGGGGATCTTTTCGAGCGCGTAATTATTGAAATGCCCGTTCTGCCCGGCCATGGGGCCAAGATTGCCCATCTGCCAGAACAGCCATTGCAAGACTTCCGCCTTGCCGCGCGTATCCTTCGGCAGGAACTTGCCGGTCTTCTCGGCGAGATAGAGCAGAATAGCGCCCGACTCGAACAGCGAAACCGGCGCGCCGCCGTCCGCCGGATCATTGTCGACAATGGCCGGGATGCGATTGTTCGGGGCGATCTTCAAGAAGTCCGGCTTGAACTGGTCGCCCTTGCCGATGTCGATGGGAATGATGCGGTACTTCAGTCCCGCCTCTTCCAGAAACATCGTGATCTTGTGGCCGTTGGGCGTTGCCCAGTGATAGAGATCGATCATCTTCCCCTCTTATGTAATTAAGTAAATTACATATATATGAAGCACTCTGCATCTTGCAATAATATAAGAGGACCAGAGCGGCATGGCGCATGAAACAAACCCGGCGTCCCAAGGGGACGCCGGGTCATTATTATTTCTGGTTTTCGTCCGTGTTTGATATGTTTATTGGGGTTCTTCTTCTTCCTCGAGAACTTTCTTCTTTCGGGTCGGTACGGCTTCGGCCTCAGCCTCGCCTTCGGCGGACAACGCTTCGGTTTCCTTTACTTCCTTCTGCTTGCCGGTCTGGGCTGCTTCGGCCTCAGCCTCGACTTCCACATCGCTGCTTTGTTCGGCCTTCAGTTCCTTCTTGGACTTCTTGCCGGTTTGCGCGACCGGTTCGTCGGCCTCAGCCTCGACGGCAGCTTCACCGCTATGCTTGGCCTTCACGTCCTTCTTGCCGGTTTGCGCGGCTTCGGTGTCAGCCTCAGCCTCGACGGCTGCATCGCCGGTTTGTTCGGTCTGTTCGCCGGTCTGCTCGGCTTGATCGCCAGACTTGGCCCTCTTCTTCACCTCTTCGGCTTCCGTTATCTTCGGAGGTTTCGCTTCGGGGTCGGCCTCGACCTTGCCGGTGAACGCCGTCACTTCGCCTTCGCTGGCTTTGGCGTTTTCCGGATTGTCGGTTTGCTTTACCTCGACCTGCTTTACTTCCTTCCCGGTCTCTTTTTCGATGTAGTTGACCTCGATGGCGTTGTTCACAACGACATTGTTCTCGATCTTCACATTGCCGGCGTACTCCGCTTCCCGCACACGCCGCCTGCGATCGTCGTCATCCTTGATGATGACGGTAAACAGGTTGACCGTCAGGAAACTCTGTGCCGGGACCACGTTCCAGTAGTAATCGGGTTGGGTATCGAAGTCGAAGGCAACGGTGAAATCGGAGTCCCCGCCGCCCCATCCGCGTGATGGCGGCAACGGCGCCCAGGCGACATGGCTGCCGCTGCGGCGCCAGCTTACCCAAGCGGGAGCCCAGCGGGTGCCGGGAACCCAGTACCAGCCGATGTCTTCGTCAAAGCCCCAGCGGCCGTAGTGATAGGTGGCCCAGCCGAACGGCTCGTCGGAAATCCACGTCCAGCCGTAGGTGCTCGCATAAATCCAGTGGCCATGGGTGTAGGGCCGCCAGTACCGGTCCCTTCTGGCGGGCACGAACACATAGGCGTCGTGGTAGGATACCCAGTCGCCGTGGCGGCCCAGGTCGTCGTAAAACAAAGAAAAGCTGATGTTGACGTTAGCCGCCTGTGCCGGCGTGCTTAAGTTCCAGCTGGTTGGCGCCGACGCCGGAACGACAATGGCAATCGCCGCCAAGGCGGCGGAACTTGCAAGCAAAGAGGTGTATTTCATGGCAAGATTTCCTGGTTGATAGTTGACATCAAAACAGAAATGAGTGCGAGCACCGATGGTTCCGAAATCAATTATGACAATTTTGGGGCTAACAATTTCCGTACCGTGCCGCTACGTCGCAGCTTGGCCGATCTCAAAAATCCTTTCGGGCCTTTCCGGGGTCATCATGCCAAAAGCGCTGTTTCGTCCTTGATACTTGACGCTCCAGGACTTTGAATATCAAAATAAAAAGTATGGAATTCTAGGGGTCCAATGGGAGCCACCAAATGGGTTCGTTCGAAAAAGTTCTCTGGTGCCACGTTCTTTGTGTGACGTCTTTGCTAGGAGTTAAGCCGTCATTCGCCGCTAGCAACTAAATCTGTAAGCCAACCGTTGTTGTTAATGACCTGAGCCCCGGCCCTCATCCGGTTATGGGTAGAGTCTTTGCCTGATGTTTGCCCATCTGGGCGGTTGGTGCAACGGCCATGGGCGCGGAGCCCTCCGGTAGCACAGCGCCCGATGGCCGTTGCTTGTACTGGGCGTTGTGAGTGGCGAACTCGGATGGCGTCAGCCAGCCGAGCCGTGAGTGAGGTCTCTGGGTGTTGTAGTCATGCTTCCACTGGATGAGGGTGACGCGGACTTGTGCGAGCGTCGTGAACAGCGTCTCGTTCAGAAACTCATCCCGCAGCCTGCCGTTGAAGCTCTCGATGAAGGCGTTCTGCTGGGGCTTGCCGGGAGCGATGTAGTGCCATTCGATATTGCGCTCCTGTGACCAGCACAGGATTGCCATGCTGGTGAGCTCGGTTCCATTGTCGGAGACACACATCAGCGGCCTGCCGCGAATGGCAATGACCTCCTCAAGCTCCCGTGCGACACGGAGCCCGGAGAGGGAGGTATCGGCGACCAGGCAAAGGCATTCACGGGTGAAGTCGTCGACCACGGCCAGGATCCGGATGCGGCGTCCATCGGTCAGCGTGTCCGATACAAAATCCAGGCTCCAGCGCTGGTTCGGGCCTTGCGGGATGGTCATCGGACACCGTGTTCCCTGAGCTCTCTTGCGCCCGCCACGACGACGCACCTGAAGCCGTTCTTCGCTGTAGAGGCGTCTCAGCTTCTTATGGTTCATGAGGGTTCCCTCCCGCTTCAGCAGCACGTGCAGGCGCCGATAGCCGAACCGGCGGCGGAGTGCCGCCAGTTCCCGTAACCTGGCCCGCAACCCAGCATCGTCCGGCCGGCGATGCCGGTAACGCACCGAACTTCGATCTGTACCGATGGCTTCACACGCCCGTCGCTGGCTCACGCTGAAGGTCTCGACAGCATGGGCCACAGCTTGGCGCCTTGCGGCGGGCGTCACCATT
>JBKKDI010000280.1:0-5845 GCA_046708645.1 Aestuariivirga sp.
CGGCGAATTCGAGCCATACATGCGGATATAGCCGAACACGATGACGATGGCCGGAATGATCAGCGGCAGCAGGGTTATGAATTCAACGATGGGCCGCAACTGCGGCAGGCGGAGCCTGATCCAGTAGGCCGTGGGCACGACCACGAGCACGCCGAGCAGGATGGTGAAAACGGCCACGATCACGGAATAGCCGAAGGTGGCCTGGAAGCGCTCATCGCCCAGCACGATCCGGTAAGCATCGAAGGAATATTCGCCACGGCGCATGCGCATGGAAAATTCCAGCGTGGCGATCAATGGAATGAAGAAATAGGCAGCGCCGATCGCGAAGGTGATCCACGCCCAGATGCGCGCAACCTTCATTTGAGCCACCTTTCGCTCCGGGTGCGGAACCAGAGGTAGAGGACATTGGCAAGGCCGGTCACGAAAATCATGCCAAAGGCGAGCGCGTAACCAAGATGCGGATTGTGCAAAACATCGCCCCTGATCTGGGCATAGAGCAGGATCGGCACGATGTTGAGGGAGGAGCCGGTCAGCGCATAGGCGGTCGCAATCGCACCGAAGGCATTGGCGAACAGCAGGACGACAGTTCCCAGAAAGCTCGGCCAGAGCACCGGAATCGCCACCATGCGCCAATACTGGAACTGGGTGGCGCCGAGCGTCGCCGCAGCCTCACCCCATTCGCGCTTCAGCCCGTCGATGGCGGGCGTGATGATGACGACCATCAAGGGAATCTGGAAATAGAGATAGGTGAGCGTCAGGCCCCAGAAGGACAGGATGTTGAAACCTGTCGAATAGATATTGAAGCCCGCCAGCGAATTCAGCAGGACTGTGACAAGGCCGAGGCGGCCAAGCGTGGCGAGGAATGCAAACGCCAGCGGCACGCCAGCGAAGTTCGAAGCAACGCCGGAGAAGGTCATCGTCGCGGAGCGCACCCAGGGAGGCAGTCCGCCCCGCACAATGGCGATGGCGATGGCGAGGCCAACGAAAGCGCCCAGAAGGGCCGAGGCCAGGCTGATGCGGATTGAAATCCAATAGGCATTGACGATGGAGGGTTGCGACAGGGCCGCGATGTTCGCGAGCGTAAACTCGCCTTGGTCGTTCTGAAATGCGCCGAGGATCAGATAGGTGGTCGGCAGGATCAGGAACATCAGCGCGAAAATGAAAAATGGCGCGACGCCGAGCCATTGGGTCGGCAATCGCACGCGGCGCGGCGCGGCACGGATTGAACCAGGGACGCTAGAGTAGGCTGCGGTCACGCTGAGTTGCCTTTCGGGAAGAGCCCTCATCCGGCCTTCGGCCACCTTCTCCCCTGCCTCGCGGCACGGGAGAAGACGCATCAGTATTGTGCCTTCTCCCGCGCGGATAGCGTGGGAGAAAGTGCCCGATAGGGCGGATGAAGGCCCGCCTTGTTACTTGACGACGTCGGCGCCCACGACCGCGTCCCACTTCTCCGTGATCGCGGATTTCGCGGCAGCCTGTTCGTCAAGCGTCGGGAACACGGCGGCTTCGTAGGAAGCGGCCGGCGGCAACTTGTCCATCATCTCCTGCGGCACTTTGCCGTTCTTCACGAGATCATTGAAGCGGATCGGATGGCAATAGCCTTTGAGCCAGCCGAGCTGGCCTTCATCGGAATAGACGTACTCCATCCACAACTTCGCCGCATTGGGGTGCGGCGCGTAAGCGCTGATCGCCTGGACATAGACACCGGCCACGACACCTGTCTTCGGCACCACGACATCGACTGGCGGATTGCCTTTCAACGTATCGCGGCCCGCCAGCGCGTTGTAGTCCCAGGTGATCAGGATGGGCGTCTGACCCTGAGCCAAGGTCGCCGCCTTGCCGATCACCGGCACGAAATTGCCCTTGGCATTGAGCTCCTTGAAGAATTCCAAACCAGCCTCGCCGGCCGCAGCACCCGCAGCCGCACCCTTCGACAGTCCGGCGGCATAGACGCCCTGGATCGCCTGGTTTGAGGCGCGCGGATCGCCGGCCAAGGCGACTGAGTTCTTGTATTCGTCCTTGAGCAGGTCGGCCCAATCGGCGGGCGGGTTCTTGACCAGGTCCTTGTTCACCTCGAAGGAGAGCACGCCGTAATAATCGCCGGTCCAGAAGCCCTCGGCGTCCTTGACGCTATCGGGGATCGTGTCCCAGGTCGAGACCTTGTAGGCCTGGATCAGCCCGTCGGCCTTGGCCTGCGGCCCATAGGAAAGTCCCACATCGATCACATCCGGCGCCTGCGGGCCCTTGTTGTCCTTGTTGGCCTTGATCGCCTCGATCTCGTCGCTGGAACCGGCGTCGGGATTGAGTTCGTTGACGGTGATTTCCGGGTATTTCGCCTTGAAGCCTGCGATGACACCGCCGTAGCCGCACCAATCGTGGGGCAATGCGATCGTGGTGAGCTGGCCTTCCGCCTTGGCGGCCGCCACGAGTTCGTCCATGGTCTGCGCCGCACTGATGGCCGTTGTCGCCATGAGCGCGGCGGCGGTGAGTGAAAGGATTTTTCCCGTAAAGCTGAACATCTATTCTCTCCCTGAGCTGACGCCATTCGACGCCTTGATTGCGGGTACCGGCACTCGATGACAATCGGATGAATGTGACCTGGCCCGGCTTCCGGCAATCCAGTATGACTCCCCGGTTTCGGGGTGGCAATGGGATTGTGACAACGGCGCCGCCACCGTCATATTTACTGGACCGATGGGCAGGACGCCGAAATTCGCCTAAAGGACCGGCATGAAAACCAGCGTGGCCGAACTGGAAGCCGCCGTCTGCAAACGTCTTGTTGCGGCCCATGCCCCTGCCCCGGATGCGGCGGACATGGCTTGGGCCTGTGCCTGGCTCGAGGCCTGCGGCTATCCCGGCGTGAAAATGTTACTGGAGGCGCTGGGCGAGGAACGGCAGGGCGAGGAGCTTGCGCGCGATGCCACCGGACTCGATCTCAAGGGAATTTCCTGTGTTTGGCTGGCGCTTCCCATTATGCGCGAGGCCGAAGGCGGCGGCCGGGTTTTCCTGCGCAATGTCCGCCACGGGCTTTATCTGCTGCCCTTCACGGTCCGGGCCAACATCGGCATCGGTTGCCCGGTCGATCCCGCCTTTGCCTTGGGCGGCGAACGCACCAGCAATCCCTATGCAGAAAAATTGGCATTGGCGGAAGCAAACGGAGTGGAAGTGGACGGTGAGTCGTGGCGCTTGCTACAAGGATATTCCCTCCATGGGCGCCCTTGAGGCGGCCATCCAGACTCATGCGACACCGTCGCTGCCGCACTGGATGGCCGGATCAAGCCCGGCCATGGAGAGAGAATGTTGGAGTCATTCATGGCCGGTCCACTGTCCCATATCCGTGTTCTCGATCTGACCCGCGTGCTCGCGGGACCCTGGGCCACGCAACTGCTGGCCGACCTGGGTGCGGAGGTGATCAAAATTGAAAAGCCGGGCGAAGGCGACGACACCCGGGGCTGGGGACCACCGTTCCTCACGAATGCCGACGGCACGCAGGGCGATGCCGCCTATTTTCTTTCGACCAATCGCGGCAAGTCTTCCGTATGCATCGACATGGCGACACCGGCGGGCCAGAAGCTCGTCCGCGAACTGGCGGCCAAATCCGATATCGTCATGGAAAACTTCAAGGTGGGCGGCCTGAAGAAATATGGCCTCGACTATGAAAGCCTGAAGCAGATCAATCCCAAGCTCGTCTATTGCTCGCTCACCGGTTTCGGCCAGAACGGCCCCTACGCCCAGCGCGCCGGTTATGATTTCATGATCCAGGGCATGGCGGGAATCATGTCGGTTACCGGCCAGCCCGATGGCGCGGCGGGAGCGGAGCCCATGAAGACGGGCGTGGCCTTCGCCGATATTTTCACCGGCCTTTATTCAACCATCGGCGTCATGGCCGCACTTTACCACCGCGAGCGCACGGGCGAAGGGCAGCATGTCGACATGGCATTGCTCGATTCGCAAGTCGCCGTGCTTGCCAACCAGGCGCTCAATTATCTCGTGGGTGGCAAGGCGCCGACGAGGCTCGGCAATGCGCATCCCAACATCGTGCCTTATCAGACGTTCCAGACCCGGGATGGCTACATCATCATGGCGGTGGGGACAGACCGGCAGTTCAAGGAATTCTGTGCCATCATCGGCGTGCCGGAGCTATCCGACGACCAACGCTTCCGGACAAACCGCGGGCGCGTAGAAAATCGGGACCGCCTTATTCCGCTGCTGGTGCCACCGATGAAGGCCCGCACGACGGCAGGCTGGATCGCAGCCTTCGAAGCAGCCGCGGTTCCGTGCGGCCCGATCAACACCATCGATCAGGTGTTCGCCGACCCGCAGGTGAAGGCCCGGGACCTTCAAATCGAACTCGCCCGCGAGGATGGAACGAAGATTCCGGGCGTCGCCAATCCGATCCGGTTCTCCGAGACGCCCGTTGCGTATGCGGTGGCGCCGCCCAAGCTGGGTGAGGGCACGGACCGGGTGCTATCGGACGTGCTGGGGCTGGCCCCGGACGATCTTGCCCGTTTGCGCGCTTCGGGAGCCATTGGCTAGGCGTCGTTTTCGGGCTATCTCGCACTTTCGCAACAGGGCATAAGGCCCACCCATCATGGCCAATCTGATTATTACCTACTGGCGCGACATTCCCTCGGCAGTTTCCGTGAAAGCCGGCCGCAAGGAAGAAAAGCGCATGCTGGCGGACCGCTTCCAGGAGGCCATCGATATGGCCGCCATGCGGGGCGACGCCACGGATACGGATTCTTATCTGGCCGACTGGCGCCGGGCCGAACCTGTTCCGGTGGGAGACGATCTCACGGCCGAAGTCGAAAAGGCCAAGGCCGAACTCGAAACCACCTATGATAAAGACAAACTCAAAGCCCTCATCGCCAACGGCGGGAAAGCCTAGTATCCATGACTCACACGCTCGTGGCCTCCGCCACCCGCCAGCACATCATCGGCTTCGACCGGCCCTTCACGGTGATCGGCGAGCGCATCAATCCAACGGGCCGCAAGAAACTCGCCGCTGAAATGCAAGCCGGCAATTTCGAGACGGTGATCAAGGATGCGCTGGCCCAGGTCGCCGCCGGAGCGCATATTCTCGATGTCAATGCGGGCGTCACGGCGGTCAATCCGAACGAGACCGAGCCGCCGCTCATGCGGCAGACGCTGGAGATCGTGCAATCGCTTGTTGACCTCCCGCTGTGCATCGACAGCTCGGTCACTTCGGCGCTCAAGGCCGGGCTTGAAACCGCCAAGGGACGGCCGCTGGTCAACTCGGTAACCGGCGAAGAAGAAAAACTTGAAGCCATCCTGCCGCTTATCGCCAAATATAATGTTGCGGTCGTCGCCATCTCGAATGACGAGACGGGAATTTCGGAAGACCCGGATGTTCGCTTCGCGGTCGCCAAGAAGATCGTCGAGCGCGCCGCCGATTTCGGCATCAAACCCCACGACATCGTGGTCGATCCGCTGGTCATGCCGATCGGCGCCATGGGCTCGGCGGGCCAGCAGGTGTTCCGTCTGGTCAGGCGCCTGCGCGAAGAGCTCAAGGTGAACACGACCTGCGGGGCCTCCAATGTGTCCTTCGGCATGCCGAACCGCCGGGCGCTTACTGGTTATTTCCTGGCGATGGCGGCGAGCCATGGCATGACGTCGGCCATCATGAATCCGCTGCACGATGAAGACATGCATGCGATCTACGGCGCCAATGTGCTGAACGGCACCGACAAGCACTTCAAATTCTGGACGAACAGGTTCCGCGAAATGACCGCGGCACCCGCGAAAGCCGCGCAGGCTGCGGGGGAGATTTCTTCGAACGAAGATATCGAAGCGCGCCGCAGAGCCCGCGAGGAGAGGCGTAGGC
>JBKKDI010000281.1:0-3470 GCA_046708645.1 Aestuariivirga sp.
TGTCAAAAGTCGTCCACCCGCAGGATTGGGACCCTCAGGCGGAAGTCTTCCCGATGGATATCGATCTGGAATGGGGTGGCATTCTTAAACCGGAAGGCTGGCAGTATCCCCCAGAATACGTCAAATCTCGCGACAGTGGCGAGGCTGAGACGGTTCGCAAGGAATATGCCGACCACTACAAAACGCCGATGTTCGGTCCTGCGCCTGCAATCGCGCCGTGACAGGCACGCGGAACGGACCGGCAGCGCCTATGGAGGTGCTGCGAGCGTCGGGATTGAGCAAGCGTTATGGTGAAACCATCGCGCTTGCCAATGTCGATATCACTCTTGGTCTGAACCGCGTCGTCGGGTTGGTTGGCGAAAATGGTGCCGGTAAATCCACCCTCCTTAATATTTTATCGGGGATAGCACCCCCCGATTCTGGTGTTTTGGAGGTTCGGGGAAGTAAGCGATCGTTATCTAACTATGTCGAGGCTCAGCGCCTTGGCATAGCCCGGGTTTTTCAAGAGCAAGCATTAATCCCCGCGATCCCGGTGTTCGAGAACCTGTTGCTCGGCTGCGAGACGCAGTTCACGTTGCTGGGTCAGTTGTTAAGGCGAAGCGACATGATCCGCCGGGCTGAGGAGATGATTGAATTAGCGGGGGCCCGCATTGATGTGCGCCGGATAACCTCTGACCTTAGTTTTTCGAAACGACAGTTAGTGGAAATCATCCGCGCCTGCATCGCACCGACCATGCTGTTCGATGTGGATACTCCAATCGTTTTGCTCGATGAACCGACTGCATCGCTGGAAAAAGACGATGAAACGATTTTTTTTGACCTCCTTGAGAAGGTCAAGCAGCGCGGCACTGTTTTGTTCGTCTCGCACCGGCTAACTGAAGTTCTCGGTGTGTGTGACGAGATCGTGGTGTTGAAGGACGGTCGACGAGTCGGCACCGTTAATCCGGCCAGTGCCAAGGAGCGTGAACTGCACCGCCTCATGGTGGGCCGCGAACGCGATACCGACTATTACCATGAGAGCGAGCAACGCGACAGTAGCCGAGGAGCGGTTGTCTTTGCGGCGCGGGGCCTCTCCCGAGCGGGGGCCTATGAAGATGTAACGCTGGAACTCAAATCAGGCGAAATCTTAGGGATCGGCGGCCTGCTCGCATCCGGCAAATCGGCACTGGGCAAGGGACTAGCCGGAATCGAACGGCCAGATCGCGGTGAGATCAGTCTTGCAAATGGCGCATGGTGTATACCCAACATTCAGCGGCTGGTTCCTCACGGTGTCGGTTATGTGCCGGCCGAGCGCTTGGTCGAGGGTATGATCCCCAGCCAACCAGTCAGTTGGAACATATCATTGGCGAGCGGGGGAGATCTGTTTTCGACTCGATTTGGCTTATGGCGACATCGTCGGGAAAATGAAGTGAGTGCTCAACTCATTACCAGGTTGGGCATTAAAGCGGCGTCGCCGCAATGGCCCTGTACGCGATTGTCCGGGGGAAACCAGCAGAAGGTGGTACTAGCACGGTGGCTTGCGCGACGCCTGCGCGTCCTTATTCTTGATAATCCGACGCGCGGTATCGATGCCGGTGCCAAGGAAGAAATCTACGGTCTACTGCGGGACTTGAGCGAGAAAGGTGTCAGCATTGTGCTGATCACTGACGAACTTCTCGAACTGATTGGGCTGTCCAATCGCGTCGCCATCATGCGGCACGGCCGAGTGTGTACCATGATTGGAGCACCATCCGATGAAAAGCCGACTGAACAGGCGCTGGTCGCTATGATGCTCGGCGGCGATGATACGGCCGAGAGTCAAGGGATGGCGGCGTGAGCCAGCGTGACACAGGCCCCACCCTGACTGCCGCGTCCGCAGGCGTGCCGAAGTTGCGGCTGCATCAACTCAACGGCGTTTGGCTACCAATCGCCGTGGTAATTATGCTGATTGTTTTCTTTTCCTTGCTGACAGATGCTTTTTTCAGCCTGCGGAATATGACTGGTATTCTCGGTCAGGCGAGTACCCTGCTACTTGCCTGCCTGGGAGCTTCTTTCGTAATCCTGATGGGCAGCATCGACTTGTCGGTGGGAGCAATCGTGCTGCTGGTGGGTGCCATCACCGTCAAGGCACTGAACGCATTTGGCCTTGGCATCGAGGCGGTTGGGGTCAGCTTACTCGTCGGGGCGGCGCTTGGGCTCGGCAACGGTCTCATCTATGCGTGGGGCCGGATTCCGTCCTTCGTAGTGACGCTCGGAACCCTGTCGATATTCACTGGCACCGCTTGGCAGATCCTCGAAGGCAGAGCACTGCGCTTTGCGTCGACGGACTTTGAAAATCTGGCGATTGGACAGTCCATTCCGTACGTCCCAAATATCGCACTTTTCGCGCTGGGAGCGTGGGTATTAGCTAGCCTGGTCGGTCAGATGACTCGCTTTGGACGCTACATGTACGTCATTGGGGGCGGCGAGGCGGTGGCCCGGACTGCCGGCATTCCCATCACCCGTTACAAAATCTATGCCTTCGTGTGTTCCGGCCTCATGGCGGGATTAGCCGGAGCCTTGGCAGTGGCACGACTTGGAGCAGCGGGCCCGACGCTCGGCCAGGATCTGTTGCTCAATACGCTTGCGGCGATTGTGGTGGGTGGAACGTCGCTGTCAGGTGGAATCGGGGGCGTCCATCGAACCTTGATCGGTGTTGCTATCATAGCACTCCTCGACAACGGCCTGAACCTTATGGGCGTGAACCAATATACACAAATGGTGGTCAAGGGCGCCGTCGTGGTCGTGGCGGTGCTGATTGGTCAGGATCGCCGGAACATCCAAGTCATCAAGTAAGCCTAGGAAAATTCAACCAACGGAGGAAGTACACTATGACACGATATTTCAAGAACACCGGCCCTACGCGCCGGGTAATGTTAAAGAGCGCAGTTGCTGGAGTAGCGACTTATGCGCTGTCACCGCTAATCATGCGTAATGCTCTGGCGCAGACGGGCGCCCTAGCTACGATCCATGAGACCGCCGCCGCGGAAGCAAAAAAGCTTGCAGCGGGAAGGACAGTATCGTTGAAAATAATGCAGCCGTCAGGATCGTTGGGAAATGTAAAGCCCGTCGCAGACCTGTGGACGAAAGCAACTGGCATAAAAGTCGATTATCTCGAGGTACCGCTCGGTGAAATTAACCAAAAAGTTCTGTTAGAAGCCGTTTCCAAGTCCGGCTCATTCGACCTGGCCCTGCCCGCATCCTTTGGCATTCCGGACTTGGCAGAGTCCGGCATTCTGGTCAATCTCGATCAATATGCTCAAAAATACGAGCCTGCGGACTTTCAAAAAGACGCCCTCTATACGATCGGCGATTACTATAAAGGCAGCCTTTATGGTTATCAGACGGATGGCGACACCTATCTGATGTTCTACAACAAGCCTTGGCTCGACAATGCAGATGAGAAAAAAGGCTTTGCTGACAAGCATGGCTACGAACTTAAAGTACCCGAA
>JBKKDI010000282.1:0-3387 GCA_046708645.1 Aestuariivirga sp.
CGCTTCAGCCGCGCGGCCGCGACGGCCACCGCGCAGGCCGCGGAACCGCAGGCCTTGGTCAGCCCGGCGCCACGCTCCCAGGTTCGCATGACGATATGATCGCGCGCCGTGATCGACCCGAGCGAGATATTGGCGCGCTCCGGAAAGATCGGATGGTTTTCAAGTAGCGGTCCGAACTTCGCCAGATCGTAGGCGTCAGGGTCGTCCACCCAGAAAATCGCGTGCGGATTGCCCATATTCACGACCGAGGGCGTATGCAGGATCGGCGCGTCGATCGGGCCTATCTGCAGTTCGATGCCGCGGGTGTCGCGAAATTCCTCGGCCAGCGGAATCTCCTTCCAGCCGAAACGTGGCTGACCCATATCGACGGTGAATTGGCCGGGCTGAGCGGCACGCCAGCAGTTGATCACGCCAGCCTTGGTCTCGAAGGTCAGCGCATCCTTGCCGGTCTCGTCGAAGATCAGCGAAGCGACGCAACGCATGCCATTGCCGCAGGCGCCGGATTCGGAACCGTCGTTGTTGTAGATACGCACGAACGATTCGGTGCCGGCGGAACGTGGCGGATACAGCGCCATTATCTGGTCGTAGGGCGCGCCCTCCGGTCTGGCCGCCGCGCGGGCATCGTCGCCGGTAATCGCGGCGGGTTGCGCACGCATGTCGACAATGACGATCTCGTTGCCGAGGCCGTTCATCTTGACGAAAGCATGGTTGGCGAGCGCAGCCATAAACTGAGCCAATCCGGATATGCCTGCTTATATGGGAAAATGTCTGCCGATGGCCAGATCGCGATGATTTGGCCGCCGCCAATTTCACCGGCTTGCCACATGAATAAGCCAATGAATGAGCGCCGTGCGTGGTAGGTCATGCAATCGCCCGCTTTGAATCGAATCCTTGCCGGACGCTGTACGGAGAAAAATGATGTCTGCCGCCCGCTCCCTGGCTGCGGTTCTGTCGATTCTGGCGCTACTTGTCTGCGCCGGACACGCGGGGGCTCAAACCACGCTGCCCGGCGACGAATTCGGCGTGGAAATCACCCTGACGGAAAAGCCCATCGTCTACCTCTCGGGATCGGGGACCTGGGATACGGCGTTCGACACGCTGGTCGAGGCCTTCAAGACCGTCCACGAATTTCTCGACAAGCGCGGGCTGAAGGCCGATGGCGACGCGATGATGATTTATACCGGCGCCGACGACACCGGCTTCGATTTCCAGGCTGCGGTGCCGATTCTCGGTCCGTTCGAAAACCCGCCACAGGGTGCCATGGCCGTCGGGACGTCGCCCGCGGGCAAAGCCTACAAGTTCGTGCATCGCGGCCCGTATGACCGGATGGAAAATCTGTATGAGGCCATCACAAATTTCTTTGACGAGAAGAAGATCGATGCCGGCGACATATTCATCGAGCAATATGTGACCGACCCGCGGACCACGCCGGAAGACGAATTGGTGATCGAGGTGATTTTCCCGGTGAAATAGGCCGTTCAGGCGGGGCGGCGGCGAAACCCGGCGCGAGTGCCTATCTGTGCACCATGGGTTCCTGGATTCTCGTAGTGCTTCTGGTCGTGTTCGCCGCCTGGTCGTTATGGGTCGGCGTTGTCGGCTGGAATCTGGATAGCGCGGTCGAAATGTCCGGCCATGGTTACGCGGCCATGACCATCGGCATCGTCCTGTCGCTTGTGGTCGGCATCGGGCTGATGGCGCTGGTCTATTACAGCAACCGAAAGGGCTACGACGAACCGGCTTTGCGCGAACGCGCCCCTGCCAAACCTGATGACGCCGATCAGTGATCTGACGACCTTAAATCCCATTGTCGTGCGTGACATGCGCTGGCATGAGAATGTCGGATTGCTAGATCACGATGATTTTGGATCGATTCGATCCAAAATCATAAACGTGATCGATTCCAATACATTAGCAGTTTGCTGAAAAACTCCTCGTCATAGCGAGGGTTTGCTGATTCAGTTTTCCATCACGAATCGGGGGGAGGCTTTCATGCGCGGGGCATTTGTGGATCAGGGCGGGCTGTTTTCGTACATCTCGCCGGAAGCACGGGTGCCGGCAAACCATCCGTTGAGGAAGATCCGAGAGCTTGTGCGCGATGTGCTGGGCGAACTGAACCGCAATCTCTCGAAGCTCTATGCGAGCGAGGGCCGTCCTTCGATCCCTCCGGAACAATTGCTGAGCGCCTTGCTGCTGCAGGTGTTCTACGGCATCCGGTCGGAACGCCAGTTGATGGAGCAATTGGATTACAATCTGCTGTACCGCTGGTTCGTGGGACTTTCGCCCGATGACCCGGTCTGGGACCCGACCGTGTTCACGAAGAACCGCGATCGGCTCCAAAATGGCGAAGTGTTTGCGAAGTTCATGAGCACGCTTCTGAACCATCCGCAGGTCAAGCCCCTGTTGTCGGACGAGCATTTTTCGGTCGACGGAACGCTGATCGAGGCGTGGGCCTCGCACAAGAGCTTCCGGCCCAAGGACGGCTCAGGCGATGCCGACGGCGGCGCCAACTTCCACGGCCAGAAGCGCAAGAACGACACCCACGCCAGCACGACCGATCCCGACAGCCGTCTTTACCGCAAGGCTGCAGGCCGGGAGGCGAAGCTGTCCTACATGGGCCATGCCACCATGGAGAACCGGCATGGGCTGGCGGTCACCGGCATGGTCACACACGCCAATGGCACTGCCGAGCGCCGCGCGTCGGAAGCGATGCTCAAGGCGAAAGCCAAGCAAGCCGGTAAGCGCATCACGGTGGGTGAGGACAAGGCTTATGACACCGCCGATCACGTGGCCAAGCTGCGCGCCGTCAACGTCACACCGCATGTGACGCAGAACGACAGCATCACTTCAACCGGCAAGCGCCGCCAGAGCGCCATCGACGCTCGCACCACCCGGCACGAAGGCTACGGCATGTCGCAAACGCGCCGGGCGATGATCGAGTGTATCTTCGGTTGGGGCAAGCAGCACGGCACGATGCGCAAGACCAAGCATCGCGGTATCGCCAGCGTCGCCGCCGACTTTCTGCTCAATCTGATCGCCTACAACCTGATCCGGATTCCCAAACTGGTGGCAGCGTAGGTCAGCGGTCAAAGCGCTGAAGGCCCCCGCTCGCACAACCGATCGTCAAGAAAACAGACAACAACGGATCAACTTCCAAGTTTTTCCGCGGACTGTTAGCGCCTTTTCGGATTGAAGGCCTGGAATGCGCAGAAGATCCAGCACGCCTTCCGGTAATTCGGCGCGCATTTTTTCAAGCGACGGGTGGGTCCCGGTGCGGTGAAGCGTTGTGATGATTTCGGCGATCGCGCTTCCAACGCCGGGGATTTCTTGAAGCCGCTTCGCTTTGACCAGTTGTTCCAAAGGAACGGTTAGCGCCGCGAGGCTTTCCGC
>JBKKDI010000283.1:0-3489 GCA_046708645.1 Aestuariivirga sp.
CCTCGCCCACAAGGCAGGAGTGCGCGATGTGGTGGTCGATTCGACCTTTGCCTCGCCCATGGCGACAAAGCCCTTGCAGCTCGGCGCCGATTTCGTAATGCACTCGCTCACAAAATATATTGGCGGCCACGGCGATGCGATGGGTGGCGCCGTTATCGGCCGCAAGCACGATTTGGTGGCTCTGAATTTGGAAACGACGGTCCATTTCGGCGGCGCACTATCCCCGTTCAATGCCTGGCTTATCCTGCGCGGGGCGGCCACTCTTCCCATCCGCATGCGGGCCCATGAGGAAGCGGCAATGGCGGTGGCGCGCCATCTCGAAAGCCATTCGGGGGTAAAACGGGTGTTCTATCCGGGTCTCGCGTCGCATCCGCAGCATGATCTGGCGCGCCGCCAGATGCGGAATTTCTCCGGCATGTTGACCTTCCAGACCCACGAGCCTGGCGTTGCTGTGGCGCAACGCATGATAAAGGAGCTGGAGATCATCCACTATGCCGTTTCGCTCGGTCACATTCGCAGCCTCGTATGCTGGATCGGCACCGATGACATCCAAAAATCGACTTTCCGACACGATCCGAAAGCGCTTCGCGGCTACCGCGACTATGCCGATGACGGCGTATTCCGCCTGTCGGTGGGAATCGAGAATGGCGAAGACCTGTGCCGCGATCTCGACGCGGTGTTGCGATAGGTTCGCCTACGCTTTCGTTGCGCCAGCCTCGGCGTCCGCCTTCTGGTGGCGCCGGTAGGAGCGGATACTGATGGGAATCATGGCCAGATAAGCAACAGCGAGCACGATCAGTAATTCCCACGGATAGGCCGCCAGCATGATAATGGCGAAGGCGCCAAGACCGAGGATGGGAAGCACGAGTTCGCGGGGAATCCAGCGGCCGAGATTCTTGCCCGAGTAGGTCGGTACGCGGCTCACCATCAGCAACGCCACCGCCACCACATAGGGGCCGAAGAACAGGGCATATTGACGGCCATCGTCTACCACGCCGAGGAAGCCCAGATACATGGGCAGCATGGCCAGCCCCGCGCCCGCAGGCGCGGGAGCACCGGAAAAGAATCCCGCGGTCCACGCGGGCTTGTCCGGATCGTCGAGCGCCACATTGAACCGGGCGAGACGCAGCGCGCAGCAAACCGCCAGAATAAGCGCCATGACCCATCCTGCGGTGCGCAACGTGTTAAGCGACCAGAAGTACATGAGCATCGCGGGCGCCACGCCAAAATTGACGAAGTCCGCCAGCGAGTCGAGTTCGGCGCCAAAGCGCGATGTGCCTTTGAGGAACCGGGCAAGCCGGCCATCTACAGCATCAAGCAAAATGGCGATAATGACGGCGCTGACGGCCAGTTCGAAGCGCCCTTCGATGCCAAGCCGGATCGCCGTGATGCCGCTGCACAGGGCCAGCAGCGTGATCAGGTTGGGAAGCAGATACCGGACGGGAACCTTCTTGAACCGGGCGGCGCGGCGCGGATCTTCGCGAGCGGTCCTGTCGATGCCGATTTCGGGTTCGTTTTCCACCATCAGCTCCGGCGCGCCGCTCGCTCGGGTTCAGCCATGTTGAGGTCTGCAAGAACTGTTTCGCCGCCAATGGCGCGCTGTCCAACGCTCACGAGGGAATGCACGCCGTCCGGCAGATAGACATCGACACGGCTGCCGAAACGGATAAGGCCGAAACGCTGGCCTGCCACCACATAATCGCCCTCGGACACGAATTTGACGATGCGGCGGGCGATGAGTCCGGCGATCTGCACCACGCCTAGGCGGCGTCCGCCGGCGAGTTCCAGCGTCAGTGCCTGCCGCTCGTTGTCCGCACTCGCCTTATCGAGGTCGGCGTTGACGAACACGCCGGGTATGTAAGCGATGCGCCTGATCGCGCCATCGGCGGGCGCGCGGTTCACGTGGACATCGAAGCCGTTCATGAACACCGAGATGCGGGTCACAGGTTCGCGCGCCAGATCGAGTTCCGGCGGTGGCACAACTTGCTCGACGGAACTTATGCGCCCGTCGGCAGGCGAGATGACGAGACCGGGGCGAAGCGGTGTCACCCGTTCGGGGTCGCGGAAAAAGTAGGCGCACCACGCGGTCGCCAGCACGCCAATCCAACCCAGCAGCGCAAGATCGAGCCAGAAGAGAAATAAAGTCACGGCGGCGAAGATGGCAATGAAACGCCAGCCCTCGCGGTGTATAGGCACGAAAGCCGACTGGATGCTGTTGACGATGGACATCACGGTCCTCTAGCGCGCCAAGGCCATTTTGCAAAGCAATTCGGGCACACGGACGATCCCCATCGTCCATGTGCCCGCCGGGCCTGTGCCGCCCCGTAGTCTGGTCTGTGAAGTCTAATGCCGGAGCGCCGATCCAGCGAAAGAGGGCCGCGCCGCGAGGAAGGACACCTCGGGATCGAAGTCTTCCGCCGGACCTGCTGTGAAAACCGGGACCGATTGCGGCAGTTTTACCGTGTTCACCGCAGTCCCCGTGGCGATGACGCAAAACACGCCGTTGCTCATCTCGATCACTTCCAGACGCAAGCCGACGATAGCGTCGGCGCGCAGCTTTCCTGCCTGTTCTTCCATGGCCTTGCTAGCGTTTTCCTTGGCCGTTTTCAAGCCTTCGTCGAGTTCCTGCAACCCGCAGGCGTGGAACTGCCGGATGCCACCCATGCTGTTTTTGACGATTCGCCGGGTCCACAGCGCGGTTCCACGAACCACGCCCAGAGTTTCTTCCGTAATGCTGCCTGCGATGCCGTCCATTGTGGTCACGATCATTTGACTCTCCCCGAATTCACCTGCGCCACCGGCTTGTTCCACCGCCGGTCTCGCGCATGTCCCTGCCCGGTCCACCCCATAATGGGATCTCTCCGGTTCATGGGGGCCGACCTTGAGCCGCAGACGTAAACAAAGGGGAATCAATGTCGAATTTGCCTCGAATTTTCGAGGTACAAGGCTCAAATTTGCAGCACAGGCTTAATGCCCGGTGGGCGATCAGGGTGTGTAACTGGTTACCTGCCTGATCATGGCCAAGTCCTTCTCGACCGCATTTTCGATCAACTCTTCGCTCTCTTCCGTCTCGGCCCGTTCCAGCCGGCTGCGGGCTTCGTCGGCCTCGCGCTGGCGGTTCCACAGGCTGGCGTAGACGCCCTTCTTGCGCAGAAGCTGGGCGTGCGTGCCGCGCTCGGCGATGTGGCCTTTGTCGAGAACGATGATCTCGTCGGCGTCGACCACGGTAGAAAGGCGGTGGGCGATCACCAGCGTGGTGCGGTTCCGGGAAACCTTGCGAAGTGCATCCTGAATTTCCTGTTCGGTGTGGCTATCGAGCGCCGAGGTTGCCTCGTCGAGGATTAAAATGGGCGGACCCTTCAGAATGGTGCGCGCTATCGATACGCGCTGCTTCTCGCCACCGGACAATTTGAGTCCGCGTTCGCCAACGAGAGCGTCGTAACCCTTGGGTAGGCTCATGATGAACTTGTGGATCTGGGCGAGTTTCGC
>JBKKDI010000284.1:0-2604 GCA_046708645.1 Aestuariivirga sp.
GATCGGGAAGACCCTTTGCGGCAGGTGGCATCGAGTGCCGCATTCCTGCAGGCCTCCTTGTTCACCTCGGTCGTGGCCTTTGGTGTGGCCGGTATGGCGATACTGATCGGATTACTGTTCATCTTGATCGGTCTGGGCATCAAGGACGTCGCCCGAGTCAGTCGAGGCTCTTGAAGTCTCTGTCAAGCATCTGTCGATTGCCCCGGATTTGGCGCAATCACAATCCCAAGCCATGGAAGGACATCTTCAAGATCTCGACCGTTCCCCACTCGAATGGGAAGACCCCATTTAGAAGCGACGCGCTTTGACCGACGGCACATCAGCTAATACCAGGTCAGCCTCCAGAACGGGCTTAACGCGTATTCGGGCATCGACGACTTTCACTCCCTGACCCGGCTGCAGGACCTTGACCGGGTTAAGATCCATCTCAACCACCTGAGGAACAGCAGAAACAAGCATTGATACCTTCAGCAATAAGTCCTTGACCGCCAACTTGTCACCGGGCGGCAGGTTACGATAGCCATCAAGAAGCTTTGCCCCCTTGATCCCGTTCATCATGTCCTCGGCGTCGACATCGGTCAACGGGTGGATGCGAAAGGCCACGTCTCCGAGTACTTCTACGAACACCCCCCCGAGGCCGTACCCGATCAGCGGTCCAAAGTTGGGATCGTCGGTCACTCCGACCAAGGCCTCGTGGCCCCCTGACACCATCTCCTGCAACAAGACGCCTCTAAATCCCGGCACCGACAACAACATCTCCCGGTAGGCGCCTCGGATATCGGTTTCCGATTTGAGATCAAGCTTGACGCCACCGACCTCGGTCTTGTGTATGATGTCGTCTGCCAGAACTTTCAACGCCAGCGGATACCCAAGCCGCTCGGCGGCCGCGACGGCTTCATCCTCGGCGCACGCCGTTTCTGCCCTGGGTAGGGCGATTTCGAAACAGGTCAACACGGCTTCTAGTTCGGAAGGTGCAAGCCATACGCCGTCGGGGGCTCCTTTTTCAAGAGCGGCGCCAACAACGGATCGAGCTCGAGCGCAGTCCAGATCAGCTGACTCGGGGAGGGCCCCGATAGGTCGTCGACGCCATCGACCGTAATCAACCGACTTGGCCAGCGCGATGGCCGCCATTTCAGGAAACTGAAATGTGGGAACTGCCCGTTTGGATCCGACGAGCTGTTTGGCCACGTCGGCGGTCTGCATGAACACTGCCAGAATGGTTGTCAAACCTTCGTATTGATCGATGACCTCCCGGACTGCTGCCGCGACCTCATTGACGCCTTCGGTGGTGGTAGGTACGTAAATGACTAAAACCGAGTCCACCTCGTTCGATTTCAGCAAGACGGTAAGACAATGCCGATATTGAGCCGGGCTGGCAGAGGCGATGAGGTCGATCGGGTTGCTTGTCGTAGCCTCGGGCGCCAATGCGCTAACCAAGCTGGCTCGAAGTTCATTCGACAACGTCGGCAATTCGAGGCCGTTCGATTCGATGGCGTCGGCCGCCAAAATTCCCGGACCGCCGCCATTGGTGACAATGGCGACTCTCTTTCCCTGCGGCACGGGTTGGTTGGCAAATAGCGATGCGACGGCAAACAGCTCTTCTAATGTGTCCGTACGAACCACGCCAGACTGCGAGAAAAGGGCATCAACCGCAATATCAAGACTTGCCAGCGCCCCGGTGTGACTGGACGCGGCCCGTTTTCCGGCAGATGTCCGACCCGACTTGACCGCCACGATCGGTTTTCGCCTCCCGATGCGGCGAGCTATCCGGTGGAATCGACGGGGATTGCCGAACGATTCGACGTACAGGACTATCACGTCTGTCGCCGGGTCGTCTTCCCAGGCGAGCAGCAAGTCGTTGGCAGAAACGTCGGCCTTGTTGCCAACCGAGATGAACTGTGAGATTCCAAGGTTGGTGCTGAGGGCGTAGTCGAGGATGGCAATTCCTAGTGCGCCCGATTGACTCGACATAGCCACATTGCCAGCCGGTGGATAGACCGGCGCGAACGTGCCGTTGAGCCGGGTTGAATCTGCAGTGTTGACAAGGCCCATGCAGTTGGGGCCGACCATGCGCATTCCCGCCTCGCGCACGAATTTCACCAACTTCTCCTCCAAAACCCGACCGTTTTCGCCAATTTCTGAGAAACCGGCCGAAATGACGACCAATCCACGCACGCCTTTGGCGGCGCATTCACGGGTGACATCGAGTACAGCCGCTGCTGGGACCACCACGAAGGCGAGGTCGACGGGGTCGGGAACGTCGGTGATCGACGGGTACGATCGCACCGATTGCACAAACCGGGCCCTTGGGTTGATCGGGAAGACGGGTCCTGTGAAACCTCCTCTGATCAGGTTGCTGAACAGCCGATAGCCGATGGATTCTGGCGCGGTGCTGGCACCGATCACGGCGATCGATCGGGGCAGGAAAAAAGGGAGTATCGAGGCCGCCACCGCGGTCCGTTCTCGGTCTTCTTCGGCCGCTTTAGCCCTATCGGTCAAGGCAACCGGAAAATTCACCGTGTAGACAGCCGCATCGAGGGTGCGGATGACCTCGTAGCCTGAATTGCGGAAGACCCGCATCATTTGCACGTTCTCGCCTAGGAT
>JBKKDI010000285.1:0-6671 GCA_046708645.1 Aestuariivirga sp.
CTGGGATATCGAGCGCATCATCAAGGACTACGCCGAAGCCGCCGAACGCATGAAGGCTGCCCATCTCGATGGCTTTGAGCTCGAATGTTACGGCCACCTCATGGACGGCTTCTGGTCGCCAGCCACCGGGCGGCGCCAGGATGAATATGGCGGATCGCTCGAAAACCGGATGCGTTTTGGCTTTCGCGTGCTGCAAGCCATCCGCCAAAGGGTCGGCAAGGAATTTCTGGTAGGCCTGCGGATCGCCGCCGACGAGGATTGGGAACAGGGCCTGACCCGCGCCGAAGGAATTGAAATCTGCCAGCGTTTCAAGAATTCCAGCCTCATCGACTTTCTCAACATCATCAAGGGCCATATCGACCACGATACGGCGCTGGCGGAGGTCATTCCCGTGGCCGGCATGAAGGCCTCGCCGCATCTTGATTTCGCGGGCGAGGTGCGCAGCCTCACCAAATTCCCCGTCTTCCATGCGGCCCGCATCAATGATGTTGCGACCGCGCGCCACGCCATAGCGGAAGGCAAGCTCGACATGGTGGGCATGACGAGAGCCCACATGGCCGACCCACATATCGTCAAGAAAATTTCCGAAGGCCGCGAACAGGAGATCCGCCCCTGTGTTGGCGCCACCTACTGCATCGATCGCCTTTATGATGGCCACGGAGCGCTGTGCATCCACAACCCGGCGACAGGGCGGGAAGCAACCATGCCCCATGTGATCGCGCGCACCGAGGGCAAAAAGAAAAGGATCGCTATTGTGGGGGCTGGCCCGGCGGGGCTCGAAGCCGCCCGCGTCTCGGCCGAGCGCGGGCATCAGGTGACGCTTTTCGAAGCTTCCCCTCACGCAGGCGGTCAAATCCGGTTGCTCACTCAATTACAGCGCCGCAGGGAATTGATCGGCATTGTCGATTGGCGCGTCGGTCAGTGCGAACGCTTGGGCGTCGACATGCGCTACAATAACCTGGCGCAGGCCGGCGATATTCTGGCATTTGATAGCGATATCGTTCTGGTGGCGACCGGAGGGTTACCGCAGAATCTTGCAATCGAGCACGGTGCCGAGCTGTCCGTATCGAGTTGGGACATTCTTTCAGGCGACGTAAAACCCGCTGACGATGTTCTCCTGTTCGACGACAATGGAGCCCATCCTGGCATGGCGGCGGCGGAATTGATCGCCGAAGGCGGTTCCCATCTCGAACTCATAAGCCCTGAACGCTATTTTGCCGCCGATATGGGCGGCCTCAATCTTGTGCCCTATATGAAAATCTTCACCCGCAAGGGCGTCAAGATCACCACCATGACTCGCATCCGCTCTCTGATGCGTGACGGTAACAAGATCAAGGCAACCTTGTGGAGTCCATACACGCAAGGCGACTGTGGCGAGCGCCTCGTCGACCAGGTAGTGGTCGAGAATGGCACAGCACCGCTGGCCGATCTCTACTTCGAACTCAAGGAACATTCGGTTAACCGCGGCGAAGTCGATCATCTGGCCTTGATCGAAGGTCGCCCCCAGACGATAAACGTCAATCCATCCGGACGCTTCCAGCTCTTCCGCATTGGCGATGCCGTCGCCTCACGCAACATCCATGCATCGATTTACGAGGCGCTGCGGCTTGTGAAGGAGTTCTGATCCTCAGGCTGCGATCTTGACGCCGTCGAGAATCTCCTCGAGTGGCGGGACCGAGCGCATCAGCTCGATGGCATCGTGACGAACATGGTTGTCGCGCATCTCGGCTTCAATCTGTTCAAGGCTAATCTCGCCTGAATCGACACATTCCCGCAGCAATGCGAAAAAGAAAGCCTCCTGCCGCGGGTCGGGATGTTTCTTGTACTTTCCCCAAAAGCGCATTCCGTTTTCGGGGAGGAAGCGACCGATGAAGGGCACCCGGTTGGTGAAGTCGATGGGCAGCCCGGTTTTCCACGGCTGTGTGCGGCGCTTGGTGTTGTGGAGCAATTTCGTGGCCGGCGTGAGCCTGTCGAAGTCATTCCATTCGGGTTCAAGGAATCCGACGCTTTCGCGCGGTTCATTGGCAAGCACCATCCAGCTTTCATAGTCGAGTTTGCCGGCGAACATCTCTTCGAACTGCTTGCGCACGTTCCAGTGCTTCAGCCTTGCGCAATCGATTAGCATGACGCTCGAGGCAATGTAATCGTCGCGGCCGTTGTGGCCGGACCTCCGCCTTGCCATGATGGCCTTGCCGCCCATGTCGCTGGTCAGCAGTTGATTGACATCGCCAACGGCAAAAACATCGGGGTCGATAATGACGGCCCGGCCTTCATAGCCCATCAGTTCCGGCGCCATGAAGCGGGTCGGAGTAAAGGATTGCAGATCGTCGTTTCTCCATGTTCGCCGACCGCCTGCGCGCAGGAATTGCCGCCCTTCGAACTCGTTGAAGAAGGAGAAATCTTCCTGGCGGATGATTCTCACGTCAAAAGCCTCTGGATTCCGCGAATTCCGCTTCAGCGAATGGCTCGAAACAATGGCCCCTGCCATCTGCTTGCCGTTAGTATGAATGAAGACGATATTTTTCATCGAATTCTCTGGTGAGGTGGCGCCGCCTCGATATTAAGGTGCCGGGCCAGCGAAAGCCAGTACTGGCGGAACCGGAAATTTGCAAGCCCGGAGTGAGGATGCTAGCTCTGCGGTCCAACACGATGCCTCAAGACGCGCTCATCAATCCCAGCCGCCCCGGCACTCTGATCCTGCCAGTCGAGACTCTCACCCGGGAGTTCGATGCCAAGCTTCATTTGGCCTCGCGCGCCGCATCGCGAGGATGGCGCGTCGTTCTTGGCGGCCGGACGGCCATCCATTCCATTTTGCCGAGCCTGCCGAAATCGATCTATTTGGCGAAGGATGCAAGAACAGGTAGCAGACGCATTTTCAGGCTCCTCGACCAACTCGGCCACGTTATCGTGGCCCTGGATGAAGAATCGTTAATCCGCCAATCTGACGAGGCGTCTTTGATGATGCTGGACGCGGAGACATTCAACCGGCCCCGGCTTCTTTATGCCTGGGGCGAAAGCAACGCGGACCTTTGGCGCAAATTCAAGGGTTACCGCGGCAGCCCGATTATTGAAACGGGCAATCCACGGATCGATTTACTGCGTCCGGAGCTAAAGGAGTTTTATGCCGGAGAGGCCAGACTTTTGCGGCAGCGCTTCGATGAATACGTTCTGGTTTCGACCAACTTCAGCATGGTCAATCACTTTATTCCCGATCACGTACGGTTTCGCACGGCCAAGGGAACCGATGTTGCCCGGAAAGAAGCGCTGAAGTCCGGACTTGTTCGTCACAAACGCAAAATCTTCGAGGCCTTTCGCGAATTGCTTCCGGCACTCGCCGATGCCATTGCCCCCGTCAACCTGGTAGTCCGGTTTCATCCCTCGGAGAATGCAGGCGTATGGACCACAGCAGCCGCTGGCCGGAAAAACGTCCATGTCACGAATGAGGGCGCGATCGCCCCCTGGCTCATGGCCGCGAAGGCGCTTATTCAAAATGGCTGCACCAGCGCCGTCGAAGCTGCAATCATCGGGACACCCGCTCTCGCATACCGTCCCCAAATTTCCGATGACTATGAAGTTGAACTGCCGAACCGCGTCAGCGTCGATTGCAGGACCGCAAACGACGTGATCTCCGCGCTACAGCGGATACTGAACGGAACTCCACCTCTTGCCGGGGGATCGCTTGCCGCCGGGCGGTTCCTGCTCCGCCATCACATTTCCTCACTGGACGGGCCCTTAGCCTGCGAGCGTATCCTCGATTCGCTGGACGCTCACGCGGATCTTTTGGCCGCACCTCGCGACAACCGCCTCCAGCAACGGCTGGCGG
Source organism: Aestuariivirga sp. (assembly GCA_046708645.1). Classification (GTDB taxonomy): domain Bacteria; phylum Pseudomonadota; class Alphaproteobacteria; order Rhizobiales; family Aestuariivirgaceae; genus Aestuariivirga. The sequence continues at coordinate 3,824 of JBKKDI010000285.1, forward strand.
GACTCGCGGGTCATTATCGGCGCCGCGTCATACGCGCTTTCACCACCCGCCTCAGCCGTTCGAAGAGCAGCGCGGACTACACCTCACACAAGTTCCCCGGCATTACCGAGGAGATGGTGGCGGGATGCATTGAACGGCTCCGCCGCATTTTCCCGCAACTGCCCGCCCTAAAGCATCACTGGCTTACCCAGGATATCATCGTGATCGAGAAAAATTGATGCCGTTCATTTCTTTGTTGCGGGTCATTCCAACCGGCCGAAAAGCGCGCTAGAACCCCCGCGGCTTATCGTTTCAGGACTTTGCATGCATTCGATCAGGATCATCGGCGCGGGCTCGATCGGCAATCATTTGGCCAACGCCGCGCGGAGCTTCGGCTGGCAAGTGACATTGACCGACAACGACCCGGCGGCCCTGGAAAGGGCTCGCGTCAGCATCTATCCACAGCGTTATGGCGCCTGGGACAGCGCCATCACGCTCAAGGATTCGCGCGCCGCCATGGCCGAGCCTGCCGACGTCGTTTTTATCGGAACCCCGCCGGATACTCATATCGCAATAGCCAATGCCGTGCTGGACTCTGCCGCGCCCAAGGCCATCATCATCGAAAAACCGCTCGCCGGGCCTAATCTCGCCGGCTGCGCTGAATTGGCCGAACGCGTCAAGAAGGCCGGGATATTTGCCGGAGTTGGTTACAACCACACGCTTGGCCAGAATACACTCACCGCACAGAAATTACTCGCTACCGGCGAGATTGGGCCGATCTCCACGATTTCCGCGCGGACGCGGGAGCACTGGGGCGGCATTTTCAAGGCCCACCCCTGGCTCGCCGGACCGGCCGATTCCTATCTTGGTTTTTCCAGCCGCGGCGGCGGCGCCGCGGGCGAGCATTCCCATGGCATCAACATCTGGCAGCACTTCGCCCATGAGATTGGAGCGGGAAGGGTGAGCGAGGTCTCCGCCACGCTTGATATATCGAATGAAGCTGGAACCTCGTATGACCGTCTCTGTTTCATCGCGATGAGGACCGAAAGCGGTTTGACGGGAGATGTCATACAAGATGTGGTTACTGTACCTTCGGAAAAATCCTGCCGCATCCAGGGACGCGACGGATTCATCGATTGGCGCGTCAACCACCGGCCTGGACATGACGCCGTTCTCAGCGGCAACGGCGAAAGCGTGACTGAAACCCTGCTGGCGAAAACCAGGGCCGAAGATTTCAGGGCGGAAATTGCCCATCTGCAGGAGGTGTTGGCGGGCCGGGTGGCGTCCTCGCCGATTTCCCTCGAACGCGGCCTCGACACCATGATGGTGATTGCCGCCGCCTTCAAATCCCATAAAACCGGCCGCCGGGTGCGGATCGACTGGCGCAAGGGCTACACGCCCGAGGCCCTACAGTAACTGGAGTCAAAATGATCAAGACCTTCGATTTCGACAACCTCTTCGTTTACGATCTCGCCAACAACCATCAGGGCGACATCGATTATGCCCGCCGCATTGTCTCCGAAGTCGGCCGCGTCAACCGCGAAGGCAAGATCAAGGGGGCGCTGAAATTCCAGTTCCGCCAGCTCGACAGTTTCATTCATCCCGACTTCAAGGGCCGCAAGGACCATAAATATGTAAAGCGCTTCTCCGAGACGCGCCTCGAAATGGAAGCCTTCGCCAAGCTCGCGGAGCATGTGCGTTCCGAAGGCTTGCTTACCATGTGCACTCCCTTTGACGAGGAGTCCGTCGACATCATTTGCGATATGGGCCTCGATGTCATCAAGATCGCCAGCTGTTCCGCCGACGACCGGCCATTGCTAGAGAAGGTGGCGCGCGTCAACAAGCCCCTGGTGGTGTCAACTGCCGGCCTGCGCACGGACGAGATCGACTGGCTGGTGAACTTCCTTGAGACCGAGAGGGTCGATTTCGCGCTCATGCACTGCGTCGCGCTTTATCCAACTCCCGACGACAAATTGCAGCTCAATCAGATCACCCAGCTTCGCGAGCGTTATCGCGGCGTACCCGTTGGATGGTCCACCCACGAAGATCAAAACAACTCCTCGGCCATCCAGATCGCCTATGCCCTTGGAGCGCGCCTGTTCGAGCGCCACGTCGGCCTCAATTCGGACAAGCACAAGGTCAATGCCTATTCATCGACGCCCGAACAGCTTGAGAAGTGGATCGCGGCCTTCCACGCCGCCCGCGCCATGCTGGGCAACGAGGAGCGTGCGCCGACCTCAACCGCCGAGCGCCAGACCCTGCTGGAGCTCAAACGTGGCAGCTATTCCAAGCGCGCCATCGCCAAAGGCGAGACCATGCGGGGCGATGACATCTACTTCGCCATGCCGGTGCAGGAAGGGCAACTGATTTCCGGACACTGGCGTTCAGGACTTAAGGCAGACAGGGACTACGCGGCCAATGCCCCGCTCGACGCCAAGCTGGGCGAACAGGGCGACGGCGACGATCAACTGGTTTACCAGATCATGTTGCAGATCCGCGGCATGCTCAGCAAAGCCCATATCTATATCAATGAGGATGCCTCGATCGAAATTTCTCATCATTACGGGCTCCGCCGCTTCCGCGAATACGGCGCGGTCATTGTCACCTGCATCAACCGCACCTATGCCAAGAAGCTGGTGATCCAGCTGCCGCGCCAGAAGCACCCCTATCATTTCCACAAACAGAAAGAAGAAACCTTCCAGCTCCTCGACGGCGATCTGGAGATCGTCAAGGACGGCGCGAAGGTGAGGATGCGGCCCGGCGATACTTTTCTGGTCGAGCCCAACCAGTGGCACAAGTTCGCAACCCTCGACGGCTGCATTTTCGAGGAGGTTTCGACGACGCATTTCAATAATGATTCCTTCTACGA
>JBKKDI010000286.1:0-6319 GCA_046708645.1 Aestuariivirga sp.
GCCAAGCGCAATTTTCACCGGTGAAGCCTGGCATAGCTTGGCGTAGCCTTCCACATCGTCGGATGGCAGCGGCGTTTCCACAAAATAGATGTCCTGATCGGCAAACATTGCAATCGCCCGCAATGCCTCCTTCCAGTCCGGCCAGGCATAGGCGACATCAACCATGAGCGTCATTTCCGGTCCTACCGCCTTGCGGACATCGCGCACCATGCGCGCGCATTCACGGTCATCGGCGATTTGCAGTGAGTTGTGTGAATAGGGTCCCTTAAGGCAGATTTCGAGCTTGGCCGCGCGGAAGCCGAGTTTCTGTGCCGCAACGGCGCGTTCCCTCAGCACACGGCCATAGGTCACGAGATCGTCGCCCTCCGGCAACAGCGACGCGTAAGGCGTGATGATCCGGTTGGTCGCTCCGCCCATCAATTGCCAGCAGGGCTTGCCTTCTATCTTGCCGCGCAGATCCCAGAGGGCCATGTCGAGTGCGCCAATGGCGCAGATGCCGAGCCCACGGCGTCCGGTCATGGCGGAGCCGCGGTACATCTTCTCCCACAGGCCCTCGACATCGGAAGGGTCCGCACCCATCAGCATCTCGGTGAGTCCGAGACCCATGATGTGGGTTCCCCTGGCTTCGATCATGGCGCGCGCCACCCACGGATTGGTGTCGGTCTCGCCAATCCCGATAAAGCCATCATCAGTATGAATTTTAACAACGAGATTATCTTGTGCCGACGAACAGGCATCAGCGCGAAAATCCGGCACAAGCAAAACGAAGCATTCGACCTTGGTAATTTTCATACATTCTTCCTCTCGTTATTTTCATTTGTGGCCCCATGGGGCCAGACCGTGCGCCGATTCAATTCTTCAAGACTGTGGTGACAGCGAATGGCAAGTCCCTTGGCGGTTTGACGCCAGGGCGGAGCATCGCTCTCACAGATGGAACCGATCTGCCAGGCGCAGCGGCCCGCATAGGGGCAACCAGATCCGCCAGCAGGCGCCTCGGACCGGCGGCGGGCCGCTGGACGGCGCGCTTTCATCGGCGCGGGGACAGCCTCGAGCAACGCATGGGTATAGGGATGGAAAGGTGCCGTGAAGACCTGGTCACGCGTTCCCCTTTCCATCACTTCACCGCGAAAGAGAACGTAGATGTGGTCGGCCAACATGCGCACGACGGCGAGATCATGAGAGATGAAGAGCATGGCAATGGCGCGCTCGCGCTTCAGCCGCAGCAGCAGCGCCAGAATGTTCGCCTGCACGGAGACATCAAGGGCGGAGAGGATTTCATCGCACAGCAGCAGTTCAGGCTCGGCCATCAGGGCCCGTGCAATCGCAATTCGCTGGCGTTCGCCGCCGGAGAGCTGGTCGGGATAGCGCTCTGCATATCTGGCATCAAGGCGGACATCGGAAAGTGCTGCCGCGACCCGCACCGGCGCTTGCGCGGCACGGCCGGGATAAAAAAACACGAATGGCCGGGCGAGGCTCGTAGCAACGGTTGCGCGCGGGTTGAGCGAAGCATCTGGGTTCTGAAACACATATTGTATGAGCCGGCGCTGTTCGGCCGTGCGCCGTTTGACTGCTCCGGCCAACACTACGCCGCCAAGCCTGACCGTGCCCGCCGCTGGTGCCGCAAGTCCCGCGATCGCGCGGGCAAGCGTCGACTTTCCGCTTCCCGACTCGCCAACAAGAGCGACCGTCTCGCCCTTGCCGACACGGAGCGTTATGTCCCGGAGAGCAGTGAAACTCCGCTTGCCGTGGCCATAGACGACGGTGACGTTCTTCACTTCCAGCAGCTCCTGCGGCTCACGCCGCACCGCTGCCTGCTTCGGTTCCCCGTCTGCAGCGAGGGGGGTGATGTCGTTGAGCCGCCAGCCGGCGGCTTCGCGGTGAGGGCCGCAGCTGAGAAGCACCTGCACCTCGTCGAAGCACTTGGGCAGGGCGTAATCGCAACGTGGCGCAAAAGGACATCCCTTGGGCAGAGCCTGGCGTTGCAGGAGGCCTCGCAATGGCCGGGCCGACACCCCTGAGCTGCCAACAATGCGCGGGATCGCGCTGATAAGGCCGCGCGTGTAGGGATGCCGGGGATCGGCGAACAGGGCGGCTGTCGGCGCTACCTCAACAATGCGGCCGGCGTACATCACCCCGATCCGGTCGGCGAGTTGCGACAGCAGGCCGAGGTCATGCGTCACGTAGAGCATCGACATGGAAAGCCTGGCGCGCAGATCGATCAGCAGTTCGACGATCTGCTCCTGCGTCGTGACATCGAGACCCGTGGTCGGTTCATCGAGGACCACGAATTGCGGATCGCAAGCGAGCGCCATGGCGATGCAGACCCGCTGCTGCTGCCCGCCCGACAGTTGATGCGGGTAGCGGCGCTTGAAATCCACATCTTCGGGGAGCCCGACAAGGCCAAAGAGTGCTTGCGTGCGCTCTGCCACGTCACTGCGGCCATGGGCGGTGAGGACTTCTTGAATCTGCGCGCCCACCCGAATGCCGGGGTTGAGGGCCGTCGTCGGGTTCTGCGGAACGAAGCTCACCTTGGCCCCGCGCAAGTGATCGAGTTCGCTCCGGCCAAGCTTCAGCACATCCTGGCCATCAAAATTTATGCGGCCCCGATCCGTGCGCAACGCGGCGTGGCGATAACCGAGGAACTGCAGGGCGACCGTCGACTTGCCGCAGCCGGACTCGCCAACGAGGCCAAAGACCTCACCGCGTTCCACTTTGAAACTGACATCTTCGACAACCCGGTGCCATCCCAAGCCCTGTCGATAGGAAATTGTCAGGCCGGACACGTCGACCAATGGTTCTGGCGTGATCAACATCACTGGGTTCCAAGCTTGACGGTTCGGCCCAGCACGCGCGCAAGGCCTTCCGTGAAGAGATTGAGGCCGACGACGAGCGAGGCGAGCGACAGGCCGGGACCCAGCACAGTTGAAGGTGAAATGATGATCAGCGCCCGGTTCTCGCTGATCATCAGTCCCCATTCGGGCGTCGGCGGCCGAAGGCCGAAGCCAAGGAACCCGAGGGATCCGATTAGCACGGGAGCATAACCTGCTCGCAAGGCAAACTCGACCAGAAGAACACTGGTCGCATTGGGCAGGAGCTCGCGCCGCATGACCGACCAGGCCATTTCGCCGCGCAACCGCGCCACCGTTACAAAATCACGCGTGGAAATGTCGATTGCCGCTGCCCGCGCCATGCGCGCGATGCGCGGTGCATAGACGAGGGCGACGACGAGAACGATGAGTATGGGATTTCCGGAGTAGTCGGTGCCGGCCGCGGCAATTGCAATGAGTGCAAGGACCAGGAAAGGTATGCTGATTAGGGCTTCCAGAAAGCGCTGAATCACCTCATCGATCCAGCCTCCAATGTAGCCTGACAGCAGGCCAATGATGGCGCCAACGATGAGACCCAAAAACGTGCCCGACAGCGACAGCAAGATCACGATGTGGCTGCCATGCACGACGCGGCTAAACACGTCGCGCCCCAACTGGTCGATGCCGAACGGATGGGCAATGCTCATTCCCGAGAGAGGCGGCCCGGCGCACATCTGTGAAAAACCAAAAGGTGCCCACCAGGGACCGGTGACGGCTATGGCAAAATGCATAAGCAGGATGATGCTGCCCAGCCGAAAACTGAGCGGCATCTGACGCCACAGGGTGGAGAGGCTCGTTCTGGCCGGTGGGGCCGCCACAAGTCCGATGTCCGAATCGCTCATGATCTAGCCGGTCCGCAGGCGGGGATTGAGAATAATGGAGGCGATATCGGCAATGAGGTTTGCCGCGACATAGACGAGCGCAGCGATCATCACCGTAGCTTCGATGACGGGGAGATCGCGCAACTGAAGTGAGTCCACCAAGAGCGTTCCAAAGCCCGGATAGGAGAACACTTTTTCAACCACCACCACACCGCCGATCAGATAGGCGAGGTTGAGCGCTGTTACATTGAGGGTCGGGACCAGTGAATTGGGCAAAGCATGGCGCCACAATACACGCGCCCGGGAGAGGCCTTTGAATTCAGCCATGCGAATATAGTCGGAATCGAGCACTTCGATGAGATTGTCGCGCAGCATGCGGACGGCGTAAACGGCCATGACGATGGCGAGCGTCACGGCAGGCAGGGTCATGGCCCTCAGGTATTCCATGGCACTCGAACTCTCGTCGACGAGGGATATGGCGGGCAAAACCGGAATCCACAGCACAAAGGTAAGCAGCAGGATTGTCGCCAATAGAAAGTCCGGCATGGAGAGCAGCACCAGCGTGACCACCGACAGGGCATGATCGGGCGCCCGGTCACGGGTCAGCGCCTGGATAATCGCAGGAATCACCGTTAGCGGCAAATAGAGCACGAAGGCAAACAGCGAAAGCAGCACCGTATTGAAGATGCGAGGCCCCAGGATTTCCGCGATCGGCCGGCTCGATACCAGTGAATGGCCAAGATTGCCGGTCAGCAGTCCTCCCAGCCAATCGAGATAGCGGACAGCCGCCGGTCGGTCGAGGCCGAGCTCGGTGCGCAGGAGGTCAAGGGCTTCAGGCGTGGCGTCCCTGCCGAGAATGCGCGTGGCGACATCGCCTGGCAGCACCTCCAGTATAGAGAACACGATGAGCGACACGAGCAGCAGCGTGACGACCGAAAGGAGAGTCCGGCGCACAACCAACAGCACGATCGCCAATAGATCCTCCTTTGGAAGCAACAGGGCGAAGCAAGCCCCGCCCTCAAGCCTCTCAGCCAATCAGGCAGCGGGGTGTTTGCCACCCCACCGACCTTATCATCTTTGGTCCTACTTGCAGCTCAGATCTTCAAAATTCAGATTGAAGTTCTGGGCCAGCGGCACATAGCCTTCGCAGCCTTTGCGTAGCGCTAGCACCTGATGAACGAACATCGGAAGGATGAGACCTCCTTCTTTGGCCAGCAACTCGCCGGTCTGCTGGAACGCCTTGCGCCGTTCATCGGCGTCTACGGTAGTGTTGGCCTTAAGCAGCATGGCATCATAATCCGGCCGCTCCCAATGGGTTTCCTTCCACTTGGCCGATTGCGTATAAGCCACGGCAAGGCCCTCACCGGGTGGCCGCATTGACCAGGCCGAAGTGACAATCGGCTTTTTCAACCACACATCGTCCCAAAAACTTTCGGCAGGCGTCACTACGACGTTGATGGCGATGCCCGCAGCCTTCGCCATTTCCGCGTAGACCTGTGCCATGCGCACCATGCCGGGCACGCCCTCTGCGGTGTAGAGATCGAACTTCAAGCCATCTGAATAGCCCGCTTCAGCGAGCAGTGCCTTGGCCTTTTCAATATCCTGCTTGGGCGCCTCCTTTGTATAGGAGGCGGGATTGCCCACCGGCACGGGATTGTCGGCGCCAGCCTCGCCGAAGCCGAGCAACACCGTGTCCACCATCGCCTGTCGGTCGACGACGAGCTTCAAGGCTTCACGTACTTTCACGTTGTCAAACGGCTTGGTGTCGACCCACATTGACACCGTCATCGAGTTCGACGCGGCGGTCTCCAGCAGTTGCACGTTTGGATCATCCTTGAGCGAGCCAATGACCGAAGGATCGACATTTAACATCAGGTCAACCTGGCCGGCCTTAATCGCCGCAACGGCCGCAACTGCTTCCTGAGCAACCGTGATCCGGATGCAATCAGCTTTTGGCTGGCCGGCATTCCAGTAGTTCGGGTTCTTGCGCAGGATGCGCACGGGCGCGTTGGGCGTGAACTGCTCCTGCATGAACGGGCCGGTGCCGTCGCCCTTCTTGCGCAGGTCTTCCTGCTTTGCGCCATCGGGCACGATGTTGGTGAATTTATTGCTGATGAGCACCGGGAGCTCAACTACCGGCTTCTTCGTGGTAAAAGTCACCGTGGTAGGATCAACCGCCTTGATGTTGTCAGTATCAAGAAATTCGAGGACGGCGCGGGCCCCCGAGCCCGTCTTTTCATCAAGCAGCCGCTTAAATGAATAGACCACGTCGGCAGAAGAGAAGTCTTTGCCGGAGTGGAACTTCACACCGGACCGAAGCTTGAAGGTCCATGTCATGCCATCAGGCGAGACTGACCATTTCGTCGCCAGTTCCGGCAGAACGTTGAAGTTGTCATCGATGTCAACGAGTCGGTTGTAGACGGCGAAGGTGTGGTACGCATCATCACCGGAGTGCATGTCGGCGGGATCCATTGACTGCTTTTCACCGCTCCACTCATATCCCAAGATTTTAACGCACTCATCACCGGCCGCGGCAAATCCTGCCGGTGCCTATATTACAAGTCCGAGCGCCGCGAGTGCGGCTCCGGACAACCATTTGCTCACTGTCATTGGATTAGTCCTCCCAAATGT
>JBKKDI010000287.1:0-23699 GCA_046708645.1 Aestuariivirga sp.
ATTGCGGCGTCATGACCAGCGATTGGCCCTGCCGCAGTTCCTGCCGCTGGCTCAGCGCCATGACCTAAAGACTGAAGTCGGCGCCCAGGAAATAGCGCCGGACCTCCGGGTTGCGGACGATTTCGCCGGGGGTGCCAATGGTCAGGACCTGGCCTTCATGGATGATGAGCGCCTTGTCGATGAGCTCGAGCGTCTCGCGCACGTTGTGATCCGTAACAAGCACCCCGATTCCCCGAGCGGTAAGCTGTCGCACCAGCTTGCGAATATCACCGATCGCAATCGGATCAATTCCCGCGAAGGGCTCGTCGAGGAGCATGAATTGGGGATTGGCGGCAAGAGCGCGGGCGATTTCCACCCGGCGGCGCTCTCCGCCAGAGAGCGCCACAGCCGGCGAATGCCGGAGATGGGAGATATGGAACTCATCGAGCAACTCACGCAACACACTTTCGCGCCTGGCCTTCTTGGGCTCGACGAGCTCCAGAACGGCGCGAATATTCTCTTCAACCGTGAGGCCGCGGAAGATCGAGCTCTCCTGCGGCAGATAGCCTATCCCCAGCCTCGCCCGCTGATACATGGGCAAGTGGGTGATATCCGCCCCGTCGAGAGCAATCCGGCCACTGTCGGCGGCAATGAGCCCGGTGATCATATAAAACACCGTCGTCTTGCCGGCGCCATTGGGTCCGAGAAGTCCCACGGCTTCACCGCGCCTGACGGAAAGCGAGACACCTCTCACGACGGGCCTGCGTTTGTAGGACTTCACCAGCCCTGCAACCACGAGACCCTGCTGATCCGCCATTTCCCCGGTTTCACCGGTGGAATGCCGGGCGCCTCGCGAGCGAGGCGGCGCCGCCTTCGTCTGGCTGGATCGTGCAGGCTTCACTTCACCGTATTGCGTCACCTGGATTACCACCCAATTTATTTAATTTTGTCTAACGGAGCATCACTTCGGCAGGAAACTGCCCTTAACGCGGCCGCCGGTCATCTCCATCTGATCGGTCTCGAGATTGGCGTGGAGGCGCTCGCCCCGTAATACGGTTTGACCCTGGGTAACGGTAACGCCGCCGCCCACCTCGAGAATATTGGTCTTGGGGTCCATCTTGGCCCATTGGCCGGTGATTTTTTCCTTGGCGGTGACAATGACCACGTGACCCTTGGCATCGAGATGGGTCACGTCGTTCGTGGTGGTGCCATCGGGCTGTTTCACGTCGCCGTAGTCAACCACCAGGGTATCGCTGTTCAGCGTCACGTCGGACCGCTTGGCAACCACGTTGCCCGTGAAGATCGCCTTGTTGTCTTTCTCGCGGATTTCCATCCGGTCGGATTCGATGTCGACCGGTTTTTTCTTGGCGGGGGTGTCCTGTGCGATGCCGTGCTGGCCCAAAGCCAGAACCAACATTGTAGCGGAAGCAAGCGCTAGTTTTCGCATCATGGCGAGTCTCCTTTTGCCGGGGCGCCGTCAAAATGTGCTTTTACACCGTTCAAGAACAGAATATCGGCGCCGCCATTGGTGATCTCCATGCCATTGGCCCGGACGATGCCCTCGCCGAAGACAACCTTCACGGGAACGTTGGAAGTCAGCTTCTTGTCGCTAACCACCACATGGGCCTTTTCCATGGTGGCGGTAAAGCGATTGGCCTCGGTAATGGTGACGGATCCTTCCAGATCGGCTTCCTTGATCTTGCTGTCGTAGCGGGCTGTCTTGGACGTCATGCTATAGGCTTCGCCGCTCGCCTTGCGGAATTTGGCGGCGACGTCTTCCAGGTGGATGAGTTCCGGTCTCACCTTGTCCTGCCAGCCCCGTTTCGCCTTGAGCTCATAGGGCTGGTTCTCTTTATCGACACCGGTGATGGTCGAATCATAGGAGGTGATCTGATCGGGATTATCAATGCCGGCCGATGCTAGCTTTTCCACCGGAACGAGGTAAGCAAACAGACCGGCCTGAACCAGGAAAACTGCGGCAAAAACCACGCCCGCCGCAACCGCGATCCAGCTCAGCATGGGAGCTAAACGCGCTCTCGCAACGGCGCGGCGGGCGGTGTGGCCGCTCAAGGCCAATTCGGGTCTAGTGAGCGAAGACATCTTCCTCGGTCCAGCCGCCGAGATCGAGTGCTGCTCGTATGGAGACGAAGGCGAAGCAGGCCTTGGCGATATCGCTTCGTCCTTCACGTTCCAGCATCTGGTCGAGCCTGGTTTTCAGCTCATGCAGATAAAGCACGTCCTGTGCCGCATATTGCTTCTGGGCGTCCGACAGCATGTGGGCGCCCCAGTCGGAACTTTGCTGCTGCTTGTTCAATTCGATACCCAGCAATTCCTTGATCAAGTCCTTGAGACCGTGTTTGTCGGTATAGGTGCGAGTGAGCCTTGAAGCGATTTTGGTGCAATAGACCGGCACCGTGTCGATGCCGAGATAGTGCTTCATTGTGGCCACATCGAAGCGGGCGAAGTGGAAAATCTTGGTAACCGCCAGATTAACCATCAGCGCCTTGAGGTTGGGGCAATCGTAGTTGGCGCGGTCGAGCTGCACCAGATGGGCGTTGCCATCGCCCGCCGAAAGCTGGACAAGACACAGCTTGTCGCGCCGGGGCACCAGCCCCAATGTTTCGGTATCGACAGCGACCGAGGAGCCAAAGTCCAATCCGGCGGGCAGGTCGCCCTTGTAGAGCTTGATGGTCATTGTATCCGTTGATTACTCTGAATTTCTCTTGAATCCTAAGTGATTATCCCACATGTCGAAATCCTCAAAATCCTCTACTATAATCCTATAGTTATCTCCGGCCTTGATGACTCTCAGCAGAGGCGATCGCCTTGGCGAGTTTTCGCCCGAAATTTTGATAGTGAAATCTTGCCACTTCTCCCATGTGCCTTTGTCAGAAACAATGCCCAACCTGTCGGCATACTCTTCTTCCAAGGAAAAATGTGCGGTTCTATCCGCCCTGAACTGAATATGGGAACGGCCGTCTGTCCAACTACCGACAATATCCGATACATCAAATGTTGGATTCAGATTCAAGCGAGCCTGGAATATCAGCTTCGCCGAAAACAATACCGTTACGAAACCAATGGCCAGAATCCCACCTAAAAATCTGGCATTGGAAAACTTTCTTAAGCGGATCGAGGATATGACATTCCAGGCACCCCAAAACCAAATGAAAATAGAGAGAGTGAAGAATATTAAATACCCAAAAGGGATCGCCGTGGAAAACTGAAGAGATTCAAGAAATTTTTCCATATGCCGAAGAGGTCGTCAGGTTTTGCGCTAATAAAACTAATAGCTAAAAAAACCGGGTACAAGCAATGAGCCGAATTTGGTGCCCTGAAGAGGACTCGAACCTCCACGCCTTTCAGCGCTAGTACCTGAAACTAGTGCGTCTACCAATTCCGCCATCAGGGCATTAGGTTTGCGTCTCTTAGAGGGGGCCAGCCGATCATGTCAACCGAGGGGATGGCCCGCGAATTTCAACCCTCATGCTGGAGACCTTTGCACAATCCGCCCTCTCCCGTGCGAAGCATGGGAGAGGGTGCCCGAAGGGCGGGTGAGGGCTCTTCTTTCAAGGACTCAACTGTTTGATTTTATGGAAACGAGAAAGAACCCTCATCCGGCCTTCGGCCACCTTCTCCCACCTTCGGCGGGAGGAGGCGCTTTCGTGCAAAGGTCTCCATCCTGAGGTGCTCGCGGAACGCGAGCCTCGAAGCAAGGCCAGAGGCTCGGGACCCTTCGAGGCCCGGCTTTCGCCGGGCACCTCAGGGTGAGGAACTGCTACATGCCCGGCTCAGAGCGCTTTGCATCGCGCCGTAGCCGGGGCTAAAAGCGCCCGCACATGAATAAGGACGTGTCCGCGTGACCCTTCAGCCTTCGGAAAAACTCATTGCTCTTATCGGCGGATCCGGCTTCGTGGGCCGTCATGTGGCGCGGGCACTCGCCAGGCGCGGCTATCGCATCCGGGTGGCGTGCCGGAGGCCAGACCTTGCCGGCCATGTGCAACCCCTGGGTACGCCGGGCCAGGTCATGCCGGTGCAGGCCAATGTGCGCTATCCCGCCTCCCTCGCCGCAGCCTGCGACGGCGCTTATGCGGTCATCAATCTCACGGGCGTTCTCTATTCCAGCGGAGCTCAGGGCTTCGATGCGATCCATGTCTTCGGCGCCGAAGCCTCGGCCAAGGCGGCACGGGCCGCGAAGGCGCGACTCTTCATCCAGATGTCGGCGCTTGGAGCCTCGCCCCATTCATCCAGCGGCTATGCCAAATCCAAGGCCGAAGGCGAGATGCGCGCCAAGGCCAGCTTCCCCGGCGCCATCATCATCCGGCCCTCAATCATATTCGGACCGGAGGACTCATTTTTCAACCGCTTCGCAGCCTTGAGCCGTTTTGCCCCTGCCCTGCCGCTGATCGGCGGCGGCTCCACCAAATTCGCGCCGGTCTTCGTGGGCGATGTGGCGGAAGCCTTCGCCCGGCTCGTTGACCGCGGTGAAGCATCGGGCAGGACCTATGAACTTGCGGGGCCCGAGGTCTTGACTTTCAAGCAACTCATGGAGTTCACCCTAGAGACCGTCGGCCGCAAACGGCTGCTGATACCGGTACCGTGGGCGGTGGCGAGGTTGCAGGGCCTGATTCTCGGCCTGCTGCCAAAGCCGCTGCTGACGGCGGATCAGGTCGAATTGCTCAGGACCGATAATGTGGTGAGTGAGCAGGCGGCCCAAGAAACGCGTACTCTCCAAGGGCTTGGCATTGTGCCAGCCGGCATCGAGGGGATCGTCCCCACTTATCTCTACCGCTACCGCAAGGCGGGTCAGTTCACGGCACCCAGGGGCATTCCCGAATAGATCGCGGCGAGCAGCACCACACCCAACACCACCCGGTAGATGGCGAAGGGCAGGAAGCTCACATGGCGCACCATGCGCATGAGCACGGTGATGGTTCCCAGCGCCACGAAAAATGTCAGCACGCCGGTGAAGACCACAGCACCGGTAATCGTCCCGCCGCTTCCTATGGCATCGGCGATCACCAGCACCGAGGCCGCGCCATTGGCGGGGATCGACAGCAGGAATGAAAAGCGCGCGGCTTCCGAGCGCCCAAATCCCAGGCCCCGCGCCGCCGTCATGGTGATACCGGAACGGCTGGTTCCAGGACTGAGCGACAGCGCTTGTGCGGCGCCGATGATGAGGGACGTTTTCCAGGTCATGTCGGCAACGTTGCGCCGTGCCAGGCCAAAGGCATCGAAGACATAGAGCAGCACGCCGAAGACGATGGCGTTGCAGGCGACCAGCACGGTGCTGCGGATGTGATCGTCGAGATGGGTTGACTTCATGATGAGGCCAACCACGAGAATCGGCACGGTGCCGATGAGGACATTCAGCAGCAGGCGGGAATCGCGCGTCGCCTCGCGCTGGACCGTATCGGTAACGCCGCGCAGCATGGCCCTGACGTCGCTCCAGAAATAGACGATGACGGCGAGCAGCGTGCCCAGATGCGTCACCATGTCGGTGACGACTCCCTGATCCGGCCAGCCGGTCAGCGCCGGCACCAGTATCAGGTGGCCGGAGGAGGAAATCGGCAGGAATTCCGTGATACCCTGAATGAGGGCGAGCACGATAATCTGCACGAAATTCATGGATTGGCCGCTTCCGTCCGGAGCATCGAATCGCCTTGCTGCATTGGGCCGCCGCGTTTTATATGGCGGCCGGGCGCGGGGCAATCGGCCTGCCGCCGCCGGGCTCGCAAGGATCATGGCCTCACTCATCCACTTCTCCCTCGATCCCTTCAGCCGCCGCATCCGCCTGGCGCTGGCGGAATATGGTGCCGCCGTGGACATGCTTGAAGAAGAACCCTGGGCCCCGAGTGCTGATATCTTCGCGCTCAACCCCGCCGGTACGCTCCCCATCTATGTCGAGGAAGGCAACACCGTCATCTGCGGCATCGAAGCGATCGGCGAATATCTCGAGGAGACCCGCAAAAACGCCGCCAGCCTTGTTCCCGGTGATGTCTTTGAACGGGCCGAAGTGCGCCGGCTCGTTGGCTGGTTCGATACGAAATTCTATGCGGAAGTGTCCGAGCCCGTGTTGACCGAAAAAGTGATACGCCGTTTCATGACCCACGACGCGGGCGGCGGCGCTCCCGACATGGGCCGCGTCCGCCTGGCCATGACACGGCTCCGTCCGCATCTCGTCTATATCTCCCAGCTTGCCAACGACCGGGTCTGGCTGGCGGGATCCGGCCTGTCGCTTGCCGATCTCGCGGCGGCAGCGCACGTCTCGGTCATCGACTATCTCGGTGATGTTCCGTGGGCGGAATATCCGGTGGCGAAAACCTGGTACCAGCGAATCAAGTCCAGGCCCTCGTTCCGTGCGCTGCTGGCCGACACGCTGCGCGGCATTACTCCTCCCGCATCCTACGCCGATCTCGATTTTTGACCGTGGCAACGCTCGGTGAGCGGCTGAAGCAACGGGCGCGCGAGGAGGGCTTTGACGCGGTCCGTATCGCCAAGGCGGAAATGGATCCGCAGGCCGCGGCACGACTCCGGCATTTCATCGCCGAAGGCTTTCACGGCGACATGGGCTGGATGGCCGAGACCGAACCACGCCGCAGCGATCTCCGCATTCTATGGCCCGAAGCAAAATCCGCCATCATGGTGGCGCTCAACTACGGGCAAAATGGAAATCTCTTCGACCGGCTTGCGCAACGGGGCGAAGGCGTCATCTCCGTCTATGCGCAAGGCAGCGATTATCACGATGTGATCAAGGGAAAGCTCAAGCGCCTCGCCCAATGGCTGGCGCAGGAGGCAAAGGCCAAAGTGAAAATCTTTGCCGACACGGCCCCCTTGATGGAAAAGCCGCTGGCGGCGCGGGCTGGACTCGGCTGGCAGGGCAAACATACCAATCTCCTGTCACGCGAGTTGGGCTCGTGGTTTTTCATCGGCGCCATTCTGACGACCGCCGAGCTGCCGGAAGACGAACCGGAAACCGGCCATTGCGGATCGTGCCAGGCGTGCCTCGACATCTGCCCGACAAAGGCTTTCCCCGCACCCTATCAGCTCGATGCAAGGCGTTGCATTTCCTATCTCACCATCGAGCACAAGGGCCACATCGCGCGCGAGTTCCGCGAGGCCATGGGAAATCGCATCTACGGCTGTGACGATTGCCTTGCCGTGTGCCCGTGGAACAAATTCGCGCAGGCCGCATCGGAGGCCAAGCTCAAGGCGCGAGACGATCTCGTTGCCCCGGCTCTGGCCGATCTTCTCAAGCTCGACGATGCCGCCTTCCGTGCCAAATTCGCGGGCTCTCCGGTGAAGCGCACGGGGCGCAACCGTTTCCTGCGCAATGTATTGATTGCCGCCGGCAACAGCGGCGATGCAAGCCTTGTACCGCGCGTCGAGGCGCTGCTTTCCGATGCCTCCCCGCTGGTGCGGGCCATGGCGGTCTGGGCCCTGTCGCGGCTTGCAACGCCCGCCCGTCTCACGGCTCTCCAGTCCCGCCACGCCCAATCCGAACCGGATGAAGCCGTCAAGGCCGAATGGGACGCCTAGTCCATGATGATGTTAAACCCAATCCTGAAGCTTTCCTTTGTCCTTATTTCTCCCTCCCCCTTGCGGGGAGGGATTAAGGGTGGGGGTCGCTCCGGCGCAGCAGAACAATGCACGGAAGTCTGCTCTGAGACCACCGGACCCCCACCCGGCGCGTTCCGCGCCACCCTCCCCGCAAGGGGGAGGGAGAATTTGTGATGAATCATCTTCTGTGCTTCGGACTCGGTTATTCGGCAAAAGCACTAGCCACCCGGCTTGCAACGAAAGGATGGCGCATCACTGGCACGAGCCGAAGCACCGAAGGCGCTGCCGCCATCGGTGCCGCGGGTTACAACTCGCTTGTCTTCGACGGCACGGGGCCGTTGCCGCCCCATGCCTTCGAAACAGTCACCAACATTGTCGTCTCGATCCCGCCGGACGCCAACGGCGATCCGATCCTGCGTCATCACGCGAAGTATCTTGCGGCGCGCGCCGGGCAAATCAAGTGGCTCGCTTACCTTTCGACGACTGGTGTCTATGGCGATCGCGGCGGCGGCTGGGTTACCGAAGAAAGCCCGCTGACGCCCAACACGGAACGCGGGCAAAGGCGTCTCGATGCCGAAAACGGCTGGCTCGATTTCTACCGTCAACACCGTTTGCCCGTGCATGTTTTCCGTCTTGCCGGGATTTACGGGCCGGGCCGCAATCAACTTGTCTCGATGCTTGACGGCACGGCGAAGCGCATCATCAAACCGGGCCAGGTGTTCAGCCGCATTCATGTGGAAGATATCGCCTCAGCACTCGAAGCGTCGATGGCGCGGGCAAATCCCGGCACTGCCTATAATGTCTGTGACGATGAGCCGTGCCCGCCGCAGGATGTGGTGGCCCATGCGGCGGAGCTTCTCGGGATGCCGCCGCCACCCGCCATTGCTTTCGAGCAAGCGGAGCTTTCGCCCATGGCCCGCAGCTTCTATGGGGATTCAAAACGCGTCTCCAATGCCCGCCTGAAAACGGAACTGGGCGTGACACTGCGCTATCCCAGCTATCGCGAGGGTCTTGCGGCCCTGGCGAAAGATATCAAACGCTGATGCCGCCGGCGCGCTCGGCAAGGCTCAAGGCGGTGGCGCGGATGAGGCCGAGCTGGGTTGGCGACGACAGGCGATGGTCGCCGCCCTTGATGAGGGTGAGGTTGATGTCGGTCCCGCGCAAGGCTTCGAAAATTTTCACCGCGTGGGCTGCCGGAACATCGGGGTCGGCAGACCCTTGCAGGATGCGCACTGGGCAAGGGCATTCCTGTCCCTTCCGCAGCATGAGGTGGCGGTGGCCGTCCTCGATCAGCTTGGCGGTGATCGGATAGGGATCGCCATAGAGCGATGGCTGCATCCAAACACCTTTCGCGGCAAGTTCGGCGCGTGCCTCCTTCGGAAAGGTGTCCCACATGAGATCGGCGGTCATGTCGGCGGCGGGTGCTATCAACACAAGACCGGCGATGCGTGATGCCGCGTTGCGGTCCCCGGTCAGCAGCTTGCGCAGGAGAAGCAGCGCCAGCCAGCCGCCCATGCTGGAGCCGATGACGATGCGGCGGCCCGGCGCCCGCCTGATGAACATGTGCAGTGCCTGTTCGAGCCAGAGTGAGATCGTGCCATCGAGAAAGTCGCCGCCAGACTTGCCATGGCCCGAATAGTCGAAGCGGAGCAGCGGGCGCCTTGTATCACGGGCCAGTGTCGCCATGGTCTCGGCCTTGGCGCCCTCCATGTCGGACCTGAGGCCGCCCAGCCAGAAAAACCCGCAGCGCCCCAGCGCGTCACCCCCGCCATCTTCGAGGTAAGCGATTTTTGCACCGTCCCGCATAGGTTCGAATTGAATGCCACCCATGTGCGCCTACATATCAGGAACTCCTCTTCTCGTCATGGCCGTGCTTGTCACGGCCATCTTCTTCGCGCTGAGAAAGATGCCCGTATCAACTGCACTTCTGTCCGGGTAAGGAAGCCCAATGTCCTCGCCCCGCGAAGCGGGGAGAGGACATCTTGAGATTCGAGCCTTACGTGCCTGTATTTTTCTTAAGCACCGGAAATAGTGGAGAGGTCAATCACTCGCACTTCCTTAACCGGACGGCCGTGCATCAAGTGCGGGCATGACGAGAAAAAGTCAGGTTCGCGATGCTAGAGCGTCAGCCTCGCCGCAGTCTATTGAGAAACTCCGCATCCGGATAGGAATCAGCGGGCAGCCCGAGCTTGATCTGCATGTCCTTGACGGCGGCGCGGGTGCCCTTGCCCACCTTGCCGTCGATGTCACCCACATCATAGCCTTGCGCCGCGAGCAGCTCCTGCAATTGGATGATCTCCTTGTAGGTGAGCGGCGTCACTTCGCCATTGCCGCGGCTTAGGTTGGGGGCGCCCGCAATGCGGGTGGCGAGATAGGCGGCGGCGGTGGAATAAACCAGCGACTCGTTCCACTTCAACTGGGCCGCGGTGAAATTCTCGTAGGCCAGGAACGCCGGGCCATTGCGTCCCATGGGAAGCAGCAGCGAGGCTGGGAAATTATCGGCCTTCAGTCCCTTGCCCTTGACGCCCCACTTCACCCATTGGGAGCGCGGATGCTGGATGGCGATGTCGGCTTGGTCCCATGGCAAGTCGCCAGGCACGCGCACTTCCTGCAGCCATGGCTGATTGGCCTGCCAGCCGTGCTTCACAAGGAGTGCTGCGGAGGAGGCCATCGCGTCGGGCACGCTGGTGCGCAGATTGCGGCGGCCGTCGCCGTCGAAATCCACCGCGGTTTCATCATATTCCGTGGGCAAGAACTGCATCTGGCCCACTTCGCCAGCCCAGGCGCCGCGCATTTCCTCCTCGGAAAGGTCGCCCTTGCCGACAAGATTGAGCGCCGACAGAAGTTGCGGGCGGAATTTCTCGGGCCTGCGGCAATCCCAGGCCAGCGTCGCCAAGGATTGGATGGTTGGTAAGTCGCCGACATAGCCGCCAAAATCCGTTTCCAGCGCCCAATAGGCGATGAGCACCGGGCCCGGCACGCCATACTGCTGCTCAATGCTCTCGAAAAGGTTCCGGTGCTTGCGGTTCAGAGCTGTGCCCTGCTTGATCCGGTAATCGGACACCATGCGCTGCTGGAATTCCAGGAAACTTTGGGAAAAGACGCTTTGGGCGCGATCCTTTTTGACGATTGCGGGGTCGTATCTGACGCCGTTCAGGGCCGCGATGCCGCGCTCGGCGATGCCCATGCTTTGGGCTTCGGCGCGCATGGAATCAAGAAACCCATCGAAGCCCTTGGCCGAATTTCCGCACTCGGCGGCCAGGGAACTGCCGGTCATCATTAGGATGGCGGCCAGCGCGGTAGAAAATCGTCCCTTGAACATTCAAAACTCCCGATTTGATCAAGCCAGTATATGACGGCTATTCACGCCCCACGTCAATTTCAAGGCCGCGGCGGGGCCCCAGAACTGCGGCCGCCAATCGCTCGACGCGCGGATCCCTCCGGCAGACGGCGCGGCAGGCGAGAACCGCGGTCGAGCGCAGGATCACGCCATCGTCGAGAATCTTCAGGTGATTGGCGGCGAGCGTTGCTCCCGTGGTGGTGATGTCGACGATGATCTCGGCAATGCCGGCGGCGGGGGCGCCTTCCGTGGCGCCCAGGCTTTCGACGATGCGATAGCCGGTCACACCTTTTTCGGCGAAGAAGCGCCGCGTCAGGTTGCGGTACTTGGTGGCGACGCGCAATCTCCGCCCATGGCGCTCGTAGAAGCTTTCGGCCACCTCATCGAGATCGGCCATGGCCGCCACGTCGAGCCAGCATTCGGGTACGGCCACCACCACATCGGCAAGACCGAAGCCAAGCCGTGCCAACACTTCCGTGGACGGATCATCGGGAGTTATTTTCTCGCGCAACAGATCTTCACCGGTGATCCCCAGGTCGATTTTGCCGTCTTTCAGGTTCTGGGCGATCTCGGCGGCCGAAAGGAAAGCGACCTCGACATTGTCGATGCCACTAAGCATTCCGCGATATCCCCGGCCCGCGGCGAGGCGTTCGATTTCGTAACCCGCCTTGGCCAACAGGGAGGCAGTTGCTTCCATCAAGCGGCCCTTGGAGGGGATCGCGAGCGTGAGCGCATTCATGCCAGGACGGCCTTCAACCGGTCCGTGTGGATGGCGCAGCCGACGGCTGGAATCTTGACCGGCGCACCCATGTCGGAGAGAAGATTGTCGTAACGCCCGCCGCCTGCGACAGACACCGGCCCTTGCGGGCTATCCACTTCGATCTGGAAGGTGAAGCCCGTGTAGTATTCGAGATCGCGCCCGAAGGCCGCCGCGAAACGGAAGCGCCGCGGATTGAGGCCCAGCTCCTCCATCTCGAAATTGCGGCGAACAAAATATTGCCGCGCGTTGGCGAAGCGTTCACCGCCATTGATTTTCGCCAATAGGGAGTCGGCGCCCGCTGCTTCGGTGGCAATGGTGAGATAGGCGTTGATCTGCTCTGCCTTGTCAGGCCCCAGGGGCGTTTCGCGCCGGTCAGCTGCCTTCTCGCCGAGGCGCTGGGCGATTTCCGCAGCATCGCGGCCCCCCACCAGGGCCAGATTCCGCGCCTCAAGTTCGGCCTCCACCGCGAAGGGTGCGTCGGTTTCGTGAATTCGGTCGATGAGGCCGGAAATGCTGGTGCGGCGAACGCTCCGTCCGGCGCAGAAACTTTCGAGCAGATCGCGGAAGGCAACGGGCCGCCAGAAATGGTGCTGCAAGCGCCTGCGCCAGCGCGTTGGCATGCCTGTGTCGTCAAGCAGCGCCGCGATCAGGCCGAGATCGCCCAGCGTCACGCGGAATTTCGTCAGCCCCGCCGCCTCAAGTGAAGCGATGGTCAGCTTTAGAATGCGGGCTTCGGCGGCGACCGAGTCGGGACCGGCGAACCATTCGAGCCCCGCCTGGGTAAATTCCTGCGGGCTCATGGCTTCTTCGGGAAAACGGAAGGCCGGGCCGCAATAGCAATAGCGCTGCTCCGCTTCGGGCTTTGCGGCATGGCTCAGATAATAGCGGCAGGCGGGCACGGTGAGATCGGGCCGCAAACACATTTCACTGCCCGATGGATCGGTGAACACGAAAGTCCGTGCACGGATGTCTTCGCCCGAGCGTTCGAGAAAGATGTCGGCAGGCTGGATGATGTCGGGAGCGATGTGATCGAAGCCGGCGCGCTCGAACACCGCCATGATGGTGCCGTTCTGCCGTTCCAGCGCCTCGCGCTCGGCGCGCGATTTACCCGGCACTCGAAACTCCCCCTTCTCCCCTCGCGGGAGAAGAGCCTGCCCCGGACTTGATCCGGGGTGGCGCGAAGCGCCGGATGAGGGGGTCGTTCAGCGCGTCGAATGCGGAACGGGACTCGCTGAACCAGCCCCCTCTTCCGTCTCGCGCCTGCGGCGCGATCCACCTTCTCCCGCAAGGGGAGAAGGGAATTAAAAACACTGCGTTCATCGCCGCGCCAGCGCTTCTTGCACGGCCTTCACCAGATCGGCTTCGGGCACCGAGAATTGGGCCAGGCGCTGGCCCGTATAGTCCTCGCGCGATTGAATACCCGATGCGAGTTCGGAACCTCGCGCCAAATCCTTGATCTGCACTTCGCCCCTGGCCTTTTCATCTCCGCCCTGGATGACAACGAGAGGTGCCCCCCGCTTGTCGGCATATTTCATCTGGGCCTTCATGCCGGCGGTGCCCACATACATCTCCGCGCGGATACCTGCGGCGCGCAGTTCCTGCACCATCCGCCAGTAATCGCCCTGACGTTCCTGATCCATGACGAGGACGACGACGGGCGCCAGTGTCGCCGACTCCTCCGCCTTGCCCACAAGTTTCAGCGCCGCATAGAGTCTGGACACACCGAGTGAGAAGCCCGTAGCCGGAACCTTCTGGCCGGTGAAGCGCGCCACCAGATCGTCATAACGCCCGCCCCCGCCGACCGATCCGAAACGCACTGGTCGGCCGTCTTCATCTTTCGTCTCCATCAGCAAGTCGCATTCGAAGACAGGGCCGGTGTAATATTCAAGACCGCGGACGACGGAGGGGTCGATTTTGATGCGATCAGGGCCGTAGCCTGCGGAAGTCACGATCTTGTGGATTTGATCAAGTTCTGCAAACCCAGCCATGTAGGTCGAGTTTTCTTTAAGCGCGTCCGGAGGTATAGCGGATTTAGGCCCTAGTGCTGCATAAGGTTGATTTAGAAGCACAGCCATCACTTGTTCAATTTGAACTGCGTCAAACGCTGCGCCTTTCGTAAAGTCTCCACTGTCATCTTTGCGGCCAGCGCCCAAGAGCAATCGCACTCCATCAGGACCAAACTTATCTAACTTATCCATCGCTCGAAACACGCTTTGCTTCTGAGTAGAGTTCCCGTTGCCGCCAACTCCGATGACTTCCATCACGCCATCAAGGACCTTGCGATTGTTCACGCGGACCACATACTGCCCGCGCTCCAACCCCAGCGCCTCCATCGTATCCGCAGCCATCATGCAGACTTCGGCGTCGGCGGCGGGGGAGCTGCTTCCCACCGTGTCGGCGTCGAACTGCATGAACTGGCGGAAGCGTCCCGGCCCCGGCTTTTCATTGCGGAAGACCCAGCCCTGGTGATAGCTGCGATAGGGGACGGGAAGTTTCTGCTGGTTTTCGGCCACATAGCGGGCGAGTGGCGCCGTCAAGTCGTAGCGCAGGCTCAGCCATTGATCGTCGTCGTCCTGAAAGGAAAAGACGCCCTCATTGGGCCGGTCCTGGTCGGGCAGGAATTTTCCCAGCGCATCGGTATATTCGATGAACGGCTGCTCTCCCGGCTCGAAGCCGTAGGATTCGTAGACATCCTGGATTTTCGCCAGCATGCGGCGAACCCCCCGGATTTCATCGGGGCCCACGTCGCGGAAACCCTTGGCAAGCCTGGCCTTGGGGCGGTGTTCTTTGTTCATCATCAACTCGCGGAATTCGCGAGGCTTCTAACCGACGCTCCGCGCTGGGGCAACCTTACTTGTCGCGCACCACTGTTTGAAACTGCTCGCCCAGCCCTTCGACGCCCAAGCGCATGGTGTCGCCCGCTTTCAGGAAGCGCGGCGGCTTCATGCCAAGCCCCACGCCTGGCGGTGTTCCGGTGGTGATGATGTCGCCCGGCAACAGGGTGAAGAACTGCGAGACATAGGCAACAACGAAAGCCACGCCATAGACCATGGTGGCGGTCGAGCCGTCCTGCACGCGCTTGCCGTTCAACTCAAGCCAGAGCTGGAGTTTTTGGGGGTCTTTCACCTCATCCGTCGTCACCAGCCACGGCCCCACGGGACCGAAGGTGTCGTAGGATTTGCCCTTGGTCCACTGGCCGGAGCGTTCGGCCTGGAATTCGCGCTCGGAAATATCGTTGACGGTGCAATAGCCGGCCACATGGGCGAGGGCATCCTTTTTGGAAATATTCTTGGCGCGCGTGCCGATGACGACGCCGAGTTCCACCTCCCAGTCCGCTTTCTTCGATTTCGGCGGCAGCGTTACATCGTCGTTGGGGCCCGAGAGGCAACTCACCTGCTTGGTGAAAACCACCGGCTCCTTCGGCACCTGGGCGCCGGTTTCAGCGGCGTGGTCGGAATAGTTGAGGCCGATGCCGATGAATTTCTGAGGGCTTGCAATGCACGCGCCGATGCGGGGGAAACCGCGCACCAGGGGAAGGGCCTCCGGCTTGATTTTGCGCAGGCGCGCCAGGCCCTTGGGCGAAATCGTCCCGCCCGCCACATCGGCGATGACGCTGGAGAGATCGCGGAGCTTGCCGTCCCTGTCGAGCACGCCCGGCTTTTCCTTGCCCTTTGGCCCATAACGCAAAAGTTTCATTCTTGTCCCCCAGTCAGCGCCGACTCATGCCAGCGCGGTTCATAGCCGCCGCGCAAGATGCTCACGATCAAGGGCGGAGTCAAAAGCCTTGCGCGCATGGAAGATTTGCGTGCGATCATGTCCGTATAGCCGCCAAAGGACCAGCGCAGCAGATGCCTGCCCTTCACGGCGAAGGCATCGCCGCCGATCTCGACCACGGCGCTATCGGGCAATTCGCGCAACGCCGCTACGCCCCGCGCCGTCAATCGCTCGCCGTGCAAGTGCCGGTCAAACGCATCGGCGCGCATCTCGCCGAGAAACCGTTTGGCGTCTTTCCGGCGGCAGAAGAAACAGGGCCGGTGGCCCGCCGCAAGGGCCGTCACTTCATCAAGAAAGAACAGCGAGGTATAGCCCTTTCCCATGGCCTCGTGGTGCAGACCCTTGTAGTGCAGATCGCAACAGATCCAGTGGCGACTGGCCCAGCGCCTCTTGCCCAATGTGCGGTCGCCGCGGTGGAACTTGCCGCCGCGGTTTCCCATCATGGTGCCACGCTCCGGGGCTGCCACGAGTTCGCCCCATGGGTTGACGCGATTTTGCAGGCTCATGGAATCGCTTTATCGTTAGTAATCGGACTTTTTTGCCATCATGCCGCGGGGTTTTTTCTTCAGGAGGCGGTTGACCCAGAACTTGAGCCTGCGATGAAGCGGCAGTTTCGGCAGTTCGAAGACATCGCGGCCGACGGTGCCAATGATATTGATGTAGCGCCGGTAATTCCCGGTGGGACGGCGCGGCGTAACGCCGTGGATGGAGGCTGCCGAATTGACGAAGGCGACAAACCGGTTCGCGCCATAGCCCACGACTTTGTCTTCGACCACATCGGAAAGCTCGGCATAGTGCTTGCCAAACTGCGGGCGGCCTTTGAAATGGTAAAGCGAGAGATCGCCGCCCGGTGTCTTGTCATCGTCAGCGCGCATGTACAGCAGCCCAGCGAAAATTTCATCCTCGGAATCGACATGGGCCGGGCGCACCGAACTTTCCTTCGTCACCGGCGTGTTCACTACAAAAAGCGCATCGAGCATGATGTCGCCCGCCTCTCCGGATCCCCGGCGTGTTACAACAAACTCCTCCAGCTTCTTGCCGAAAATTTTCTCAAGATTGGGGTGAGCGGCACGGATGCCGTCGCCCATTACCTCAACAACTTCGAGCCAGAAGTCCCTCGATGTATGGTAAGCGAAGAACTCCTGCCACAGCGGATCGAATTCGGGATTGCCGATGATGTCAACCGCCGGAATGCGGATCGCCTGGTTGCTGGCAATATCGGTCAACCCGCCGACGAAGCGTTGGGGCGGCGGGAAGACGGCAGCAAGCCTGGCGTACATATCTAGGATAAACCCGATCGCGCACGAGATGGGCAAAGGGTGTGGGTTTCAGGTGTTTTCCGGTCAGGTCATGGAGAACTGAGATACTCAAATAAACTCCTTACCGTCGATCCTCCGTCGACTGACTATGTCAAACCCCTCAGCGGGAGTCAATAAACGCCGCTCTTGACTGGACCCATGGCGGCCCTATTCATTGCCCGGGGGGACGGGATATGGCAAAGCCGCCACGGGGCGTTACTTTAACGGCCAAAAACCAAGCGGGCTATGGACGCGTGCTGACGCCCGAGGCCTTGGCTTTCGTGGCGCAAATGCACCGTGCCTTCGAAGCTGAGCGCCAGCGGCTGCTCTCGCTCCGGACCGCCCGTCAGAGCCTTTTTGACAAGGGTGCGCTCCCCGATTTCCTGGCGGGAACGGCCGCAATCCGCACCGGCGCCTGGACGGTGGCGGCAATCCCCGCCAGCTTGCAAGACCGCCGCGTAGAAATCACCGCTGCCGCCAGCCGCAAGGAGGCGATCGGAGCGTTCAACAGCGGCGCCAAAATATACGTGGCCGATTTCGAGGATTCAAACTCGCCCACCTGGGACAATATGGTCCAGGGCCAGATCAATCTCATGGACCGCTGGACCGGCAAGATGGAATTGATCGAGCCCGCCTCCAACAAGCGCTATGGACTCGCCGGCAGGCCAGCCGTGCTCATGGTGCGGCCGCGCGGGCTGCATCTCGATGAAGCCCACATAAGGGTGGATGGCAAGCCGGTGGCCGCGGCGCTTTTCGATTTCGGCATGTATTTCTTCCACAACGCCAGGACAGCGATCACCAAAACGTCCGGGCCTTACGTCTGTCTGCCCAAGCTGGAAAGCCATCAGGAAGCGCGGCTGTGGAATCAGGTTTTCATTCTGGCGCAAAGCCTCCTCGGGCTGAGGCTCGGCACCATCAAGGCCAGCGTTCAGATCGAAACCCTGCCGGCGGTTTTCGAGATGGATGAAATCATTTTCGAATTGCGCGATCATATGGCGGGGCTTAACTGCGGCCATTCGGGCGTTATTTTTTCTTTCATCAAGACTTTTTCCGGCAGCAAAAATTTCGTGCTTCCCGAGCGTTCGCAACTGTTTGCTTCGCAGGCTTTTCTCGCGGCCTATTCGGCACTGCTGGTCAAAACCTGCCACCGGCGTGGCTGTTTGGCCGTAGGCGACACGGCGGCCTCCATGGATCCATTGACTGCCGGCAAGGAACGCGAGGCGCGGCAAGGTTTTGATGGCACGCGGGTGGCGCACCCCGATCTCGTTCCCGCCGCACTGAAAGTTTTCAACGAGCTGATGCCCACGTCGAACCATCTCTATGTGGCGCGAGAGGATGTGAAGGCGGGTCAGAAGGAACTGCTGGAGATCCCCAAGGGCGCCAGAACCGAGGCGGGCTTTCGCGAAAACATCCGGGTCTCAATTCGCTATATCGAGGCCTGGCTCCGGGGCCATGCAACGGTTTCCCTCGACAATGTGATGATAGACACGGCGGAGGCGGAAATCTCGCGCGCGCAAATCTGGCAGTGGCTCGAGCTGGAACTGAAACTGGACGGAGGCCAGCGCGTCACCCGCAAATTCTTCGAAACCTGCCTCGCGGAGGAGACGAAACAGGTGAAGGAAGAAACCGGCGACTGGGCCCAAGGCCGCTTCAAGGAGGCCGCGGCGCTGGTGAAAACACTGACAGCCTCCAGGACCCTCGAACCCTTCTTCACCGTGGCCGCCTATCGGCATATCCGTTGAAAATTTTGCCCGTTGATTGGATGGGGCGCGGGCCTTACGATCATGCCGGGTGAAACATTTCCAAACCCAAAAACAGCGCAGGCAAGGGAGGTTCAGACATGCCAAGAACAATGTTCACTGCCGCAGTTATTGTGGCGCTGGCCGGATTTTCTACGATGGTACTGGCGGAAGAACGCAAACTCACCGGCGATGAGATCAAGGCCGCCATTGCCGACAAGAAAGTGGCCGGGACGACCGACAGCGGCGCCAGCTGGACGCAAACTTTCAAGGCCAATGGCGATACGCTTTACCAACTGACCGGCACTGAGGCTCAAAACGGCGCCTGGGAAATCCGGGGCGAACAGTTTTGTTCGCAGTGGCCGCCCGATCCGGCCTGGGTATGCTACGACGTTACGGGGGAAAATGGCCGCGTGACGTTCGTTTCAGACACCGGCAAGAAATGGCCCGCCAAAGTTCTGCCCTGAGCGAAATGGTTTTCCCTTTCTCTCCATCACCGGCCTTGAGCCGGTGATCCAGACTGGATGGCCGCCTCGGTGGGCGGCCATGGAGAGAAATTGTTCTGATCCCCGCAGGACGCACAATGACTCACTTACTGCAAATCGGGCCCATTCCCGAATGGATCAAGGCTCTCAGAGCTCCCGGCTATGTGAATATCTTCGAGATAGCAGAAGTTCCGTCGATTTACGGCACCGAACATCTTTGCGGCGACTGGCGAGGCGACCTTCTCCTGATGGCTAAAGATTTCGCGCCGGTTGGGGAAGTGCGGCGTCTCGTCGACAAAGGTTTGTCGCCGGAGAAAGTGTACCGTCATAATGATGGCGACGTTCGGTATCGAACGGGATTGAAAACCAACAGCCAACTGATGCGGTGGCTCTTGGGGGATCAGTCACTGATTGATGGCAAGCACGCGTTGACCTGCGGAGCAACTGTACGGCAGCGCTTGCTTCTTCCTTAAAACTGATGACCTTCATAACTGGCGACCGCGAGAGTTGGTTTTTGAGCATTCTAAAAGAGTAACCGAATATGTCATTGGGAAGATGGTAAATCTAAGAGCCATTGTCTGTCTAGGCTGTGAAGCGCTGCGACAGATGTCGTCAATTTTTGATTTTCCTGTGCTTCCAATGCGGGAAGCCATAGGCCAGAGGTTCGGCAAGCAGACGCCAATCTACGCTGCGCCTCATCCTTCGCATGGTTCCACCGTGGACCACCAACGCGCCTGGAATTTCATCCGGGAAGATTCGGGCATATCGTGGATCGGCACAAATCGATTCCGCCCGTAGAGATGTCCGTCGATATATTGCAGAAGATGGTACAGCTGCCCCGGCTCGAACGGGGGACCCCTAGATCCACAATCTAGTGCTCTAACCAACTGAGCTACAGCTGCATCCAACGCCCGCTTAGTAAGCGCAAGCGCCCGCAAATTCAAGACAGCAAAAAGGCCCGCAATCGAGTGCGGGCCTTTTTGTGTTGCAGTAGGTAACGCTTAGGCGGCGAAGGACTTGGAGGCCTCGCCGAACGACTTGGTGAAGCCTTCCTGCACCGGCTTCAGGGTTTCCTTGGCGAGTGCCATGTTGAGTTCGCCGAGCTCGGTCGCCTGGCGCTGCATGGCCTGGGTCTGCTCACGGGCGAAGTCCTGCTGGAGCGCGAAGAACTCCGACGGCTCCTTCACCGCGAACAGCTTGCGCGCGAAGGCAAAGCCCGCGTTTAAATTGATCTGGGTGATTTCCATGGCCTTCATCTGGATGTCGGCGAAGCGGAACTTGTAGGCGTTGGCCGCGGCATCGAAAACCTGGACATTGCTGTGGGCCATGTCATTGGCCTTCTCGAAAGCCGCCTGGGCCTGGTCCACGGATTTCTGCGCGTAGGCGGAAACATCGGCCTGAATTTCGGTGTTCATTTCATTTCTCACTTTCTTGTTGTTCGACATTGTCTCTCTCCTGGATTGTCTGAGCCGTATATAAGCGGATTATTGTGCATTGCAATATATATTTTGCACCGCACCATGACGCTTATTTTTCAAAGGGTTAATGAAAGGTGGACGAAATCCGGAAAATTCGTCTAATTTGCCTGCCATGATGGTGGAGAGTGCCTGGTGACCGGAGCGTTGAGCCCAGCGCTGGAAGATTTGAGGGAGGCTCCGGAGGCGGCATGGCTATGGGATGGCGAGCGCGGCCGCATCGTGTGGGCCAACCGCGCCGGCATCGGCTATTTCGGCGGCCAATCGCTTTTTGATCTGATCGACCGTCCTTTCGATATCCGTGAACCCGCGGTCGAGCAACTGACGATCCTATCGCGGTCCCTGCGGCGGGGCGAAATCGATATCAGCCTCTTGCACTTTCCCTCCTTGGGAGTTGCGCCGCCGCTGACTTGCAGATGCACGGTGCATGCTTTGGCCGACGGCCGGGCAGGCCTCCTGGTCGTGGCCACGCGGTCCGTGGCGGCGGAGGCCGAGGCGCTGCGGGCGGACATCGCCGGAGCCTTCGATCTCCTGCCCACACCCGCCGTCCTCATCGGCAAAGACGGCGCTATTCTCCACGTCAACGGTGCGGCGCTGCCGTTGTTCGGCCCCGGCAGGCGCACTCTCTCCGCTCTTCTCGGTGATGACGCCGCGGCCGAAGACATTCTGGCACGCCTGAAGGAATCCGGCACCGTCAGTCTCGTGCGCACGGTCGTCCTGTCCATCGGCCAGCGCGATATCCGCCTCACGGCGCGCCGGCTCCTATCCGCAGCACCAGAGAGCGCCCACGCTGTTCTCCTCCTCGACGACATCACCGAGCGCCGGGCCCTCGAATTGGAGGTCACCGCGGCGGGAACGAGCCCCATTTACGCCGAGCCCAGGCCCGTCATGGCGCAGACCGACGTCGATACCTTCGACAAACTGGGCCAGGCGCTGAAGCGGGAAACGGCTGCAGGAGCCAAGCCTGACGCGATATCGGCGCCCGTGGCCCAGCCCCGCCGCAAGCTCATTGATATTCCCGAGATCGTCCGCAACCACATCGACCGGTTGGCCGAGGCCGTACTCATCGCCAAGGACGATCGCCTGCTCTACGCCAATTCGGCCGCCTGCAAACTTCTGGGGGCGGCAACCGCGGAAGACCTGATCAACGATGCGCCTCTTGGCGGCCTCTTTGGAACGCTCGGCCAATCCTTGCCGGCGACCGATATCGAAGTTTCCGGCGGTGGCCGCGTGATGGTCATGGCGCACATGAGTCTTATTCCCTGGCTCAATGGCCCGGCGCGCCAGTTCGTGCTGGAACGGGCCGGGCCCCACAAGGCTGAAGCCGTTGTCCTGCCGCCGCTGCCGCGCAAACAGGAGCAGGCGGCCGAGGCGGTACCCGTCAGGGCACCCCTGCCGGACGCCGACGAGGAACTCCGCGCCATTCTCGATACCGCGGCCGACGGCATCGTGACGCTCGATGCCCAGCTGCGCATCCACACCTTCAGCGCCGGGGCGGAAGCGATCTTCGGCTACCGCATCGCCGAAGTGGCGGGCAAACCCTTCGCCGATTTGATCGCTACGGAAAGCCGCAAGGTGCTGCGCGATTATTTCGCGGCCCTGCAAGGCCCGGGCCTGGCCAGCGTATTCAACGACGGCCGGGAAGTGACGGCGGTCGTCAAGCAGGGCGGCACCGTTCCCCTCTTCCTCACCCTCGGCAAATTGCAAGCACGGAAGTCAAGGGCCGCCTTCTGCGCGGTGGTGCGCGACATCACCCAATGGAAGAAGACCGAAACGGAACTCCGCCAGGCCAAGGAAACCGCCGAGGCAACGAGCCGCCAGAAATCCGAATTCCTCGCCCGCATCAGCCATGAACTCAGAACCCCACTCAACGCCATCATGGGTTTCTCGGAAGTCATGCGCCTGCAGCGCTTCGGCCAGATTGAGAATGAAAAATACCGGGGCTACGTCAACGACATTCACGCGAGCGGCGGCCATCTTCTGTCGCTGATCAACGACCTCCTCGATCTTTCCAAAGTGGAAGCGGGCAAGCTTGAACTGAATTTCACCGCCGTCAATCTCGGCGATGTCACCGAACACGCCATGAAAATGCTGCAGGAGCAAGCGACCTCCGCCCGCGTGGTGTTGCGCAAAGCCCTGCCGCCGGAGCTTCCCAACGTGGTGGCCGATCTCCGCTCCATGCGGCAGATCATGCTCAACCTGCTCTCGAATGCGGTCAAGTTCACCGATCCCGGCGGTCAGGTGATCGTCTCGGCGCAAATGACGCCGGCGGGCGAACTGAAATTGCGGGTCAAGGATACGGGCATCGGCATGGATGAGGAACAGTTGCGCGACGCGCTCGAACCCTTCCGCCGCGTGGCGACGGAAGGCCGCGACGCGCCGGGCACCGGATTGGGCCTGCCGCTGACGAAGGCTCTGGCTGAGGCCAACCGCACGCAGTTCACCATGAGCAGCGAGCCGCGCAAGGGCACGCTTGCGGAGATCACCTTCCCGACGACCCGCGTGCTTGCCGAATAGAATGGATTCTCCTTGATTGAAGCATCCAACCTGTCCCCACTTGCCCTCATCCCGCCTCTCGCCTTGGGTCGCATGACGCAATCGAAGACAACAGCGCTATAGTTGCGAAATCCCATGTCCGAAACGGGCCGTCTGCTCAAAGCGTCAAGCGTTCCCCGGCCCGCCGCCGAGCGCTGGTTGCAGGCAGCCTCCGTCGTTATCGGCCTGGCGCTGGCGCTGCCGGTCATCACCATCGTGGTGCTGGCGGTAACACCCAGCGAAAATGTCTGGCCCCATCTTCTTGCAACCGTGCTGCCGGGCTATGTGTGGCGAACCCTCGCCCTGCTAGCGGGTGTTGGCGTCATCACCTTCGCTATCGGAACAGCGGTGGCATGGCTCGTCACCATGTGCAGTTTTCCCCTGCGCCGCATGTTCCAGTGGGCCTCGCTCGTGCCCATGGCGGCGCCGGGTTATATCGTGGCCTACACCTATGTCGATTTCCTGAGCTACGCGGGGCCGCTGCAAACCGGGGCGCGCGGCCTGTTCGGCTGGACGAAACCTGCCGATTACTGGTTTCCAGAAATCCGCTCGCTTGCCGGCGCTATCTTCGTCATGTCGATGGTGCTTTACCCCTATGTGTTCCTGACGGCGCGGGCGAGTTTCATCCGCCAGCCCGCCACCCAGATCGAAGTGGCCCGCGCCTTGGGCCAAACACCCTGGGGAGCATTCCTGAACGTGGCGCTGCCGATGGCGCGGCCCGCCATCGTCGTCGGTGTCAGCCTCGCTTTGATGG
>JBKKDI010000288.1:0-12804 GCA_046708645.1 Aestuariivirga sp.
CTCTTGAACTCCTGGGTCTCAGAACAAATTGCCTGGATGCGAGCCGCATTATTTTTTTTAATACGTAGCCCGCCCGCCGCTTAGATCAAAAGTGAATCCGGTTATGAAACTACAAGCAGGCGATGAGATCCAGGCAATCAGCTCAGCAACTTCCGCCAGCTCACCACAGCGACGCATGGGGATCTTGTCCGTCATGTATTTCACTTGAGCCTCAGGCATAATGTCGACCAGTGGGGTGCGGATTACTGCGGGCGCTAGCGAGTTGATCGTGACTCCGGTTTCGGCGTAGTCCTTACCCATTGACTTCACCATCCCAATAAGGCCCGCCTTGGTAGCCGAATAGGCGGTCATGCCGGCGTTGCCTTCTTTCCCGGCGATCGACGCGATGTGAAGGAGTCGGCCATAGCCTTTGGAAAGCATGTGCGGAAGCACCGCCTGCGAAGCGAGCAAAGCACCGAGCATGTTAGTGCGGAACACGTCGACAAAGTCTTTGGGGTCGACCTCATGGGCTTTTATGTTAGTTTTGCCCGTCACGCCCGCGCAATTAACAAGCGCATGAAGCTGCCCACTCTTGGGCAGCACATCGTTCCAGACCCGTGTGTGTGAAGCCGCGTCGGTAATCTCTAGAGTATAGGAACTTGCTGCACCACCGTTGCCGCGAGCCTGAACGGCGGTGGCTTCCGCACCTTTTCCATCTCGGTCGAGGCACACGACAGTGGCACCGCCGCTTGCCATCAACAGTGCGGAGGCCCGTCCAATCCCACTCGCAGCGCCAATTACTGCCACGGTGTAAGGTGAGAGGTAAGTTGCCATGCCGCACTCCTTTAAATTGAAAGTCGCTCGTGACGCGGCAGGCGCGCCCGCTCCTCTTTACGACAGTACTTGTCTTCACTATTCAAGTGTCTACAACTATTGACTTGAACCATGGTATCATTGCAACGACTTTGTAGTTCCTCCTGCGGAGATTCACGCTCTGACCCCTGAAACTCAAAAATCTCGTACAGCCTTTTCAACAATCGATCTGGACAAACCTGGAAAACGAGTCGGGTTCGTCATGATTCCGCACTCTCCCCACGATGATGCATGGGGTGTGACTCGAGTCCCAATTGCCGTGATCGCTAATGGGAAGGGGCCCACGGTAATTTTAGAGGGCGGGAATCATGGCGACGAGTACGAAGGGCCGATTGCAATCTGCGATCTTATGCGCGAGCTCGAACCCAGCGAGATACAAGGTCGCCTAATATTGATGCCAGCAAATAACGTTCATGCCGTAATGGCGGGAACTCGGACATCGCCCGTCGACGGTTTGAATTTGAACCGCACTTTTCCGGGCAGCGGGTACGGGTGCATTACCGAGCAAATCTCGGATTTTGTCGTGAACGAGATCTTTCCGCGCGGCGATGCATTTTTGGATCTCCACTCTGGTGGTTCATCCCTCGACATTCTCCCTAGCGTGGTGATCGAGCCGACTAAAGATGTCGAACTGTACCGCCGTAACGTTGCTGCGGCGCGAGCATTCGATGCTCCCCTCATCGTGGTGGTGAGCAATTACGGCGACTCGCGCACTGCAACTGCGGCTGCCTGCGCGGCCGGACTCACTACCGTCGGGACAGAAATGGGGGGTGGCGGAACGGTCAACCCCAAAGCGCTCGCTCTTTGCCATCGAGGCGTGCGCAATATTTTGAAGCATCTCGGAGTGTGCGGAGATCCCTCGTCCCACGCGTCACCTCGCAACGATTCCCCTTTGTACGAACTCCCTAGTAACCGTGCTTTTGTGTATGCCACGGCCGATGGCATCTTCGAGCCATATCACCCGAACGGCCAAAATGTTAGGGAGGGCGAGGAGGCGGGGCGGATCCATTGCACTTGGGACCCGTTACGCGCCCCCGATATTTTGTATTATCAAGCTGACGGGATACTTTACGGCCGGCGCCAGCCGGGACGCGTTCGCCCAGGCAATTGTTGTCTCGTGGTGGCGGCATCCTTTAGCGGCAAACTCGAGTAGGTACCTGTAAGTATTGTATCGCCTCCGCATGGATCTCTAGATCGCATCACCTTTGCACTTTGATTAAGCAGCAAATCGTTTCAGCCGCACAGCCTCACGATTGAGTTGCAAGCCCCATCCCGGCGCATCGGAGAGGGCGATGGTGCCATCGAACGCCAAAGGTTCACCATGGAACATTTCTCCGAATACAGGAGTGATCTCGTCACCATTCGGGCTTGTGATGCAATATTCAACGAAGGGTACCGCTGGTTGCGTCATGGCGAAGTGGTAGCTGTAGATACCACCGGCATGCGGCACCACCGTCACATCGAAGGCAGATGCGACAGAGGCGATATGCAGCGCTTCGCTGAATCCGCCAGCCCACATCAAATCTGGCTGCACAATATCTATAGTGCGATGACGGATGAGTTCGCGGAACCCCCAACGGGTATACTCGTGTTCGCCAGTTACCCAGCGGACCCAGGGAGCTGCAGCCTTGAGCTGCCGATAACCCTCCCAATCATCGGGATGAAGCGCCTCTTCGATCCAGTAAAGGCCAAGCGGCTTCGCTGCGCGAGCGAATTCCAGCGCATATGCCACGTCAAGGGACATGAAACAGTCGACCATTAGGGGAAATCCAGGGCCAACTGCTTCGCGGTGTGCGGAGATAGCACGTAAATTTGCATCCAAACCCTTTCGACCGTCGGCCAACCCGAAGGGAAAAGGCACTTTGGCTCCCATAAATCCACGCTTTTGGAACACCGTTGGATCGGGGCCGGTGCCGTACACCTTGATTCTATCTTTCGTTGCCCCACCCGACAGACGATAGACCGGCTGGGCGTGTAGCTGGCCGAGGAGATCCCACAAAGCCAGATCAATAACGCTGATCGCCAGCATGGCCACACCCTTGCGACCGTAGGGCAGGGTTGCTCTGTACATCTGATCCCACAGACGCGCGATGTCACGAGCGTCGGACCCGGTGAGAAATTCTGCCAAGCCATGCTCAATAATTGAACACGCAGCAATCCCGCCACTACCGGTAGCGATGCCTACCGTCCCATCTGCTGCTTCTATCTCTATAAAAATTCCGGAATCGGCCCCGCCGGACCCTGACCGGAGCGTGGGGCGATCAGGATAAATAGATAGTGGATTGGCTTGTCGCGCATCTACGATCCAATGACCCGGATCCCGTGACCCATAGTTTCCGCCAACTCCTAGTGTCTCTATAATGTAGGATCGAACTTCCTTTATTCGCCATCTGCTCATTCTGACCTGCCCGGTATAACCAATGGAGTTCGCTCTTATAAGGCCTAGACGCCAGAAGGAGCGATAGTATAAGCTCGCTTTTGCTCCATTTTACGGTAGCGTACTCGGGAGGAAAAACAACCATGAGAGAACTCAAGATTGGCGCTGCAATAGCAACTCTACTACTGGTGACCTATGTTGGCGCACCAGCGGCAAAAGCAGCCGACTGTCCCGTTCTTATCGGCCCTGATTGGAGCGGCGAAACGCTCTCGGCCGATCCCGCCAGACTGTTGAGTATTTCGGACGTCTACCATGCACGTATGATTTACGAACCATTGGTGGCTGCGGATGCGACGATGCAACCGATTCCGTGGTTGGCGGAGTCTTGGGAAGCAAACGACAAGGCTACAGAGTGGACGTTCCACATCAAGCAGGGAGTAAAATTTCACGACGGTTCCCCCTTAACCGCCGAGGACGTGGTTTACACTTTCCGTCGGTTGCTTGATCCGAAGACGGCATCGCCGGCGGCAAGCGAACTTGGCGCTATCAAACCAGAGGCGTTCCAGGCTGTAGACGCGGCTACAGTTAAGGTCACACTAGATTCCGCCATCGCAGAACTGCCCTCCATTCTAGCCACCAAGCATGGGTTGGTTGTGAAAAACGGTGCCTCAGACGACGATATCCGGCTTCGTCCTAATGGCACCGGCCCCTTCACATTAAAGGAATTGAAGATCGGTGAATTGAAGACGACTTTTACGCGGAACGCCGAATACTGGCGTGGTCCGCCCAAGTCGGAATGTCTGACTGTAACGGCGATCACCGAACCCTTAAGCCGGGTTGCGGCGCTTCAATCAGGCGAGGCTGATATCGTGCTTGTGGTAGATCCCGCGACGATCCCAACGCTTAAAGCCGATCCCAACATTACCTTGACCAAGGCGCCCGGCGGGTCGGCGATAACCATGGGTATGTTTATCGATGTTCCGCCTTTTAACGATCCGAAGGTGCGGCAGGCGATGAAACTGGTCATCGATCGCCAAGCGATCGTCGACACCGCGCTGCTCGGCTTCGGGGTGCCTGGAAATGATAACCCGATCCTGCCATCTTCGCCCGATGCATACAGCAAGGATGTTATGAAGCGGGATGTCGCCAAGGCAAAACAACTGCTCGCAGAAGCTGGCCATAAGGACGGAATTTCCGTGGATTTGCATGCCGCGGATCTCATGCCCGGGACTATGGCCATGGTGCAAGCATACCAACAAATGGCTTCAGAAGCCGGCATCAAGATCAATATTGTAAATGAGTCAGCCGGTGAGTACTGGGACAACATTTGGCTAAAGCAACCTTTTGCGGTCTCTAACTGGGGC
The DNA here is from genome assembly GCA_046708645.1 of Aestuariivirga sp. Taxonomy (GTDB): domain Bacteria; phylum Pseudomonadota; class Alphaproteobacteria; order Rhizobiales; family Aestuariivirgaceae; genus Aestuariivirga. The sequence continues at coordinate 4,594 of JBKKDI010000288.1, forward strand.
ATGAGGACGACGCCCGCCGCACTGTCGGTCGCCTACCGCAAAGATGCGAAATGGAATGAAACGCACTTTTTCAATGATAAGTATGATCAGCTTCTCGATGAGGCGGCCAAGACTTTGGATCCTGATGCTCGACGTAAGCTCTATCAAGAAGCACAACGGCTTATCACAGAGGAAGGTGGCGTGATCATTCCAATGTTTGCCAGTATCGTGGCTGCAACGCGTAAGGGTTGTACTGGGTATACTCCAGCATCGGACCACAACCGGCCAGACTTTTCCGAGATCCTCTGCGAATAGCGGAAAAGAATAAAACTCAGAGGGAGCGCGTTACGCCGCGCTCCCTTTCGTGTTGAAGGGCTCAAGCAAGATTAGTTACATAACGCGGTCAACACCGTCGCCAGCCCACACGACTTTGCCTTCTTTGAGAACACACGCGATATCCCGCAAAGCGGCAAGATTCTTTAGAGGGTCACTGTTCAGCACGACAAGATCGGCCTGAAAACCGTCGCGCACCATTCCCAGTTTGGCATCTAGATGAAGTGCCCGAGAACAATCACCGGTCGCAGCAGTAATTACTTCCAACCTTGACATTCCTATAGCCTCGAGGTTTCGCAACTCACGGTGAAACATGATGCCGCCGAATTGCATATCAGTACCTGCTAGCAGCATTCCGCCGAGTTCACGAAACCGTTGCATCCATTCTATGCGTTTCTGGTTGGCTACGCGTCCGTATTCAATATCGTCCTGACTCCAGCTACCCTGGAGGCGTCGCGTGAATTCATGGAATGCGTTTCTTTCGACGTCACCGAACAGACATTTGAAATCTGCGTCGGCTTCTAGCTCCGCGATGCCTTCACCCACCTGAAATTGAGTGATCACCTGCATTCCGCAATACTTGACCGACCGTTCGACCATCATCTCCATGATGAGCCGCGTCGCCTCCCAGTCAATTGACGCCCAGGCGCGTGATCCTAGCGACAGACGTTCCGCGATACTCCCATAACGAAGCAGACGTTCTTTCGGATAAAGCTTGCTCTCAAACACCCGTGAGCTGGTGTGCAATTCGTCGATCCCGAGTTCGGCCGCATCCCTGCCGCCGACCTCCCAGGTCTGGCCCACGACCGAGCGTCGGTGCCCGTGTGCGACCTCTATCACCGCCTGCATCACGGGCTTCGTGACACGCTGGGTGACGATCAGCGCCTGTAGATTATGTGTAGTGATCAGGCGCTCTGCCAAATGCGCAGCTTCGGCCGCGTTGCTTACGGCGATACTCCATTCGGGGTACGCAGGCGGAGGTTCATCGATCATTGGTCCGCAGGAGAAGATACGAGGACCCTGCAATTCGCCGCGGTTGATCCGCTGGCTCAGCTCCTCGACAGTGTTCTGATTGAGGCCCGCAAAGCGGATCGTAGTTACGCCGTTTCTGATATAGGCGAGCATGTCAGCATCAAATGAGGCATGGGTGTGCGCTTCAATGAGACCAGGTATGATGGTTTTTCCGCTAAGCAAATATCGTTCAGCCGACATGGCATCGAAACGGCTGGTGTTGGGACCGGAATAAGTAATCTCGCCACCCTCGATCACAATCAGAGAGTCAGGGATGACGGCCCCGCCGCTTCCATCGATAAGTTGTGCCCCTTCGAGAATTACCCTCCTCGTGGACATCGAATGTCTCTCCTTCCAGAGCATTAATCTACTTGTTGTGCAAACGGTGTCTTGGTTTCCGCGCCCATGTTCAGATGCGCGAGGTCCGTCTTGACCCGATCGGTAAGGTCGGGAAGCGGAATATGACACCGTATGCGATGCGTTGGTGTAACCTCGCGCCAAGGTGGCGGCTGCTCCTGGCAAGTCCGGCCAAGTTGCCACGGGCACTTTCCGGCAAAGACGCAGCCCGGGTGTGCTGGAAGGTTTACATCCGGCCTCGCCGGCCGCCTACTCCGGTGCACCCGTTGTATACTGGGCACGGCCATAAGAAGTTCATAAGTGTAAGGGTGAAAAGGTGGCGCGAATATATCCTCAACATCGCCAACTTCCATGAGTTGCCCTCGGAAGAGCACCCCGATCCGGTCCGCTAAGGTGCGCACCACGGCCAGATCGTGCGAAATAAAGAGTATCGAGAGGCTGTGCTCTCTCCGCAGCCGCTGAAGCAAAGCCAGTACATTCGCCTGCACCGAGACATCCAGCCCAGAAAGTATTTCATCGCACAGCAGCAGTTTTGACTCCGCCACCAGCGCTCGGGCAATCGCGACCCGCTGGCGCTCGCCACCCGATAGTTGGTCGGGATAGCGGCCGACATAGTTGGCATCGAGGCGTACATCTTCCAGCGCGTTGAGCACTCGCTTGGCCGTGGCCGCCCGCCCGGGATGGAAGAACATTTCGATTGGCCGCGCTAAAATCGTTCCGATCTGCGCCCGGGGGTTCAGTGAGGCGTCGGGGTTCTGGAAGATGTATTGAATCTTCTGCCGGAGTTCGCGCGTTCGCGCCGCCACCAGCCCCGGCACGGCTTGGCCTTCAAACCGGATCGTTCCTTCCTTAGGCGCCAGCAAACCGCTGATGGAGCGCGCAATTGTGGATTTGCCGCTACCCGATTCACCCACGAGCGCGAAGGTTTCACCCTTTTCGATGGCGAAAGAGAGATCGCTAACGATATCGGCAGGCGGCGGCCGAAAAAACCCTGGCACGCGATGCTCGCCGCCATAACCGAGGCGTATGCCTTCGACGCTCAGAATTGGTTTGGAGCCCTTGAGCCGCGAGGCGCTCTGAGTTGAGCCTGCCAAGCCCGATGAAGGGGCTTCCAAGCTACGCCAGCGGCAGCAGGCCACAAGATGATCCTGTCCTACACTCTCCAGGGGCTGGACTTCGGATTTGCATCTTGCTTCGGCAAGATCGCAGCGAGGCTGAAAGGGACAACCGGCCGGCAATTCGTCCCGTTTGAGAAGCCCCCGCAGAACAATCCCTGCCGACCGATTCACCTGCTCGATTTGCGGAATCGAGGCAATAAGGCCGCGGGTGTATGGATGCCTAGGTTGAGCGAAAAGTTCGGCGGTGGGTGCGATTTCGACCATCCGACCGGCATACATGACGCCCACCCGATCGGCGATTTGCGCGAGAACGCCGAGATCGTGTGTCACGTAAAGCATGGACATTCCAAGTCTGGCGCGGAGATCCGCTAGCAGTTCTACGATCTGCTCCTGAGTCGTTACGTCCAGACCAGTCGTAGGTTCATCGAGAACAAGCAAGTCAGGCTCGCACGCCAGCGCCATGGCGATGCAGACCCGCTGCTGCTGCCCACCAGAAAGCTCGTGTGGAAAGCGTCGCCCGATCGTCTCCGGTGCAGGCAGTCCCACCAGCCCAAACAAATCAACGACGCGCTTCGCTTCGGCACCTTGGCTTGCTCCATGAAACTGCAGAACTTCCATTAGCTGCCGGCCGACCCGCATGGACGGACTCAGAGCAGTCGTTGGATTCTGCGGCACGAGACTTACCCGGTTCCCGCGCAGCCGGTCGAGTGCGGGCCGCTCCAATTGCTGAAGGTCCACACCCTGGAACACGACGCGTCCGCCTTCGATGCGGGTGGATTCGCGGCGATATCCTAGCAGCTGATAGGCGACAGTTGACTTGCCGCAGCCAGACTCGCCGACGAGCCCAAAGGCCTCACCGCGATGGACCGTAAAGTTCACCTTATGCAGGACACGAAGCCATCCCTCTCCCTGTCGATAGGCAAAATCCAAATCGATTACCTCGACAAGAGCCGGTCCCTTGCTCATGTGTTGGCCAGCGGGACCGTGCGACCCAGAATGCGCGCTAGCCCCTCAGTAAATAAGTTAAGCCCGATAACCAGGGTCGCAAGCATCAAGCCAGGACCCAGGACAGTGATAGGTGCAAAAGTGATGAGCGAGCGGTTTTCGCTCATGATGAGTCCCCATTCGGGAGTCGGCGGGCGCACCCCGAACCCGAGAAATCCCAGGGATCCTATAAGGACAGGCGCATAGCCGGCGCGAAGTGCGAATTCCACCAGCAACACGCTCGTTGTGTTGGGAAGCAGTTCACGCCGTACTACCGACCATGCGCTTTCGCCCCGCAGTTTAGCCACGGTGACGTAATCCCGGCTGACGATATCGAGCGCTGCGGCGCGTGCCATACGGGCAATTCGGGGAGCATAGATCAACGCGATGACCAAAACCAGCAACAGAGGATTTCCTGAGACACTCGGCCCTGCCGCTACGATTGCGATGAGCGCTAACATCAGGAAGGGAATACTGATGATCGCTTCTAGAATGCGCTGGAGAACCTCGTCAGTCCAACCGCGGACATACCCGGAGAATAGGCCGACGATGGCGCCGATTACGAGGCCAAGGAACGTGCCGGACAATGACAGCAAAATGACGATATGGCTGCCATTCACCACGCGGCTGAAAACATCGCGACCGAGTTGGTCCGTGCCGAAGGGATGTCCCCAACTCATTCCCGATAGTGGCGGACCGGTACCAATCTGCGACGGTCCGTAAGGCGCCCAAAACGGACCAGTTGCTGCGACAATAAAATGCACCAGCAAAATGATGAGCCCTATGCGTAGGTTCGCGGGCAAGCGGCGCCAGCGGGACGCGAAACCATTCACCTTCAACACACTTTTGGGGGAAACTATTACCATAGGGGAGTGTCTAGCCAAGGCTCAACCGGCCCGCAGCCGGGGGTTTAACAGAAGAGCACCGAGATCGGCTAGCAGGTTCGCCCCCACATAGACCGCGGCTGCGATAACCACAGTCGCCTCGATCAGCGGCACATCACGAAGCTGCAGCGAGTCGACCAGCAATCTTCCGAAACCCGGATACGAAAAGACCTTCTCCACGATCACCACGCCGCCAATGAGATAACCGAGATTAATGGCGGTGACATTCAGCGTCGGCACCAGCGCATTGGGTAACGCATGGCGAAGCAAGACAGAACGCGGCGGCAAGCCTTTGAGTTCCGCCATCCGCACATACTCCGAGTCGAGCACTTCGATGAGGTTGTCGCGCAGCATACGAACAGCGGCGATCGCCATGGCAATGGCGAGCGTGACCGCGGGCAGGGTCATCGCCCGAAGATACTGCAGCGCGGAAGAATTTTCATCCAGCATGGAGACAGCTGGAAAAATCGGTATGGCAACGCTGAAGGCAACAAGCAACAACGTCCCGAGGAGAAAATCGGGTATCGACAGAAACACCAAATTAATGACGGAGATGACATGATCCGTTTGCTCGTCCCGCCAAGCCGCTTGAATGAGTGCGGGGATGAGCGCCAGCGGAATATAGATGAGAAAGGCATAGATCGAAAGGAGCACCGTGTTGAACAGTCGAGGCGCTATGATATCCGCGATCGGACGGGAACTCGTCAGTGCATTACCGAAGTCGCCCTGTACGACGCCAGCCAGCCAACGAATATACCGCATAATTGCTGGATCATTGAGGTGGAGCTTCTCTCGCAAAAGTGCAAGTGCCTCCGGCGTGGCGTCGCGTCCCAATATACGCGATGCGACATCCCCCGGCAGGACCTCGATAATTACAAAAATGATAATTGAGACGAGGAGGAGTGTAAGGATCGAGAGCAGAATTCGTGCGCTCAGCATCCTTAAAATGTTCACCCTAGTTACCCCTACCGTCTTATTTTACAAATCCTAGAGAAAATAATGATGCAAGTCCATCATGGCCGCCTGCGCCCCGGATCCGCTAGGCTACATCGCTCTATACTTTGCGAACCGCCCATGAAGATCAGTGCTCTTTGGACGCTTCCGCCTAATGTTGCTGCCGCAAGGAGGGCCCAAATCGGCGTCTGCATACGCCGCCATGGCCTGAACAGAACATCCGCCGCAGTGGATAACAAATAGCTACCAGCAAAATAGGTGGGAAACTCTCAGTCGCGGGCTTGGCAGTTGTATAGGCTACTCCCCAGAGGATGGGGGCAGTTAGCCAGGATGATGTCGCGTCGCTTCAATCAATGACCCTTTTCTGATTTGGCGGTTTTGCCACTACCAACAGCCAGGCTCCTATGATCAGGGCGATGCCCACGATTGCCTTTGGCCCTGGCACTTCGGCAAAAAAAGAAATCCCCGCAGTGGCGCCCAGATCAAACCTGTATATTCGAATACCGTGATGTGATGGGCTTCCGTGGTCCGGTAGGCGTGGGTCGAGAGCGTCGAACCGAACGCGGCGATGATCCCACAACTGGCCATCAGCAAGAAATCGGTGAGGTTGGGAACCACCCACGGGCGGACCAGGAAATTGAGGCTTGGATGCGGTGCGCTGGTCAACTCCAGACCATGAAACAGGACAGCGATTATCGCCCCGCCCAGGAGATAAACGCCGTTTTGATAAAGACTCATCACGGATGCGGGTTCTGAAACGCCAAGCTTGCGTGCCAACACCTGGGCGGTCGCGTAAGCAAAGGCGCTGATCAGCGACAGCAGGAGGGCGGGCTCAAACCGCTCGAATCCGGGGGCGGTTATAACCAGAACTCCAGTGAAGCCGATAACCACTGCTGTTGTGGCACGCCAACTGACATTTTCGCCTAGAAAGAGGGCAGCTAGGAGTGTGATGAATAGCGGCTCAGTGAAGAACAAGGCGACTGCCGTGGCCAGAGGCAAGGCTGGGAGCGCCATGTAGTAGGCTGTATAGGCAACGAGCATTATTAGCCCGCGAAGGATTAGCGCGGCTGAACGCCGTGAGGGAATCTGCTTAAGGGCCCCTTCGAAATGAACGAAGCACAGCAAGATCGGCAATGCGACGACGCAGCGAGTGACAATTGCTTGGATGACCGAATAGTCGCCACTCCAGGATTTGATGATGGCATCCTGAGTGGAGAAGAGGAGGACGCCCACGGCCAGAGAGCCCATGCCGATGAACTGGTTTTTGGTCCTGGACATGAATCAAAGATGCCAACCCGAGCGCCGCTCGCTAGTCTGGTTGCGGCATGGCGCTCACAGCCCCGACACTTGCCACGTGTGCCGTCATCCTGTGCCAATACCACCGCGAGAGCAGCGACTGCGGTAACAGCTCCTGCCATTTGATCGCGCCTCTCTGGCCCGGACTTATGGAGTCCGAGTCGTGAAAGTTCCATCCCTCATTGTTTAGGCTCAATGATCGTCGTGACTCAAACACTCAAGTTTTCTTGATCAGTTTCAACATTGTCATTGGGTCGACAAATTCGACTTCCCCTGCGGCGTTGGTTCTGGACTTGACGACCCTTTCTGTCACCTCATCGGTATAAACCTCGGTCAACTGGGAAAGATCGTCCCGTATCTGCGCGATCTCTCTCACTAGCTTGGCCCGATCTGGATGATCGGGGTTGCGTTTGAGGTCGCGCTGTTTAGAGGCGATTTGCTTGTTGAACCCCTCTTTGAGGATATCCGCCGTCAGCCACCAATCCTTCTCCCGCTCAATTAGCGGCCCTCTGGCCGTCACTTTTCCGCTCCGTGCATCAATAATTAGATCATCCGGGTGCGGCAAGGGTTCTGGCCCTGTAACTCCCAGCTTTTCGCGTCGCCGCAGCTCCTTGTACCAGGCGTTCTTGTAATCGAGCGTCGAGGCGAGGTAGCTGAAGTGAAGCTCCTTGTTTTGTTCTTCCACAACTTTGACCATTTGCGTGAAGAGCTGTGCCGCTTTGTTGTTGCCCTTGGCTGCGGAGACCGCAAGGGAACGAACAACAGCCATAGCCATGGGAACGGAGATGTTCTTCTCCCCCTCGCGCACCGTGATCTGGCGATAGGCCTCCTCCAATACGATCGTCTTGAGGCGCTCCTCATGGAGCGCGGGGAGCCTGTTCTTCGCCCCCTTGGGCCGGCCGCGAGGGTTGCCAGACTGTCCTTTCTTAAATTGACGTTGAGCTGGCGGCTTGCTGTAGCCCACCTCATAGCTCGCATAGCGCGGACTGCGCAGGGCGAGCTGCCGTCGTGCCTTGGCATCTTCCATCACGCCACCGCCAGGCGGACAGCACCTGCTCCCTCAAGACCACAGATAAGCTGCTCGGCATCGTCCTTGGCATAGGCTTCCCAGCGCCGGATAATCCGATCGCAATAGATCGGATCAAGCTCGCACAGATAGGCGTGCCTGCCGGTCTTGTGGGCCGCAATCATGGTTGAGCCGCTGCCGCCGAACAGATCGAGGACAATGCCGTTGCGCTGCGAGACGTCCTTGATCGCATCGGCAATCAGCTGGACTGGCTTTACGGTAGGGTGGA
>JBKKDI010000289.1:0-2663 GCA_046708645.1 Aestuariivirga sp.
GACATATGGTTTTCAATAGAAGCCGGAGAAACAATTGGGATCGTAGGAGAATCCGGCTCCGGTAAGTCTGTCTTGTGCCGCGCCATTCTGCGTCTCTTGACTTCTCCCCCTGCCCGCCAGACAGCAAAGCGAATTGCGTTCCTCGGCACCGATCTTATGACACTTTCTGAAAAGGAGATGCGGCGAGTACGCGGCCAGGAGATCGGCATGGTCTTCCAAAACCCAATGACGAGTCTCAATCCAATTTGGACAATTGGTGACCAAGTCTCGGAGAGCCTGCGTGTTCACAAAGGGCTGAAAGCTCGTGACGCGCGCGATGAGGCAATAAGCTTACTGAAACGGGTGGGAATTCCGAGCCCCGAAATTCGGGTCGATGAATATCCCCATCAGTGGTCCGGTGGAATGATCCAGCGGGCCGTTATTGCAATGGCCATGGCGGGCTCACCCAAATTGCTGCTGGCCGATGAACCCACCACCGCACTAGATGTGACGATCCAAGACCAGATTTTATCGCTTCTTATGGAATTGCAAAGAACCACTCGCATGGGCCTCATCCTGGTGTCCCATGACATGGGTGTAATTGCCGAGACGTCGGACCGATTGGCCATCATGTATGCAGGCCGCATTGTGGAGATCGGAACCACTCCACAGATATTTGCGCAGCCACTTCACCCTTACACGGAAGGCCTGATGCGCTCGATTCCGAAACCCCGGGGTAAGGAACGTCGATTAACATCAATCAACGGGCAACCACCCGATTTGGCTCGGCTCGGGGGTGGTTGCCCCTTTGTGGAGCGTTGTAGCGTTTCATCCTCTGATTGCCGGACTGCTGTAATCCAACTTTTGGAAATCGAAAATGGACATATGACGGCATGCATTCATCCCGAACGCGTCATGGATAGCGGATCACTGTTCGCCGGCTTGGCAATATAATGATGGCAATGATCGAGCCTACAAACCCTTTGAGATCTTGGACGCCCGTTAGCCCTTTGCTGCAAGTCGAGGATCTGACGATAGCCTTCGAAAAACCACGCTCGATGGCGGATATCATGAGGGGCCGAAAAGCTCGGAGCGTTAGAGCCGTGGATGGGGTTTCCTTCATCGTCAGTCGTGGGGAAACGGTTGGACTCGTAGGAGAGAGCGGGAGTGGGAAGACAACGGTCGGAAGAACAATCTTACTGTTGAATCGGCCGAAGCGGGGACGGGTCCTCTTTGAAGGGGAGAACGTATTCGCCCTTGATCAACTCGGTCTGGGTCGTTTTAGGCGCCGCGCCCAGATGGTATTCCAGGATCCCTATTCCTCGCTTAATCCCCGGATCCGGGTCGGGTCTGCTTTGGCCGAGGCGTTACGATTTCACAAAATTGTGCCCGACGCGGAGATCAGAGAGGAGGTACTGCGTTTACTTTCCCGGGTAGGGCTCGACCCCAGCATGGCCGAGCGGTGGCCACGGCAACTCTCGGGCGGCCAGCGCCAACGCGTAGGGCTTGCTCGGGCTTTGGCGCTGCGTCCCGCGCTTCTTGTGTTGGATGAACCGGTCGCAGCACTTGATGTGTCTATTCAGGCTCAGATCCTCAATCTGTTGCGAGACCTGCGGGACGAGCTCGGCCTCACGATGTTGTTTATCGCCCATGAGCTCAATGTAGTGCGCCATATGTCTGACCATATAATTGTAATGTACTTAGGAAAAATAATGGAGGCAGGAACGGTTGACGAAATTTTCGAACGGCCGCGTCATCCCTACACGCAACTCTTGCTCAAGGCCGTGCCTCGGCTTCAGCCAATTAAACGTCAGCGTCCGCCAGCGCTTGAGGGCGATGTGCCAAGCCCACTCGATATTCCGTCCGGATGCAGATTCCGTACCCGCTGCCCAATAGCACAGCCCATCTGCGCAGCTCAGGAGCCTGCCAACATTTCCGTTTCGACCACACAGGAGGTTCGGTGCCACTTTGCGCTGGAATTTCCCGTGGTAAGCTCTCCCGGGCGTGACCCATTGTTACTTGATCGCTCGGTATAGTTAAGGAGACCAGACCATGTGTGACACATTTGTTGCTCTTAAAGACGCAACTGCCAATGGATCAGTGTTACTTGCCAAAAGTGCCGACACCGAGATCAATGAGGCCCAGCACCTTCTGAAGTTACCAAATCGCGAGTACGACGAGGGCGCTATGGTCCGAGTGACACATTTGGTCATTCCGCAGGCGCGAGTGACCTATGAAACCATCATTGATAAATCGTTTTGGCTCTATGGCGGGGAAATAGGTGTAAATGAGTATGGTGTGGCGGTCGGGAATGAGGCCGTCTTCAGCAAGTTAGCCTCGGATAAGGACGGCGTGGTCCTTATCGATTTGCTCCGTTTGATCCTCGAACGGTGCCGCACTCGACACGAGGCAGTTGACCTCGTTGCCCACCTACTTTCGACATACGGACAAGGGGGAAACTGCGAACTTCGTGGGGGCAGTCACTTTGACGGCAGCTTTATCGTATCGGACCAGGATGGCGCCGTCGTAATCGAGACCGCCGGAAAGGAATGGGCTACCCGAGAAGTGAAGGTGTTCAATTCTATTTCGAACGATTATACGATACGCGACGACTGGGATAAGTCCTCTCTCAAGATCAATGGATCGAAGCCGAATTTCGCGGAAACCGTCGGAGATTCCGAAAG
>JBKKDI010000290.1:0-2733 GCA_046708645.1 Aestuariivirga sp.
GGCCGCGATCATTTTGCCTGGGAAACCACCGTGGCCGCCGAACGCGCCGCCAATGTTCATGTCAAGGATGGCATCGGCGAAGACGAATTCGTGGCCATGCGCAACGCCCGGGACAAGACCCTGGGAGCTCCCAAACTCATCATACCGTCGATCCAGGTCAACATGAATGCCGGGCATTTTCCCGAACCGGACGCGGACGGCAATGTGTATCTGAAAGTCCCGCTGAACCGGATTTAACGGGCGTCACATCCGCCTATACTTTCGCATGAGATCGATCAGCTCGTCGTGCGGCAAGGCGATGGAGCGGTTTCCGTCGCGGCCCACCATGGTCTCATTCACCAGCATGGCGTCGATCACCGCCTCTTCAACGGCCTCGACGGTTGCGGTGAACAGCGGATCCAGGCTGCCGTTCGGCAGGAACTCCATGGTCCGTGGCTGGCCACGGCCCGCCGCGAAGGCCGCTTCGTTTGCGGTTGAAAAGGCGAGAAAGATGTCGCCCGAACTATTGTGGCTAACGGTGCCGGTGCGGGCGAGCCCCATGGGCACGCGCCGCGCGATCCTCTTGAGCTGATGCGCCAGCAGGGGCGCGTCGGTTGCAACAATCGCGATGACCGATCCCTGGTCCTTGCGGCGGAGTTTATCGCGGGTGATGTGACCTCCCACCGGCACGCCCAGAACGGTGAGTTGCTCGCGGGCGCCAAAGTTCGCCTGGAGGAAAACACCCAACGTGTACTGTTGTCCCGCTATCGAAACCGCGCGCGAAGCGGACCCGTTGCCGCCCTTGAAATCGTAACAGATCATGCCGGTGCCGCCGCCTACGCTGCCGAATTCCACCGGCCCTCCGAGCGCGCCGTCGAGCGCGGCCATGGTGTGTTCGGCGGTCACATGAAAGCCGTTGATGTCGTTTAATTCGCCGTCATGGGTCTCCGCCGCCACCGGCAGCCCCCAGTCCTGTCCATTTGCTAAACCCCGCGCCACCAGCCAGCGGATGGTGGCGTCACGGGTAACGCCGCAGGAGTGCGTGTTGGTCATGGTGATGGGGGTTTGCAATTCCCCCGATTCCTCGATCCAGACCACGCCAGTCATCTCGCCGTTGCCGTTGAGCGCATAGTATCCGGCTGCACAGGGGGTGGCCGCCTTGGCTCGCCCCCGCGGCAGAATGGCGGTAACCCCGGTTCTCACCGGCCCCTGGCCTACAACGAGAGGCCCGTCGCCCGATATCAGCGTAACGGTACCAACCTCCACGCCCGGCACATCGGTGATGGCGTTGATGGGTCCCGGCGACCCTGGGAACGGCAGCCCCATCTCTCTTCCCCGTTCGGTCACGGCGTGTCCTCCATGTTGGTCTTCCAATTTCACGCCTTATGCCACACACTCGACGCCAGCGAACAGGAGTCACATGGCAACCGAAGGCCTGATCCATTACAAGGAGTTTCTCATCATACTGGGCGTGGCGGGTCTCGTCGTGCCGCTGTTTCTCCGCATCGGCTTTAATGCCGTTCTGACATTTCTCATCGTCGGAATTGTGCTGAGCCCGGCCCTTATGGGCAAACTTGCCGTTAGCTTTCCGGTTTTCAACGCCTTCATCATCGCCGAACCGGAAAATGTCGCATCCATGGCGGAGTTGGGTGTGGTCTTTCTGCTGTTTTTGATCGGCCTCGAACTCTCCTTCGAGCGCTTGCTGACCATGCGGCGCCTGGTGTTCGGTCTTGGCGGACTGCAAGTCGTGGTGACGCTGGCGGTTATCACCGGAGCCGCCGTCTTCATGGGATTTGAAGTCGATGCGGCTCTTGTTGCCGGTGCCGCCCTGTCGTTGTCATCCACGGCGATTGTCGTGCAATTGCTGTCGAATGCCAAACGCCTCGGCTCGCAAACCGGCCGCACCAGCTTTGCCATCCTGATTTTTCAGGATCTCGCCGTCATCCCGCTTCTGCTGCTGGTCACCGTTCTCGGCCGTGATAGCGGCGGACCCGTGCTCCAGGGCATTTTCTTTGCGTTGGCCCAGGCAGCTCTAGCCATTCTCGTCATCGTAATCGTCGGCCGCTTTGGGCTGCGGCCGGTGTTGCGCATGGTGGCCGGCACCAACAGCCCCGCCCTCTTCATGGCGGTGACCCTTCTGATCGCCGTGGGCACCGGCGTTGCTGCTAATCTCGCGGGGCTTTCCATGGCGCTCGGCGCCTTCATCGCGGGCCTGATGCTCGCCGAAACCGAATACCGGCGGGCCATCGAAGCCATCATCGATCCCTTCAAGGGGTTGCTGCTTGGCGCCTTTTTCCTCCTCGTGGGCCTCGGCATCGACTTCGCCGGCCTTGCACAAAATCCATGGCGCATCCTGGGCGCCGTGTTAGCGCTGGTGTCCCTGAAGAGCGCTATTATTTACGGATTGGCCCGCCTGTTTCGCGTGAGCCGCCCGGCGGCGTTGGAAGCTGCCCTTCTGCTCGGCCCCTGCGGCGAGTTCGCCTTCGTCATTCTGGGTGCGGCCGCAGCTTCAGGATTGCTGAGCGCCGATACAAATCGCGATGCCCTGTTGATCGTCACCGTTACGATGATCTCGATACCACTGCTCGCCCGTCTTGGCGGGAGCATCGCAAAAACCATGCGGCAGAAGATTTCGCCCGTGGCCGGAACCGCGGCGGCTGCTGTCCCCGGAGAGCAACGGCAGCCGGGCGTCATCGTTGCAGGCTTTGGCCGCGTGGGCCATCTCATCGGCTCCATGCTGGATGAGCACAAAAT
>JBKKDI010000291.1:0-14993 GCA_046708645.1 Aestuariivirga sp.
GTCGAGCAGTTGTTTAGCCCCGCTGCTGTGATGCAGTCCGTAAAGGATATCTGCAACCCGCGGCAGGCTGCTTAACAGGCCGTGGCGCGGTAGTATGTAGCCGCTAAGCGGTCGTTCTCCGGGCGACCTCATTCCCCTGATGGTTCCCCAGCCTGGTAATGACGCTCGGTCCGCCGCAGCCTCAAAAGTTGGGAAGGTCACCAGCGATGTCTGACAAAGCGCCCTATCTCTGCTTCTACGGAGACGATTTTACCGGCTCTACCGATGCGCTCGAAGCGTTGGCATGCGCTGGTATCGAAACCGTTCTCGCTCTCCGGCCGTCCGATGATATCTTGAAACTTTTTCCTGAGGTGCAGGCGGTCGGCCTTGCCGGTACGAGCCGGGCGATGTCGCCGTCCGAAATGGAGGACGAGCTCCCGTCCGTGTTTCGCTGGATGGCCAATACCGGAGCGAGGCTTCTTCACTACAAAGTCTGCTCGACGTTCGATTCCTCACCGCGCATTGGAAGTATCGGCCGGGCCATGGATATTGCGCTGCGGACGCTTCAGACCGGCCCCGTTCCGATCATCGTGGGTTCCCCGCGTCTCGGGCGTTTCGTTGCATTTGGAAACCTTTTTGCGCGAACCGGGTCTGGTTTAGAGGTATTCCGCATCGATAGGCACCCTGTGATGTGCCGTCACCCCGTCACCCCCATGAGTGAGGCGGACCTGCGACTCCATCTTTCCGAGCAAACCGAGCTTTCGATCGGGTTGGTTACCGCCATCGACATCGACGCCGGCCAATGGCCCTCTCCCGGTTCAACGTCGCGCGGGATCCTGTTCGACACGATCACCCCGGAGCATCTGATGGGGATTGGCAATTGGTTAGACCAGGCCGCTCGCGAAAAGCCTGTCTTTTGCGTCGGCTCGAGCGCGGTTGAGACTGCCGTCGCATCGCTGTTGCGAAAGGTGGGGGGCGAGCCTCGATTGCGGCCAGTGGAGCGCGTGCCGGGAGGCGGACCGATCATGGTCGTGTCGGGCAGTTGCTCTTCGGTAACGGCCCGACAAATTGACGTAGCCGTGAAAGCCGGGTTCGTGCCGCTCGAACTTTCTGGCCTCCTTTTAGGGGACCCGGAGCGGGCCGAAGCCGCTGTCACCGAAACGACATCGACTGCGCTACGTGCCATTGAACAGGGACGCAGCGTGATCGCTTACACGGCCCACGGTGCCCCTGACGAGCGGATCAGTGCAGCGGGCGTTGAGCAACGCTCTATCTCTGAACGCGAGATCGGTCGCAACCTTGGAAGGATACTGAAGTCCGTTTCAGATGCCGCAAATCTCCGAAAGGTCGCCGTCGCTGGAGGCGACACCTCTGGTGCGGTTACCCAAGCACTTCGAATTGCAGCCCTCCAGTTTGCCGCCCCGCTCTCGCCGGGCGCTCCGCTCTGCACGGGACTGCGCGAGAATGGCAGCCGGATAGAGATCGCCCTCAAAGGCGGGCAGTTGGGAGCTGACGACTTCTTTTGCCAGGTTCAGGCAGCTTGATCGTTATGTAAAGGACTGGCGTGCAGATCCTACGTGGCTTGTAACAAAAAGGAGGTAACATGCTGAAGAAGGAGGTCGAAAGAGGTCAGGGTGGTCGCGTGATCATCATGGACTCAATCACAAAGGTTACGCCGGAAGATCGAGACGCGGTCGTCGTCTCAGCGTCGCATGGGGGCGCGAGTTCAGGAGAGTTTGCGCTGGAAGTGCCGCTTAAGGCGGTGTTCTTCAACGATGCCGGTGTCGGCAAGGAGAATGCCGGCATTAAAGCAGTGGACATGCTCCAGGCGAGTGGCGTCGCGGCAGGTACTGTGGCGCACACTAGTGCACGCATCGGCGATGCTCAAGATATGTGGGACAATGGTGTGATCTCGCATCTCAATGCAGCTGCCCATGACCTTGGTCTTAGTCCCGGTGCTAAACTGCGCGACGCCATTGTCGCACTGATATCTCGCTAAATCTGCTATGGCCGTGCCATTTACTTGCCCGGGGTAGTGTGGTCAGCCAAGACACGAGCCAGCGCAACTTCATGCGCGAACTCGTGAAGAAGCATGATTTCACAAGGAAGTAGTCCGTGCAGCCTTTGCAGAAGCTTTGCGGTCAATGATGGGCTCGGAATCAATGGTCATTTTTGGAAGTGCCGCACGTACTCGCACTCGACCTTATACGTTTCGGCAGCTGGTACCTTTGTGTATTGCGCGAATGCCCCATCGCATTCCAATCCAAATGTCCAACATTCGAACGGCCGCTACTTGACGTATGAGCGGAGCATATTTCGAACGATGACGCGTTCACCAGCTCGGTTCGGGTCTACCCCATCACCTGTCGACACTATATGACCACAACAATCGGTGGCTGCCCGTACACGGATCACGACCTCTTTCGGACCTGGAACAGGGACCGGCACATCCTTCCGAAATTCAAGTCGTTCAAATCCGCCATGACCGGTCAAAAGCACTTTCCAAGTTCCAATCGGGTTCAGGCCGAATGAGCCATGAGCCTGATTTCTCATCCCTGCTCGCCCACCCAAATTCGATTGGAAATGAGTCGGGTCCAAGTCGAGAGGCTTCAAAGTCAATGAATATCAGGTCTTGGAAGGCTGTTTTCATCATGACCGATCATGTTGGGCCAATTAACACCCCCACTAGGATACGGACGATCCACGCCAGTCCGTCTCTTATTGGCGAGCAGCAGTAGTCATACATACCTAGTACTAGTCGATTGGACTCTTGAAGCTGGGGCGGGTGGTTTGGAGCGCGTGAAGGGGATCGTCACTCGTGGCGAACGGGCCCATCTTGTTACACTCGCTATGTGTTTTGCTGCGTTGAAGCCGCCTTTTTTCATTGCCGCGCCCGGCGCGCCAGCATGTTGAGCAGCTCGACCAGCGCCGAGAAACCCATCGCGACATAAACATAGCCCTTGGGCACATGGAAGCCCATGCCGTCGGCGATCAGCGTCGTGCCGATCATCAAGAGGAAGCCCAAGGCCAGCATCACGATGGTCGGGTTGGCCTGTATGAATTTGGCGAGCGGATCGGCCGCCAGCAGCATGACCGCGACAGCGACAATTACTGCGATGTACATAATGGCAATGTGGTCGGTCATGCCGACCGCCGTGATGATCGAGTCGATCGAGAACACAAGATCAAGCACCAGGATCTGGAAGATGGCGGCGCCCGCCGAGAGCGTCGCGATATTGCCGCCGACAATGTTTTCCTTGCCATCCTTGGGGTCAACGGAATGGTGGATTTCTTTCGTAGCTTTCCACAATAGGAACAGCCCGCCCGCAACCAGGATCATGTCGCGCCAGGAATAGTCGTGTCCGAACAGCGCGAACACTGGCTGGGTGAGTTGTACGATCCATGCGATCGTCGCCAAAAGCACAAGCCGCATGACGAGGGCCGCGCCGATACCCAGCCGTCTGGCGCGGGCGCGTTCGGCTTTCGGCAGTTTGTTCGACAGGATGGAAATGAAGATCAGGTTGTCGATGCCAAGCACGACTTCCATGGCGATCAGCGTAGAAAGAGCGATCCAGCCTTCGGGCGTTGACGCGAAGGAGAAATAGGACTGCCAGAAATCCATGGATGCCCCTTGTCCTTTGTACTACCTGGCCCTGTTCGGCCCTGTATGGAGCAGGTATGTACCGCGTTCAACAACGGCGAGCACTATATTATCGAGGGTAATTCGGCAATGAGTGACGGGCTGGCGCGCCATCGGCCTGGATATTCCTGAGTAATGGGATGGGCGCGGCTTCTAGCCCGCCACCACGCAAGGGCAATCAGGCTTCGGAGCGCGATTTCTGCCCTTCGGCCAACAACTTCTTCTGGTAGCGGCCCTGGACGATATCGACCAGCAACAGCGCGCCGACCACGAAATAGAATGTCGTTTTTGCCATCGGCTCGACCGGAAAGCCGAAAAAGGCCAGATGCGCGATGTGGCCGCCCTCCGTAAGCAGCAGGACGCCGACCAGCAGCAGCACGAACAGGCCCAGCACTTCATACATGCGGTTCTTTTGCAGGAAGCGCGCCACATGTTCGGACAGCAAGACCATAAGGGCGCCGGAGATGACGATGGCGGTCGACATGACAATGAAATTGTTGGTGAGCGCCACGGCCGACAACACCGTGTCGAAGGAAAATACGATGTTCATCACCAGTATCCAGAACAGCGCGCGCCCCACGCTCGAATGTTTGGGCCCCAAGCCTTGATGATGTTCAAGATCGTCCACGGAAAGCATGTGGAAGATTTCCTTCGTCGCCGTGTGGATGAGGAAAGCGCCGCCCGCCAGCACGATCAGGCTGTGGCCGTTGAAAGATGCTGCGAAGAAGGGAAGATCGAGTCCAAACAGCGGGTTCTGGAATGTGGCGATGAGCTGCAACACGACGAACAACAGGACAATGCGCAAGACGATGGCCAGAATCGTGCCGAGCTGGCGCACGTATTTTTGCCGCTCCGGCGCCACCCGCTTGGCTTCGATGGAAATGTAGAGAAGATTGTCGAACCCCAGAACCGTTTCCAGCGCTGTTAGCACCAGCAGCGTAAACAAGTTCTCGATGGTAAAAAGATCGGCCATGTCCCTGCCCCGTCCACATACTTTTTCCAATTTCATTGCCGGGCTTGTCCCGGCAACCCATCGCAAAATCAGGCACGGAGTCCGAACTATACATGGGTCGCCGGAATAAATCCGGCGATGACAATTCAGGTATTACCCACTCTTCCGCCGCATGGCCAGCCACCACACGAGAAGGCCACCGGCAAAGGGGATGCCGCCAAACATCAGGACCAGACCAATGAAGTCGCCGCCATCCTGAGAAAGAAACAGAAGGCTGCATCCACCCGTGAACAGCATGGTCAGCATAGCAGCCGCCGCGAAGATGAGACGCCCTGCCGAGTGGCGCGGCAAGCCACGGGCCATGCGCCTGTTCTCGTGCCGTTCGAGCAAGAGCCACAGCACGAGACCGAGCAACAGCAGACCGAGAATCATCAAGGCGTTCATGCTTTCACTCGCCGGAAACGCCAGCTCAGCCCAGCTTTGAGCAGGAATGCGAAGGTAATGAGCAAGCCAATGAACACGACCCCCTGGTCGCCGCCCGGCAAGGACAGCGTTAGTCCGCCGACCAGCAGTGCTACGGCGACATCAATGACGGCAAACGTGACGAAGACCGCACGCATTGGTCCGGAGAAGCCGTAGATCGCCGCGATCATCAGCGCGTTGGGCACGATGATGAGCAGGTTGATGAGGCCGATTACGCCCATGCCGCTACCCGCAGTGGCGACAACACAGCCGCCTGCCAGAAGAATCATCAAGCTACAGAGGATGGACAATAAAACTTTCACGACGCTGCCATGGAAACTGCGCGCCGGGCCCTCGCCGCCTCATCGCGGTAGAACATGTTGTAGGTTTCGAACGGAATGATCTGCCCGTTCGGCGTCACAAAATGGATGCAGGAGCGCTTCACCCGGCCGATGCAGAAATTATGCCGGTCCATGAATTCGACAATGGCGATGCGGAAAATGTTTTCATAGCCCATGCCCTCGGGCACCGGCACTTCCGGCAGGCAGCACAGCAGCGCGTCGAGTTTTTCAGGGTTGTTGCATTCGGCCGTCGCCAGCGAAAAGAAATTCATGATTTGCTTGTGCAATTCCGGGAATTTCTCGAAGGTGATGGCGTTCGGCAGCGCTTCAACCAGCATCTCTTTGGGAAAGAACGAGGTGATGGGCGCGATTTTCCCGCCTTTCCTGAGCGCATAACCGATGGCGATCGATTCCGGATTGCACGGCAGCGGGATGATGTCGCCTTCGCCAAATGCGGTGCCAGCATCGATGATTCGGCGCCTGATGTCGGAGAGCACAAACCGGTCGCGGGCGGGATCGAAATTCTCATTGCGGCCCGCATCCTGGATCGGCTGAAAGGTAATTCCGCGCACGCATTTCCATTTGAGTGCGAAGTCGATGATTTCGCCCAGCTCATCGTCATTGACACCGCGTTTGACCACCACCACCAGCGTCGTCGAAATATTTTCCTTTTCAAGGGCTTCCAACGCTTGCCTGCGAATTCTGGTGAGGTCCGCCCCGCGCAAGGTTTTGAGCGCCTCGGGCTTAAGTGAATCGAATTGCAGATAGACCTCAAAGCCCGGCTTGAAGCCCGCGAGCTGCTTTACGAACTCCGGCTCCTGGGCGATGCGGATGCCGTTAGTGTTGAGCATCACATGCCGTATCGGCCGGCGCTTGGCCGCCGCGATGATGTCGAGAATCTGCGGATGGATCGTCGGCTCGCCGCCCGAGATCTGCAGCAGATCGGGCTCGCCTTCACTGGCGACGAGGGAATCCATCATGCGTTCGATTTCGGCGAGCGGCCGATGATAGGTCTTGGCCGTCGAGCTATCGGCGAAGCAAACTGGGCATGTGAGATTGCAGGCATCGTTCACGTCGATTAGCGCCAGGCAGGAGTGCTGCTCATGGTCCGGGCACAAGCCGCAGTCATAGGGGCAGCCGTATTCGGTGCGGGTTTGCGGGTTGAGCGGCCGGTCGCCCGGCTTCAAATAATCGTGGCAGAGCTTGTAGTAGGCGGGATCGGTCGAGACGAGCGTCTTTTGCACGCCGTGAGTCTTGCAGCGCTTGAGGTAATAGACGCTTCCGTCCTCGATGATGATCTTGGCGGGAACCAGAGCGAGGCAGGTTTCACAGAGCGACGTCGTCTGGCCATAGAAGATATAGGGCGCAATCTTACGGACCGGCGCGTTCATGGCTCCTCCCCATCATGACGAGGGAGTAAATCACGAGGCCAAGGCAAATGAAATGGAAGAGATTGAACGGCCCCAGCAGCGCGCCATAGGGTTTGAGAAATTCCCAGAAAAACCGCTGTACGCCATAAAACAGCACCAGAATGTAGAACCCGTTGGCTATGAACCAGCGGTTGCGTGTTCCGATGGGAACAAGGGCCGCGATGAGAAATCCGGCCATGGCGAAGCTCTCGTAGAGCTGCACCGGATGGCGCGACAGGCCGTCGCCGAAATCATGACCCCAGCGGAGCGCCGTGACTGTGCCATGGGTGTGATCCTCGAGGCCCGAAAGGAAACAGCCCCAGCGCCCGATGACAACACTGGTGGCGAAGGCCGGAACGAAAATCAGGCCCGTGGAGCCCTGCAGACCCCGCACCCGCTTGAAGATTTCCACGGCCATGATGGCGCCGGCGAGCGCGCCTACAATGCTGCGTCCGAATCCAGGAACGCCCGTAAGCCAAAGGTTGAGCGTCCCCGCGCCATAGCCGCAGATGACGGCACCAGCAACCAAAGCGAATCCGTAGCCGATCCCGGCCCGCTCGATTTTCTGGACGGCATCGCGCAGCCGCCAGCGATAGACAGCCACGGTCACCGCCATGGCTGTCAAACTGGCGAGCAAATCAAAGACCGAATGGACAATCACGCTTTTCGCGGGCCGCTCGGCCTACAGCGAAGCGGGCTGACCCTTTTCACGCAGCTTTAAAGACAGGCGACGGTGCCTTCCACACGGCTCCCAACGAAATCCACGCAAACAGAAGCGTGCCGGCGAGATAGCCCGTGGATCCGATGGCGGCTCCCGGCTCCGCTGCTGGATTGCCGGCCTCGCCGCCATACAGGATGAAAAGCGAACCAATCATGACGATGCTGCTGGTTGTCTGTATCCAGAAATGCACGGTGGCAATTCGCGAGACGTTGATTGCGGGAAAGAGTTGGTAGAAGAATGCGAAGAGCGCCAAAGAAACCCAACCGGCGAGCATGATATGGGCGTGGGTGGGCATTTCGAGATGATTGGCCGAAATTCCCATATACAGGCCCAAGAACATGCCGCAGATCGCATAAATGACGGCAACCGTGAAAAATAGACGAGCTACGCCCTGCATGATGGATCCCTCCCCTGGCTAGCATTTCCGAGGGAGCATATCCAATCAGCACGGCAAAGGCAAAAACCTACTCCTGGAATTCCAGCGCGTCCCGGATGATTTTCTGCAGGTCTTCGCGGCGGTAAGGCTTCATGATGATGAAGCCTTCGCGGAACCGCGGCTCCTCCTGGTGCACCATGGCCCCCTTGGGATAGCCTGAGGTGTGCACGATCTTGAGGTCCGGCCTGATGCCCTGTGCCGCCTGGGCCAGATCGAAGCCATTGAGGCCGCCCGGCATCACCACATCCGAGAACATGAGATCGATATCGGGATGTTCCTGTAAGCGTGCCAGGGCCTGCAAGCCATCCTCGGCCTCGACGATATCGTAACCAAAATCCTCGAGGAACCCGCAGGCCACCGCGCGCACCGCTTCCTGGTCCTCAACGACCAGTATCTTCGGATTGCGGGGCGCTGCTTGTACTGGCTCAATCGCCGCCGGAGCTTCGGCTTCAACGGGAGCGCCGGCAATCTCCGGCACCGCTTCGCCTTCGGCGAACTTGCGCGGCAAATACATCTTGATCGCCGTGCCGTGGCCCACTTCACTGTAGACGTTGATGTGCCCGCCAGACTGCTTGATGAAGCCATAGACCATGGCAAGGCCGAGACCCGATCCCTTGCCTTGCGCCTTGGTGGTGAAGAACGGCTGGAACACCTTTTCGAGAAGTTCCGGCGTCATGCCGCTGCCGGTGTCCGAAACCGCCACCATGACATAGTGACCCGGGGTCACTTCCGGATATTTCGCCGCGTAGTTTTTGTCGAGATAGATGGGCTGGGTCTCGATGGTGAGAAGTCCGCCCTTGGGCATGGCATCGCGGGAATTGATCGCGAGGTTGAGGATCGAGGATTCAAGCTGCGAAGGATCGATAAGGGCCTTGGGCTCGCCGGCCATCGCATCGGCCTTGAGCTGGATGGCCTCGCCGATCGAACGCGAAATGAGGGGTGCGATGCCCTTGACCAGATCGTTGATATTGACTTCGCGCGGTTCCAGCACCTGCTTGCGGGCGAAGGCCAGCATCTGGCGGGTGAGATCGGAGCCCTTGCGGGCCGCGTCGATCGCCTCGGCGAGGCGGCGGGCGCCCCTCTCGTCGATGCCGGCTTTGCTTTCCAGAAGCTGAAGATTGCCGATGATCACGGTGAGCAGATTGTTGAAATCGTGGGCAAGGCCGCCGGTCAATTGGCCGATGGCTTCCATCTTCTGGGCGTGCTGGAGCCGTTGTGTCGCATGCTTCTTGTCGGTGACGTCGACGATCTGAAGAATGATCTGCTCGACCTCGCCCGCGCTATTGCGCACCAGCGCCACGCTGGTGGCGCCGTGCATGACGCGGCCTTCGCCCGCCATATAGCGCAATTCCTGTTTGATCGACGGCGCTTGGCCCTTGATCAGCTCGCCGACGCTGGACAGATAGGCCGCGACATCGTCCTTGTGCAGAATGTCTTTGACACTGGCTGCGCGCTGCTCGCCGGTTTTTTCAAGGAATTCCCAGAAGGCGCCGTTGGCGAGCGTGATCTCGCCCAGCGGCGAAACCAGTGCCATGCCATGTGCGGCCGATTCGAAAGCGCCCTTGAAGCGCTGGTCCTCGACCACCGTCACTTCTTGCGATACTGATAGCGGCTCGTCGAGCAGGCAGATGGAGCGTTCGATCCGGCCCTTGTCACCGCGATAGGCGTTCATCGACAGGACAACCTTCGCAGCCGAGCCATCCTTGCGCGTGACCGTCAAGATTTCGCCGCGGCAGATGCCGCTCTGGAAATAGGCGGGATAGATATCCTGGACCAGGCGCGCCCGCGATTCAGGCGCCAGAAACTCGTTGAAAGCCCGCCCCACGGCTTCGATTTCCGAATAGCCCAGCGACTTGGCCCAGCGCTTGTTGACCGACGTCAGCCGCCCTGCTCCATCCATGCAATGCAGCATGACCGGAAAATTGGCGAGGAGCAGCTCATAGACCTTGCCATTTTGATCCGGAAAGAACGGGATGTAACTGTCTTCCGTGGCCTGGGGCCGCTCGATCTTCCAGGCAGGCCCGCTCGGACGAAGTTCGTCCCAACCCGTGAAGGGCTGATTGAGGCTGGCTGCATTGATCGGGGGGTTCATGGGTGAGCTGCCCTCTTCGAAGAAAACTTGTCTCAATGATTATCGGCACCGCAGTTAATGGAGCCTTTCGCAACTCGGCAAAATTAGAAGATGTAGAAGAACTTCCATTGAACGCTGGCGCTATGCTTAAGCGCCGGTTAATGGGCGGATGGTCCGCTCCTTTCTTCTGTCATCCCCGGACTTGTTCCGGGGACCCATCGTCGACAAAACTCTAGCATTCCAGCCTCGGCACGATGGGTCGCCGCAACGAGTGCGGCGATGACAGTTTTAGGGTTGAACCCCAGCTGAATGCGTGGGCCGGCCAATGGCCTCGGCTTTGACGGTCGCGCCAAGCAGGCCGTTATCGTCAACCGCGTCAGGCAGAAGATGCTTGTCGATGGCGACACGAATCTGCGGAGCGTCGGCGCCCAGGCCCTCGACTGCCAGCAAGGCAGCCTGACGCGCTGTCGCTTCGGCGGCGGCCAGGGCTGCAATGCCGCTGCCGAACACCGTGACCCCCTCCGGGCCATGAACGCGGAACCGGCCGCCGCCGTCTCCTTCGACCGCCACCGTTACCGTTTGCGCAACCACGCCGGTCGCGGCACCCACGGCATTGGCGACATCAAAGAATGGCGGGAACACCACCTCGCAGGCAAGCCGACGTCCCGCCTCCTCATAATAAACCCGTGCCGGGCCGCCAACCGCGACGATGGGCACCATGGGTGACATGGCGATGGCGGCAAGGCCCAGGTGTCCATGGCCTGAACACACGGCATCCACCAAAATGCTGTCGCCGAAACGCTGGCCGAAAGCCGTCTCAAGAATCACCCGGCAGGTGCGCCTCACCGTTTCGCTCCAGACTTCGCGGCAGAAGGCTTCAACCCGCGCTTGGTCTCCCGCTCTCATGTCGCGGAACCGTGTGATCAGCCGCGCCGCAAGGGCGGCCGCGGGGCCGGGCCAATTATTCTGGAGGCCAAGCACGTGGGCTGCGTCCGAGGGCGTAAAACTTCCGATCTGAACGAGGCCCTTTCGCTTCAGCGCGGCGAGGACGCGCTGAGCTCCGGAGGAAACCGCGACCTTGCGGATGGGCCGTGGCCGTTCGCCCACCTGGCTCAGCATTTCGCGCTCGCGCGCACTGAGTTCGCCGGATGCGGCCGTGGCGGCGGCACCGAACGGCTGCAACACGAACTTGCCATGCATCGATCCGCCATCGCTATCGGCAAGATCGGCCTCCAGCATGGCGATGACTTCCGGATAGCGCGACGCCAGCAGCGAAATCGGCGCCACCCGCTGGGGGCCAACGCCCACAACACCGTTCAGCCCTATTCCGATTTCGCTATCGCCGCCAAGGCCAATGGTCTTGACGTCGATGGCCCTAACCATGGTGCGCCAGCCGCCCACTTCGGCGCCCTGCTCCGTAATGCGTGGGCGGCCATCGGCGAGCACGCCGAGATCGGTGGTGGTGCCGCCCATGTCGGACATGATGAAATCCTTGCGGCCCGACAGCCACGAGGCGCCGACGAGGCTTGCCGCCGGACCCGAGAGCACCGTCTCGATGGGCCGGAGCGCCACCTTATCGGCCAAGGCCAGCGTGCCGTCGCCCTTCACGATCATCAGCGGGCATTCGATGCCGAGATGGACCATGGAGCGCTTCACCGCCTCGATCAGCATGGAGACGCGCGAAATCAGGCGGGCGTTGAGAACGGCGGTGAGAGCGCGGCGCGGCGCATCGAGGGAGGAGGTCAGTTCCGTCGACAGCGTCACCGGTTTGCCGGTGAGGCGCACGATCAACTCGCGCGCGGCAACCTCGTGGGCTGGATTGCGCACCGCGAAAGCCGAGGCGATGGCGAAGGCATCGACTGGCATGGTTTGAACAGCGGCTTGCAGCGCCGCAAGATCGAGGGGACTTGCCGCGTCGCCGTTGTGATCATGGCCGCCGCCGATGATCGCGATGGGCATTCCGGAGAAAGCCTTGGCGATGCCGGTCCGCTCGGCCATCGCCTGGTCGAAACCGATGAGAATGACGCCGACGGCGCTGCCATGGCCTTCGACCACCGCATTGGTCGCCAGCGTAGTTGACACCGACACGAGTGCGATGTCCTGGGGCTTGAGCCCCTTGGGCAGTGAGGCAATCGCCGCCGTGATGGCGCCCGTCACGCCGATGGCGAGATCGCCCTTGGTGGTGATCGACTTGGCCGAGGCGATGACGCGGTGGCCATGGGCCTCGATCACCGCCGCATCCGTGTAGGTGCCGCCCGTATCGACGCCGATCAAATAAGTCGTGGAGGTCATGGGCTGCTACTAGCGGCTCATTGGGTGATTGCAAGGGGCAACCCCAGTCTCTCATCTTGCCCACGCTTCATTCACTGCCGTCCGGTTAAGGAAGTATGCAAGGCCTGAATCTCAAGATGGCGGAGGAGAGGGGCCAGCGGATTAACTCCGGCGCTTTGACTTCATCGATGCCACTCTCCCTTCATTACCGATGAATAGGCCAAACCCGGCGCAAGATAACTTCGAAATGGCCGTTAGCCCCTCTCCTCCCCATCGCGTGACCGCGATGGGTCCCTTCCTCTCCCCGCTTCGCGGGGGCGAGGACATTGGGCTTCCTTACCCGGACAGCAAGTGCGGGCATGATGAGAAACGGTACTTTGGCTCGCCGCTTGACATATTCGCGCGGCGGGGCATTCTTGGGGGTGGCGGGGCGCCTCTGTTTTCGGAGAATGGCAATGGCTTTTGGCTATGTCAGGCTCGCGGCACATCAGGCCGCTCGCCTCAACCATGCCCTGTGGGTTGTCCTGATCGGCCTCGCGCTGATCTTACTGGGATCAGGTGCTGCGAGTGCCGCCAAGCCCTTCCCCACCGGCTCCTTCAGCTATTACATGAACGATTACGAGGCCGAGCTGAGGAAGCTCGCCAAGACCATCGACAAGCCGGTGGCCGAGCTGGAAATTGAACTCGCCGCCGCCGAAGCCGCCAACAATGCCCGCCTTGCCGCTGTTTCCATCGAAAAACTCCTGAGTCTTGCGCCTAACGACGGCGCCCTGTGGCTGAAGCTGGCCCAGCGGCTCACCGTTTCCCAGCCGATCAACGATGAGGACGGCTACCGCCTGCCCTACAAAACCGTAGGCGCCAGTCTCAAAGCCTATCTCCTCGCCGCTAACGCGCCAGAGGAGGCCCAGGCCCTTGCCCTTGCAGCCCAAGGCTTCGGAAAGCGCGAGGACTGGCGCCCGGCGCTGCAGGCCTACAAGGAAAGCCTGCGGCTGGTCGAAGATCAGGCCAATCGGCAGGCCTATGAGCAGATGCGGATCGACCACGGCTTCCGCATCACCGATTACAAAATCGAGAACGATGCCGTGCCGCCCCGCGCCTGCTTCGAGGTTTCCGAACCGCTGTCGCGCACTGTCACCGATTTCGCTCCCTATTTCCGGCAGGAGCCGGGCGCCATCTCCGCCGTCACGGTGGAGGGTACGAGGCTTTGCGTCGAAGGGCTGAAGCACGGCGAGCGTTACAAAATCGTCGCCCGCAAGGGCTTGCCCTCGGCTGTCGATGAAGATCTGCCCAAGGACTATGATTTCGATTTTTATGTGCGCGACCGCAATCCCGCCGTGCGCTTCGCGGGCAAGAGCTATGTGCTGCCGCGCACCGGCCAGAACGGCATACCCGTTCTTTCGGTGAACAGCACCGGCGCCAGGCTGGCGCTTTATCGCATCGGCGACCGCAACCTCATCAACAATGTTCTCGGTTCCAATTTCCTGGCCCAGATCGATGGCAACGCCGCCAACTCGATCGGCGATGACGAAGGTGCGAAGGTGTGGGAGGGAACGCTCGAAACGCCCTCGCCCCTCAACCAGGAAGTGACAACGGCGTTCCCGGTGGACGAAGCTCTCGGGAAGCTTGAACCC
Source organism: Aestuariivirga sp. (assembly GCA_046708645.1). Taxonomy (GTDB): domain Bacteria; phylum Pseudomonadota; class Alphaproteobacteria; order Rhizobiales; family Aestuariivirgaceae; genus Aestuariivirga. Next base: position 13,914 of record JBKKDI010000291.1, read on the forward strand.
GGCCTTTACGTGATGACCGCCGCGCCCACGGCTAAGTCTTCGGACAACACGTGGGACAAGGTGGCGACCCAGTGGTTCGTCGTGTCCGATCTTGGCCTCTCCACCATGGACGGCAAGGACGGTTTGCACGTGTCCGTGCGCTCCATCGCTTCCGCCGAGCCGATGCCGGGCGTCGAGGTCCGGCTGGTGGCGCGCAACAACGAGGTGCTTGCCACCGCGACTTCCGGCGCCGATGGCGCGGTCACGTTCGAGGCGGGGCTGGCCAAGGGCCAGGGCGGGCTCGAACCCGCGCTCATCGTCGCCGAGACCACCGACAACGATTATGGTTTCATCGATCTCACCGAACCCTCGTTCGACCTGACCGACCGGGGCGTTGCCGGGCGCGAACCGCCGGGCGCCATCGATGCCTTCGTCTATGCCGAGCGTGGCGTGTACCGCCGCGGCGAAACCGTGCATGCGACCGTGCTGCTGCGCGACGAGAAGGCCAATGCCATGCCGGGCCTGCCGGTGACATTGATCGTCGAGCGACCTGACGGCGTTGAATACAGCCGCACCTTGCTTCCCGACCAGGGCGCGGGCGGTCGCACTCTCGATGTTCCGATCAATGCGGCAGCTTCAGGCGGCACCTGGCGGATCAAGGCCTACACTGATCCTAAAGCCGACCCCGTCGGCGAAACATCCTTCCTTGTTGAAGACTACATCCCTGACCGCGTCGAATTCGATCTCAAGACGGTGAGCGAAAAAGCGACCGTGGGCGAAGGCGCGCGCCTCACCGTCGATGGCCGCTATCTTTTCGGAGCGCCCGCGGCAGGTCTTTATCTCGAAGCCAATATTTCCGTCAGCGCCAACGATGCGCCTTTCGCCCAATGGAAGGGCTACAGCTTCGGCCTGACCGACGAGCGCGTCGATACGGTCCAGAACACCGCCGAGGCATTGCCGCAGACCGATATCAACGGCCACGCCGATCTCGCCCTGCGCTTGCCGCAACTGCCAGCGACGACACGCCCTCTCAAAGCGGACATCGCAGTGCGCCTGCGCGAGCCCGGCGGCCGCGCCGTCGAGAATACGGCAACGCTTCCC
>JBKKDI010000292.1:0-8277 GCA_046708645.1 Aestuariivirga sp.
TGCCACTAATCCGCAAAGTCGGCCTCAACACCGCGCTGCGGCGTGCTGAAGAAGCAATCGCCCGCGCTCCGATTGAACGCCTGTTCGTCCACCTCGACGCCGACGTACTCGACGACCGTGTGATGCCCGCGGTGGACTACCGGCTGGAAGGCGGCCTTTCCTTTGCGGAAGTAACAGCTCTTCTCGCCATGGCGCGCGGCACCGGAAAGTTCGCCGGCCTCACCATCACGATCTTCAACCCCAAGCTCGATCCCGGCAATGCCATTGCCAAAACATTCGCCGATTGCATCGCCGCCGGATTGGGCAGTTAGGCCCGCTTGTGATGGCAGCGGAAACGTTACCACCGATCCCCCGGCCAGGGGCCACTGTTTGCGTTGGTGGTGGCGGTGCGGAAACTTATACCCTTATTCGATAACCCGGCACCTTCTAAAATCCAATTGGAATGGCTGAGCAGCGATGCCAGGCATGCGGCCACGGCCAAGCATGCGATCCGTGAATTGACCGAAGGGGTGCATATTTTTGTCGATGATATCGCGGGCCGCCGGCACATCGAGATCACGGGGAATCTCGGCAGCGTTATAGCTGGTAGCGGGAGAGGGACTCGAACCCCCGACCCCAGGATTATGATTCCCGTGCTCTAACCAACTGAGCTACCCCGCCAAGGTGAGGCGATATAGGGAAGGCCCGCCTTGCAAGTCAAGCCGGGTGGTGGGCGCTGTCGCTCTCTTCCGCCGGCTTCTTGATGTAGGTGCGCCACAGCGAGATGCCCGCGAAATAGACCGACGCCACGATCCATGCCGCAAGTTCGATCCATTCCACCGTGCCCCAGCCGGCGCGGTCCTTGGCGCTGAGGATCAAGGCCAGCGACATGGCCGCCCACAGCACCGTCATCGGAATGGTGATTTCCCGCCAGTCGGTGACCCGGAGCGGATGCACGAACTTGATGGGAACGAATGTCAGCACCGACAGCGCCGCGATGACGGCGAGGTTGATGGCCCAGTGGGTGCCGAGAATATAAAAGTACAGCACCACAATGTTCCACAAGGCGGGAAAGCCCACGAAATAATAATCGTCGGATTTCATGCCGGTGTTGGCGAAGGTATAGCAGGAGACCGCCATGATGCAGGCCGCCGCCGCGATATTGAGGCCCCACATATCGGTCATCATGCTGTCGAACCAATAGACCATGAGCGCCGGCACGGCCACGTAGTTGAAGAAGTCGATGACATTGTCGAGCGTGCCGCCATCCACATTGGGCGTGTATTCGAGAACCCGGGCTTTCCGCGCCAGTGTTCCGTCGATGCCGTCGACGAACAGCGCCAGCCCCAGCCACATGAAGGCCGCCACCGGATCGTTCTTCAAAACCGCCACCAGCGCCAGAAAGCCCAGCACGATGCCGCAAGTGGTGAAGGCATGCACCGCCCAGGCGATCCCCTTCTTCAGGTCGCGCTCGGCATTGGGATGAAGATGAAGTTTCGCCACGGCTAAGTTGGCCCCCGCTCACTCACGGCAACGACTATAGGAACTCGTGGGGCCCGTGGCAAACGCTGTGGCACAATCCGCTCTGCGCCTCTGTTGTCATCCCCGGGCCTGTCCCGGGGACCCATTTCTACGCGGAGCCATGGGTCGCCGGAATAAATCCGGCGATGACAAACTGCGATAGTGTTAATCCGCCCGCGTAAATTCCAGCAGCGTGAAAAACCCGAACGGGTTCACCGGAGTTTTCGCCTTGAGTTTCAGTTTCTCGCTCACCATCAGCGTTTCCAGCGGAAACTCGGAACGGAACCCAAGCACGTCGGCGAATTTAGCCAGCTGCTTTTCGACAATGCCGCGAATGCCCTTTTCCACGCTGAAGTGGTTGCAGATGAGAACGCTGCCCCCCGGCTTGGTCACCCGCGCCAGCTCATGCATCACCTTCACCGGCTCCGGCACCACGGTCATCACATAGAGCGCCACCACCACATCGAAGGTGGCGTCGGAAAATTCCAGTTGCGTTGCGTCCATTTCGAGAAGCGCCTGAACATTGCCATGGCCGCTCTTAGCCGTGCGCTCGCGCGCCCGTCTCAGCATGTCGGGCGAAAGATCGATGCCCGTCACCGCCAGCTGCGGCTTATAGTATGGCAGCGACAGGCCGGTGCCGACGCCCACCTCCAGCAGCTTGCCGCTGAAACAATTGGCGCGGTCCGTGGTCTGCTTGAGGGCGGCCAGCGCGATCTTGCCGAACGTATTGTCGTAGATGGGAGCAAGGCGCCGATAGGCCTTGGTCACCGCCGGATTGTCGAGGTCCGCCAATTTGCGGAGCGGCTGTGTCATGGATTTGGCCTCACCTCGATCTCCGCCCTCCTGGAAACTATAGCAGCCTCGATGGCCCGCGCAATAATTCCTCCGCCCAAAACCCGGGCGCCGGCGCCAGAGCGCTCATAAAGCACGCACGCCTGTCCCGGCGAGACACCATACTCGCCGCCATGAATGCTTACGATGGCGCGGCCCTCCTCCTGCCTGATCGAGGCTGGCGCGGCATCGCGCGTTGACCGGACCTTGACATGAACCGGAACGGGCTCCGCCGTAAGCGGGCGATCGCCCAGCCAGTTGAGCGAGGCGAGCGGAACGTCGCGCTGCAGCAACGCCTCGCGCGGTCCCACGATCACCCTTCGTCTCTCTGCGTCGACCTTCACCACATAAAGCGCCTCGCCCTTGGCCACGCCAAGTCCGCGCCGCTGCCCGACAGTATAATGAATGATTCCCTGGTGGCGGCCAAGCACGCGGCCGTCCACATGCACGATATCGCCCGCCTCCACCGCGTCGGGGCGGAGCTTCAAAATCACATCGGCATAGCGCCCCTCCGGCACGAAGCAGATGTCCTGGCTGTCGGGCTTGTCCGCCACGGCGAGGCCAAGCTCTGCGGCAATGGCGCGGGTTTCGGCTTTGGTGAGCCCGCCCAGGGGAAAACGCAGATAATCGATCTGCGTCTGCGTCGTGGAGAATAGAAAATAACTCTGGTCGCGCCCCATGTCGGCTGGCGTGAACAGATCGCGGCGGCCCGAGCCGTTCCGCGCCCGTGATTCAATATAGTGCCCCGTCGCCAGCGCCGCCGCATCAAGCTCGCGCGCCCGCGCCAGAAGATCGGCGAACTTCACCGTGGCGTTGCAGGTAACGCACGGTATCGGCGTTTCACCCTTGAGATAGCCCTGGACGAAATCGTCGATCACCGTCTCCCGGAAGCGCTGTTCGAAATCGAGCACATAGTGGGGAATGCCGAGGCTCGCCGCCACCCGCCTTGCATCGTGGATATCCTGTCCGGCACAGCAGGCCCCCTTGCGCCGCGTCGCCTCCGCGTGATCATAAAGCTGCAAGGTGATCCCCACCACGTCGTAGCCCGCGAGCTTCAACAGCGCCGCGGCAACCGAGGAATCCACTCCCCCCGACATGGCGCACACAATGCGGATGCCCGCCGGATCGCCAGAAATCCCAACGCTGGCGCGAACCCTCTCAAGAATGGCCGGATCAATGCCCATGGCCGCTAGATGGAGCACTGGAACCTCAAAGTAAACCGCCGGCCTTGATACCTGACATCTGAACCCTGACACCTGTCTTAAAATGACCCACCGCGCCTTGCAAAATTTGCCATTTATTCACGGCAGTTTAGGTGAATTTTAAGGCGTCCCTCCTAGTGTGGAGGGTAAGTTGAATACCTGCGTACCAGTTGAGTTGTGTAAATGAACGGTCAGTTGCGTCCACGCGTAAACTACGTCATCGGGCCCGATGGCAGTCCGTTAACCATCGCCGATCTGCCCCCGCCCGGCAATCATCGCTGGGTGATCCGCCGCAAGGCCGAGATCGTTGCGGCCGTTCGCGGTGGTTTGTTGAGTTTGGAAGAAGCCTGCGAGCGCTATGTCTTGACCGTCGAGGAATATCTGAGCTGGCAGCGCTCCATCGACCGCCACGGCCTAGCCGGCCTCCGCACCACCCGCATCCAGCAATATAGGCAGTAATCTCCCTCTTCGCGCGGAAGGCGCGGGGAGGGTGGCAATTGCGAAGCAACTGACGGGTGGGGTCGCGCCGAATCTCCGAACTGGACTGTCCCCTCCACCGGCAAAGTGGCCATTGGAAATCCGCGCCCTCCCTCTAATATCACCCCATGCCCGCGAAACGCTCCGACATTGGCATCGATCCCGGCAACAAAACCGCCCAGCGCCAGATGTGGGACGGCTGGTGGTACGACCGTTTCGAAATCTCCCACGCGATTCCCGAAGCCGCGCCACGCATCGCCATGGAAATGGGCGGCGAGACGTTCGGCGCCGTGCTGCTCGACAAGATCGCGCCGAAAACCTGCAAGGCGTTCTGGAACGTGCTGCCCTACACCGGCAACATGATCCACTGCGCCTGGTTCGGCCACGCCGCCTTCTATCTCGACCGCGTTCCGCTGCTTGACGTGCTTGGTTACGAACTGGAAAACCGCTTCCAGCGCCTGGCCCCTGGCGACATCGTCTGGGATCCCTAAATCGAGGAAGTGACCATTGCCTACGGCCGCAATGCCTTCGTGAATTTCCCCACCACGATCTACTTGGCCGACGGCCGCCCCCATCCCAACCAGGTGTGCATCTTCGGCCGCATCGTCGATAACCTCGATGGCTTCGCCGTGATGTGCAAACGCCTGCGCTATGAAGGTACCAAACCGATGACGACGCGCCGGAGTTAAACTTCCGTCGGCTCATTCCCCTTCCCCCCTTGCGGGGGAAGGTGGATCGCGCCGAAGGCGCGAGACGGAAGAGGGGGTGGTTCAACCATTCCTGTCATTCACCGTTCAAGCTGAACCGCCCCCTCATCCCCGGCTTCGCCGGACCTTCTCCCGCAAGGGGAGAAGGGGAAAGGGTGAACCACTCCTTTATCTTTCCCTCCTCCTCCGCCACACTGCCTTCCCATGAAAATTCTCGTGATCTTCGCCCATCCGAAGCTTTCCGGCTCGGTCGTGCAAAATGCCCTGCTCGCCGCCATTTCCGGACTGCCAAATGTCACGGTCCACGATCTTTATGCGGCCCATCCCCATTTCGTCATCGATGTTCCAGCCGAGCAGCAGCTTCTCCTCGTCCACGATCTCATCGTCCTGCAACATCCCTTCTACTGGTATTCTTCCCCCGCCATCATCAAGGAGTGGCTCGATCTCGTGCTGGAAAACGGCTGGGCCTATGGTCCCGGCGGCACACGCCTTTCGGGCAAATTCATGATGCAGGCCGTCTCCACCGGCGGCAGCGAAGGCGCCTATCAGATGGAAGGCCGCAACCGCTTCACCGTCAATCACCTTCTCGTTCCCTTCAACCAGACGGCCTTTCTCTGCGGCATGGCCTATCTTGAAGCCTTCGCCATCCACGCCGGCCGCCGCATGGCGCCGCCCGATCTCGCGGCACAGGCCAAAGCTTACCATGACCTTATTGTTGGCCTCCGCGATGGCCGGATCGATCCCCTCGCCATGCTCGCTCCCGGTTACCGCCTGCCACCCGCCTTCCATACGCGGGCGGCCTGAGACAATTCCCCGATTTCCGTAGCAAGCGTTTTTCCTATACCATTCACGGTTTCAGGAACGGGAGATGCCGCATGCTCGATCAAATCCTCGTCGTGGTGGGAATTACCGTCCTTATCATGATCAGCCCGGGACCCGACATGGTCATCGTCATGCGCAACACCATGATCGGCGGGCGGCTGGCCGGCCTCAATACCTCGGCAGGCGTGCTCGCTGGAAACCTCGTCCACATCGCCTACTGCGCGGTGGGCATCGGCTGGCTGATATCCCAGTCCATCCTTGCCTTCACCATCCTCAAATATGCCGCCGCCGCCTATCTCATTTATCTGGGTTTAATGAGCCTGCGCGACAGTGGAAAAACCATTGATCTGGGCGCAGCACCGGTTGCCGTTTCGAGCCGGACCTGGTTCGCCCAGGGTTTCATCAATAATATTCTCAATCCCAAGGGAACGCTCTTCTATCTGGGCTTCTTCACCATGGTGATCACGCCTGAAACATCCGTGGGCGTCACCCTGCTCCTGGTCGCGATCACGATTTCGATCAGCGCTTTATTCTGGCTGTGCTTTGTCTATGCATTGGACTTCCATGCGGTGAGAAAAATCCTTGAGCGCGGCCAGCGCACCGTCTCCCGCGTCTTCGGCGGCTTGCTCATCTTCCTCGGCATCCGCGTCGCCATAATGGAACGCTGAGCCCTCTCCTTCGTCATCGGCGAGCGCCCCTCTTCTCCGTCATCCCGGCGAGCGCTCCCCCTCTTTTGTCATCCCGGCGAAGGCCGAGACCCATTCCTCCGCGTGTCGCATTTCGACGTCTGCTTTCGTTCAGGCTTATCCATGGGTCCCGGCCTTCGCCGGGATGACAATTTTGGAGCTGACATCTGACACCTGATATCTGATACCTGACCCATGCAGCTCCAGGATTTCCTTATCGGCGCCTTCGTCTATCTCGCCGCCGCCGTGGCCGCAGCACCCATCGCCACACGCTTAGGCCTTGGCTCCGTCCTGGGGTACCTGCTGGCCGGCATGCTGATCGGCCCTTCGGTTCTTGGGCTTGTCGGCAGTGAAGGCCAGGACGTCATGCACTTCGCCGAATTCGGCGTCATCGTCATGCTGTTCCTCGTCGGATTGGAACTTCAGCCATCGAAACTTTGGGCGCTGCGTAAACAAATTGTGGGACTCGGCGGATTGCAGGTTGTAGCCACTGCGGGCGCAATCGGGGCAGCGGCCTTCCTGCTCGGCATGGAGTGGAAAACCTCCCTCGTCGCAGGCTTGATCCTCGCCATGTCGTCCACCGCCATCGTGCTGCAAAGCCTGGGTGAGCGCGGCCAGCTCAAGACCGCCGCCGGCCAGTCCTGCTTCTCCGTGCTGCTGTTTCAGGATATCGCGATCATCCCCATCCTCGCCCTGCTGCCGCTCATCGCCACGGCCCAGCCAAGCGAAGATCATGGCATGAGCCTCATCGCCGATTTGCCCGAATGGGCGCAGGCGCTTGCCGTGTTGGCGGCCGTCGCCGCCATTATTCTCGCCGGACGTTATTTGATGCGCCCGCTGTTCCGCTATGTGGCCACCAGCGGCATCCGCGAAATCTTCGTAGGCCTCGCCCTTCTCATCGTCGTGGGCATAGCGCTGCTCATGCAGCTGGTTGGGCTTTCGGCGGCACTTGGCACCTTTCTCGCGGGCGTCGTGCTGGCCGAAAGCGAATACCGCCACGAGCTTGAGATGGATCTCGATCCCTTCAAGGGCCTGCTGCTCGCCGTGTTCTTCATGGCCGTAGGGGCCGGCATCGATTTTTCGCTGCTGGCCGATCGGCCCGCGGCATTGCTTGGCCTCGTCGCAGGTTTCATCGCGCTCAAGCTCATGGTTCTCTATATCCTGGCGCGCCTCTTCCGCATGGGGGGACCCGATTCATCGCGCTTTGCCTTTTCGCTGGCGCAAGGCGGTGAATTCGCCTTCGTGCTGATTTCCTTTGCGGCGGGGCTGGCACTTCTTAGCGGTTCGCAAGCGGGCCTCCTTGTCGCAGTGGTGGCGATTTCCATGGCGCTTTCGCCTCTGCTGATGCTGTTCGATGAAAAGGTGATCCAGCGGCGCTTCGCTCTGGCTGGCGAAATCCGCGAGCCGGACGCCATTGATGAAAAGGAAGCTGCGGTTATCATCGCCGGCCACGGCCGCTATGGCATGACGGTGGGCCGTCTGCTGCTCGCCAGTGGCCACAAGGCCGTGGTGCTCGATCACGATGCCGAACAGATCGAAGCCCTTCGCCGCTTCGGCTTCAAGGTTTATTACGGCGATGCCTCGCGCCCCGATCTTCTCCAAGCCGCCGGTGCCAGGGAGGCCAGGATGCTGGTGATCGCCGTGGATGACCCCGGCAAGGTTCTGGAGATAGCCGCGGTGGCGCGGCAGCATTTCCCGCATCTCCGCATTTTCGCCCGGGCCTTCGACCGGACGCATGCCTATCGCCTCCTCAACGCCGGTATTGACGATGTTTTCCGCGAGGTTTTCGCCTCATCCGTCGATATGGGCGAAGCGCTTCTGGTTTCCCTTGGCGATCACCCCTTTGAAGCGCACCGCGCGGCGCGGGCCTTCAAGCATCACGATGAAAAGCTGATCCGCAGCGCCGCCCAACACGTGGACGATCCGGATAAGCTGGTCGACATCAGCAGGGCCAGCCGCGCTGAAATCGCCAACGTCCTCGCCTCCGACCGCACCGCCCCCGCCCAAACCGACGACCGCGCCTGGGAAGCCCCCGACCGGACCAGGGAATAG
>JBKKDI010000293.1:0-2694 GCA_046708645.1 Aestuariivirga sp.
GTATCGTCGCCCAGCGTTATGTTATCGCGAATGCTCGCGTGAAGAAGGCTCAATTCCTGAGGAACATAGCCAATCTTGCGCCGCCATTTATGGATGTTGATATCCGGCAAGGGTGTCTTGTCGATCAGGATGCGGCCGTGGTCGGGTTCGTAAAGTCCGATGAGCAGATCGATAATTGTGGTCTTGCCAGCGCCGGACGGCCCCGTCAATACGGTAATGCCGTGGGCGGGGATTTCGAGGTCCACATTTTTGACGATCTGTGTCTTGCCGTGGGAAAAACTCACATTGTCGAACCGGCACGCGCCGGCAAGAATGGGATCTATCCGTCCTGGGTTTTCTTCCCGGTGGGCTTCGGCGACCGCGATCAGCTCCATGGTGCGCAAATAAGAACTTTCGATTCGCGCGGACCGCTGGATAGCCTTTTGCAGTTTCGGCACCAGTTCGATGATTTTGAAAAATATCAGGCCGCTGACAAGCAACTGTGCGAGGGGGATTTTCCATATGGAATAGGCCACAAAGACGCCGGCGGTCACCACGAGCGTGATCAGGGCGTCATTGGAATGAGTCAGGCCGTTCTGAGCCAATTCACCGGTGACGAGCGATCGCCGCAAACGCTTGAGGGTGCGCCCGATAGATTTCTGCATTGGCGCATAACGATGCATGGTCTTAAGCGCTTTGATGTTGGCCAGCATATCGACGATATAAACCGTCAACTCGGCCGTGCGATCGGTCTGCCTGTAGCCTGCGCGTTTCGATATCCGGATGAGCCTGCTCATGAGGGCAGCAAGGGCAACGCCAACGGCGAGACCGAAGACCGCCAGCCGCCAGTCCAAAAACAGGGCGAGGGCCGCATAGAATACAGTCTGAACAATAAGGGAAACGAACTGCGCGGCCAGAAGATAGGCATTGCCGACGCGCGTGGCTTCGCCGCTAATGGCGTTGGCAAACCGGCCGCCACGCTGCTCGGCATAAAAGCTCCAGCTTGCCTCGAATATGGCGGCGATCATGCGCTGGCGCACCCGGACGGCGACGCGCGATGCCGCTATCCCGGCATAGGACGTCACCGCAAAAGCAATTATCGATTTAACAACCATCGCGGCTGCGATGATGAGTATGAGATTGCCGAATGTCGCTCCAATGCCAACCGATTCGATGGCCGAGCGGACGGACTCACTCACTGCGGAGGATTTTTGATCCTGACCGGTAATCATCATGGCAGCGGGCAGCAGTGTGCTGATGCCCACGGCTTCGACGATCGCAGCCAGAAGAAGACTGAATAGAATGAGGAATGGACGCGTATCTTCGGCGCCAAAAAAAATCTTGAAAACCTGTTTCATTACAATTTTCTGAGGAGAGTGCGGAGAAAAGCGAATTTCCGCGCACCCATACAGGTTATGGTTACGGGACTCAAGTTGAAGGCGGCGCGCATGCGACTCAGGACGCAGGGCCAGCGTTGTTCTGCGCGGCCAGAAAGTTCGCCCACAGCAAATCAAGCTCGGTATCGATATTCGGCAGATTGCCTTCGATCACGATGGCGCCCGGTTTCTTGCCGAGAATCGATTTTTGAACGATCAAGCATTCCCGCGTCATGGCGTAGGCGATGCCGTTCCGGTGGTACACCGGGGCGAGCTGCTGGCGCGCAACAATGTTCGCTCCGGCGGGATCGTAGTGGGACAGTTCACCGGCGGAAGAAACGAAAAGTTGTTTCAGCGGATGGGACTTCGAGTCGGTTTCGCCGATAGTCCAGACTGAATCGAAGCCGCCTTTCACCAGATGCGCTACCGTATCGGTAACATGGGCCGGAACCCGGCCGGGCGATGTCGGCTGCAGCATTACGACAATATCGTAGTTCGTGGCATCGATGCGTTCGATCTCGGTAAGAGCGTGGATCAACACCTGCCAGTCGCTGACGATCGATCCCGAAATGTTTTCTGGCCGCAAAAAGGGACAGGCGAGTCCCGCAGCCTCGCTGGCGCGGGCGATTTCGGCGTGGTCCGTCGATACGATGGCACGATCGACCCAAGGTAGTTTGCCCACCACCCGGCCCGCCAGCGCCACGAGGGAAACCCCGCCCACCTCGCGCAGGTTTTTGAGCCTGATCCCTTTCGACCCGCCGCGCGCCGGGACGACCGCGAGAACGCGGCGGTCTTCAAACATGGGATACTCCCAATATTCGGCCGGCGGCGGCAAGATCGGCAGGCGATCTGATGGCGAGAAACCGGCATCCGTTGGCGCGGGCCGCCTCTTCGTCTGACACGCCATCGCCGATCACCGCGACACGGCGGGGTTCAAAGCCGCCGCCGCTCAGGATATTCGCCACGGTTTCAATCTTTTTGAAGGGGTGGCCACGCACGGATTTGAAATGGGCTGTCCAGCCACGGGCGGCAACTTGAGACTGGAGGGCTGCTTGCGGCGTAACAGAGCATAGATGCAGCTCCATGCGGGGGGCGAGGGCCGCAAGCAAGGCGCCGGCGCCGGGCAATTCATCGGAGAAGGCGCCGGCGGCCTCGGAGATTTCGCCATAGCGGCGAATAAGGTCATCCGCGGTGAAGGCGCCGGCAAGTCTCAGGTTTTCCATGCGTTCAAGCATTTTCGGGATGACACAATGGCGGGAGCCATCGGGGTCATCCGCCAGCACAGCGCCGACAATCCCCCGGTGAGCCGGGGTATCCGGAAAGATCGCAAAGAACGAGT
>JBKKDI010000294.1:0-3542 GCA_046708645.1 Aestuariivirga sp.
GCGCGGCCGCGCGGGCTTTCAGCTCGGGCGTCTCGCCCGGCACCGGAACGAAGGTGCCGCTCGATTGCTCCCCGGCCATCGCCTCTGCCGCCCCACGGGGATCGAAGGCAGTTTCGATAAGGTAATCAGCTTCAATGCGAAGGGGATCGCTCACGACCTTTCCACCTCGCAGCGTATGCTGGCCTGGCGTCTTAGGCGCATGGCCCCGGTTGCACTCACGTATTACACCACGAAAAACTTTCCCCCGGAGATGTTGCTATACGGGGTTCCTGGTTGTCAATCGGACGTGGCGGCGGACGAGGAACCAGACGCAAAGTTGACGGGTAGGATTGAGCCCCGGGTCGGCCAAGCACGGTTCCTACCGCCGCGTCCGTATGCGGGATCACAGGACTGATTTCTAGATCAATAAGCTATTCCTATGTGCTAGATATCGAATTCGATGAAGTTGCTCGATGATACCCAACCCAGACTCCGAAGAGTGTCTGAGATGCCTAAGTTTGCCGCGAACTTATCAATGCTGTTTACAGAGGGTCATTTTATTGGGCGCTTCAGCGCTGCTGCCTCTGCGGGTTTTAAGGGCGTTGAATTTCATAGCCCATACGATTTTTCAGCGGATCAAATTGCTGAGCAACTAAGTCGCTCTGATCTCAAGCAGGTTTTGTTCAATTTGCCAGCCGGTGATTGGGCGGCAGGTGAACGTGGTATTGGATGTCATCCTAACCGCGTAGGAGAATTTCAAGATGGTGTAGCGTTGGCTATTGCCTATGCGAACGTCCTTGGGAACAAACAGATCAACTGCCTCGCGGGGATTGTCCCGGAAGGGATATCGCCTGAGAGGGCCGAAGAAACATTTATTGAAAATCTCCGCTTTGCTGCTGGAAAGCTTAAAGAGGCCGAGTTATTGCTCATTACAGAGCCGATCAACACTTACGATATTCCAGGCTTTTTCCTTAACGGTACGTCCCAAGCCATATCAATTCTTGATCGTGTCGGTTCCGATAATCTGAAGCTGCAGTACGACATTTATCATATGCAGCGTATGGAGGGCGATCTCGCGAAAACAATCGAGCGACTCATTCCCCGGATTGCCCACATTCAGATTGCGGGAAACCCGAATCGCACCGAGCCTGATCGCGGAGAAATTAATTATGCTTTCTTATTCGAACTGATTGATAGAGTTGGTTATCAAGGGTGGATTGGTGCGGAATACAGACCTGTGACCAGCACGCTCGAAGGACTGGATTGGTTTCGACGTATGTGACGAAGCAGGAGGTGGTTCATGAACGACCACCTGTTTCAGAGTGGATAGAAGCGGGAGGCGTAGTCTGCAGAACGCTAGCCTAGCAACGCAACCAGGCATTATCGTCAGTGCTGCCCGGTTCGAGCGGGGCAGCTCTTGCCAGTTTAGAACAAGATCGCGGTATTCTTGTTGTGAGCTGCTAGGTGCTCATCGGAGGCGTTCAAAGCAGGCATGTCTAGCCCAAGCTCGCTCGCTATCCACCGAACGAAGATTTGGAGGGGTTGCCGACGTAACGCAATGCGAGGAAAAACCAAATAGTGGCCAACGTATCGCACATCAACCGCGTGGCGAGATAGCGGGGCCACCAAAATCCCCGCTTTTATCTCTCTTTCGGCTAGGCGGGTGGATTCGAGGGCGATACCCAGCCCGTTGGCTGCCGTCAAGATAGCAAGAAAACTGCGGTCAAATCGCATTCCATGCGGCGGCGGCGCGGCAAGGCCATTCGCCGCGAACCAGTCGTCCCAACGGATTTGCTTATTATCACTCTCAATCAACACCTGTCCGACGAGATCCTCCGGTTTCCGAATTGAACGAGCTAGGCTTGGAGCACAGAGTGGGGCTACCGTTTCCTCTCCGAGGGGTAGAACTATCAGTCCCTCCCGATTAGGCCGCCCGTATACGATGTCGACATCAAATTCATCTGTCGTGAAGCGAGTATAGTCAGTGCTGGCTGCTAGTCTGAACTCAATATCGGGATAGGTGGCGAGGAAGTCTGGCAGCCTTGGAGTCAGCCACTGTGCCGCAAAGCTCGGTGCAGAATGTACGCGTAGGAGATGAGGGCCGCGGGTTGACACAAGGTCCATTCCTCTGCGGATATCCTCGAAAGCAGGCCCCACGTGACGCATGAGTGCCATGCCGTCCGCGCTCAAACGGACGATGCGGCCTTCCCGATCGAAGAGGACCGCGCCCAGAGTCCGCTCAAGTTTTCGGATCGCGTGACTGACTGCGCTGGGGGTTAGGTGGAGTTCAGCCGCTGCCTCTTGGAATGAGCCAGTTCGGGCGGCGGCCTCGAAGGCCCGCAATAGGGAAAGGGCCATTTGCATCCGACTAATGAACTAGATTCATGAGTCGATGTAAAGTTCCCGTTTGTAAGGGGCGTGGCTTTGACTAATGATCTACCCCAACAATAAGCCTAAATGGGAGGATCGGTTGTTGCTGCAAGGTAAGGTGGCCATTATCTCGGGCGCCGCTAGTTCCCGTGGCATCGGTCTCGCCACCGCTCGCGCCTTCGTTGCGGAGGGCGCCAAGGTGGCGATTCTCGATCTCGACAAGAAGGCCTCCCGCGACTCCGCCGCGACGCTCGGCGAAGGACATCTCGGCGTCGCCTGCGACGTGACCGATTTGGACGCATGCAAGCAGGCCGTAAGTGAGGTCATCGCCAAACTGGGTGCGGTCGATATCCTTATAAATAACGCCGGCATAACCCAGCCGGTCAAAGTCATGGACATTGATGCTCAGAGCTGGGACCGCATCCTCGACGTCAATCTTCGAGGCGTGCTCTATCTGAGCCAGGCCGTCATCCCCCACATGCGGGAGCGCCGTAGGGGCTCAATCGCCTGCATGTCGTCTGTTTCGGCACAGCGCGGCGGCGGGATCTTTGGCGGCCCGCATTATTCGGCGGCCAAGGCGGGCGTGCTAGGGCTCGCAAAAGCAATGGCTCGCGAGCTAGGGCCGGACGGCATCAGGGTCAATTGCGTAACCCCTGGCCTTACCGAGACTGACATTACCGGCGACAAGCTCACGAGCGACATGAAGGCCGAGATTATCAAGGGTATCCCGCTGGGCCGGCTTGGAGCCGCCGGCGACGTGGCCAACATTTTCCTTTTTCTCGCGTCCGATCTCTCTTCTTATGTCACAGGCGCGGTTATCGACGTCAATGGCGGAATGCTGATCCATTGAGGCGCGACATGACCATAGCACGATGCTTGATAGGACTTGGCATACTACGCCTTAATTCTCACACGTTTAACGATGGAGGAAGTTATGACACTGAAAGGTATACTCGCAGGCATCGCGCTCCTTGCGACGGCGGCTGCGGCACCGGCTTGGTCGGGCGACAAGAACGCTGCTGAAACGGCGGTCGAAGCCGCCAAGCAATATAGCGGGACGTCGATTAGTATTGTGTGGGAGGCTGGTCTCCAGTCGCTCGACCCGCTCAATTATTCTGGTCCGAAGTGGGAGCAACTCACCGGCATCAAAGTGAAAGTAGTCGAGGTCCCGACTGACCAGATGTTCACCAAGA
>JBKKDI010000295.1:0-3563 GCA_046708645.1 Aestuariivirga sp.
AAATTCAGGCACACGTAATCTTGGCTGTGGTCTAGGGTCAGAATATTCCAGAGCGCCGGATTGACGAGGCGAGGGGCCGCCCCCTATACGGGACACAGCGGACTTGCCGCCGGAAATCGCCAAACTGTTGAAATTGGCCCTTAGCGGAACGTCGCCTTATGCCAACCGCAACCGCTAACAGCCTTAGAGCGGACAGAAACTGAAAATCGGGCGATCATAATCTGCTCATATTGTGGACCAATTCCAGTGTTTATTCCCGGGTGAATAATTTTTCTTGTTTCGTCAAGCCGTAGAAACTTGTCGCTATCATTGAACAGCCGACATTGTGTAAAGACTGCGTGACGTTGTTATTGACCCTTTACAATGCTGTTTTGGGACCAGCTCGTCCCCATCGATGCATGCATGGTCATCTGTTTGCCATTGCTCGAAAAGAGGTCAATAGTATCCAAAAGGACCGAACCCTATGTCCGGAGATCATCCACACATTCTGACGAGCAGAGATCAGCTCCGCGAGCTTGTCGGCGAACCCAGTGAACGAGTTGCCAAAAAAACAATCAATCATATCGATGAGATTTGCGCGAATTTTATCGCCGCTTCCCCGTATGTGATCGTTGCAACGAAGGGCAAGGATGGATTGCTTGATCTGTCCCCGAAAGGCGATCCTGCCGGTTTTGTTGAGGTGTTGGACAGCCACACGCTTGCTATTCCTGACAGACTGGGAAATAGCCGTTTCGACAGTTATGAGAACTTGTTTATCGATTCAACAGTTTCATTGATATTCCTGATACCGGGTCACAACGACACCCTCCGCGTGGCTGGTGAAGGAAAGATCAGCCGCGATCCCGACCTCCTTGCGCGTTACCCGGTTAATGGCAAAGAGCCACTCTTCGTACTCCTTGTCAACGTCAAAGAAGCATTTTTTCACTGCGGCAAAAGCATAGTCCGTTCGGGACTTTGGCGATCTGAGAGCTGGCGCGCTGCAGCCGGTGTTCCTTCGCTAGCAGAAGCTATGGTCGCCCATGGCAAACTTTCTCTTCCGATTGTGGAAATGCAGGAGATTATCGACCGCGATCGGGACACTCGTCTCTATTGATCGTCTGGTTCGCTTGTGGCCCTCACCAGAACCGCCAACTTAAACCTTTTGCGCCCGCTAACACCCCAGATGTGGGCGAAGAAACTGAAAATCGGGCGCTCATACGTTGCTCATGTTGTGGACAATTTTTGCGATTTATTCCCCGGTGAATTATTATTCTCTTTTAGAAAAATTTCAAAAGCATATCCGCCTACGCGATCAACGTCCGAGCTTGCCAATCGTGTCTATTTGCGCAACTCTTCGACCTTCGGGAGCGGATCATGGATTACTTCGACATTGATGTGTACTCTCGTAAAATCACAACTCGCTCGGCTGACGCGCAGCTCTGGTTCGACCGGGGTCTTGTCTGGACATATTCCTACAACCACGAGGTCGCCGTAGAGTGTTTCCAGAAAGCCCTGGAGCACGACACCGGCTGCGCCATGGCCCATTGGGGCATCGCCTATGCCATCGGTCCGAACTACAATTTCGAGTGGTGGATGATGGATCCGACCACGAAGGCTAATTCTCTCGGCACGGCCTACGACAGCACCCAGGCCGCCCTTGCATTGGCCGACAAAGTCACCTCACCCGAGCGTGCCCTGATCGAAGCCCTGACGGCGCGCTACCCCCAGCGTGAGCCTATCGAAAAGCAGAAGCCCTGGAACGACAACTTTGCCGTTGCGATGAAGAAGGCCTACGAAGCGCATCCCCACGACATCGAAGTTGCTACCATCTATACCGAGGCGATCCTTAATCAGACTCCGTGGAAGATGTGGGACATCTGGAAAAATAAGGTCGCTGAGGGGGCCGGTTCGGTCCAGGCGCAGAAGGTGCTGGAGAAATTCCTTAACACTCCCGAGGGCCGTGTCCACCCTGGTATCCTCCACCTCTATGTCCACCTGATGGAAATGTCGCCCAACCCTGAGAAGGCCCTCATGGCCGGCGACCGGCTGCGCGTACTGGTGCCCGATGCCGGCCATCTGATCCACATGCCGACCCATATCGACATCCAGTGCGGCCAATACCGCGACTCTTTGTACTGGAACCAGAAGGGGATCGAGGCCGACCTCAGGTTTGCCGAACGGCAGGGGCGGATGAATTTCTATACCGCTTACCGTGTGCACAATTACCATTTCGCCATCTGCGGCGCGATGTTCCTCGGCCAGTACGAGCCGGCCCTAGCGGCAGCGGACGAGATGATCCGTGAGATTCCAGTGGAGCTGCTGAAGCTTGAGAGCCCGCCCATGGCCGATTTCCTTGAGGGCTATATCTCAATGAAGACCCACGTACAGATTCGCTTCGGCCGATGGCGCGACATAATCGCAGAGCCGCTGCCCTATGATCGGGGGCTTTACTCTAACACTACTGCCTCACTGCACTACGCCAAGGCGGTGGCTCACGCTGCGCTGGGGGAAGTTGCCAAGTCGAAGGCCGAGCGGGCGCTATTCATGGAGGCGCGCGCTAAGGTGTCCGAGAGCCGCTACGTCCACAATAACCGTTGCATCGATTTACTCGATGTGGCCCAGCAGATGCTGGACGGCGAGTTGGAGTACCGGAAGGGCAATCACGACCTTGCTTTCACCCATATCCGAAAGGCAATCGAGCTGGAAGACGCGCTGGCTTACGACGAGCCCTGGGGCTGGATCCAGCCCGTGCGCCACGCGCTCGGCGCCTTGGCCCTGGAGCAAGGTCGGATCGAAGAGGCCGAGCAGGCATACCGGGAAGATCTCGGACTTGCCGGCGAACTTCCCCGCGCCTGCATCCACCCGGACAATATCTGGAGCCTCAAGGGACTCGACGAATGTCTCCGCCGTCGCGGTGCAGGCGACACGGCCGAGGCGAAGATGATCGGGCAGCGCCTTAAACTGGCCACGGCCCGCTCCGACCTGCCGGTCGGTGCCTCCTGCCACTGCGCCCAAGCGGCGATGCGAGCCGTCGCCGCAGAGTAGGCAAGACTGGCGATGTCCATCCCTAGTCAAAGAATTTGTATTCTTAACATTAGGAATACTGATGGCGATTTTATGCTAGGGCGCGAAACCTCCGTCCATCGTGGCAAAGCGGAAATCAACTGCAGACTGACTCGCTTCCGCTAATAGACCCATAGCGGATGTCGATTTCTGCCACCCCTTGCCGTTAACAACCTGAGAACGGAATACAAGCAACTGAGAATCCGGCGATCATCCAATAGTGTGGACTATTTTCAGTGCTTCCCGAGACGGAAAATCGCTAAAGCATATCGGGCCCTGAAAAAGCGCGCAAACGATTGGAGGTTTCCTCCGCCAGCAATGCAACCAGTTCAGATGCAGGCATATCTCTCGTGATTGCAACTGACTGACCAGCATACAAACTCATAAATTCATGATCTCCGGTTTTTTCAAGCGGCTGGGTTAAACCAGATTGGGCTGGAAATGGCAAAGGTAACAAGCCATTGCGTGACAGATCTTCAATGAGCCTATTCTTTATGAAGCGAGCCGGTCTTCCTGTCATG
>JBKKDI010000296.1:0-4034 GCA_046708645.1 Aestuariivirga sp.
TTCCTAAGTTTGCCGCTGGGGTTGTTTAGCCATTGAAGGCGCTTGGGTCCTAGTGCCCAAGGGTCTCACCCGAAGCTCCCGGAAACTTGAGGCACGTTTCCTCAAACCTGCGGGACGCCGCATCCACCCCATCCAGATCACCGTCGCGAACAGGACCCCTTCCGGAGTGGACAATTCCCCCACTATCAAATCTAAAAACCTATGTCAAGGAATATTTTCTCGATCGATTTTTTTATTTCAGTTCGATCTCGATGAAAGCATACTCTCCTTCGTTGGCGTTGATCACGTCGTGCTCAACCCCTTCATTGCGGAAGTAGGGGACGCCCTTTTTCATCTCGGCGAAGCTGGTTCCGGCTTTGGTTTCAAGTTTTACCTTGCCGTCCATCAGCGGCACGATCACGTAATCATGGCTGTGCCGGTGCCAGCCGGTATTGGCGCCGGGCGCGAAGCGGTATTCGGTAACGATCACCCGGTCGTTGTCGATATGCGTGATGGCCTTGGCGGTTCCGGTCATGGAGGTCTCCTGAAATCGGGGGCAGCTTGAATGAAGACTGGTAATTTCCGCAAGCATGTTATATTATAACGTTATGTCCTTTCCCAGCCCCCACCACGACCATGCCCATTGCACCGCCGATCTGATCTCCCGGGCCGAACGCACCTGCGCCAGGCGCGGCAGCAAATTGACGGGCCAGCGCCGCGATGTGCTCTCCTGCGTGGCGGAGAGCCATTCCGCCGCCGGCGCCTATGACATCATCGAGCGCATGGCCGAGCGCGGCACGCGGCCGGCACCCATCACCATTTACCGGGCGCTGGATTTCCTGGAGGCCCATGGCCTTGTCCACAAAATCGAAAGCCGCAACGCTTTTGTCGCCTGTTCGCAAGCCCACGAGGGTAGGCCCGCCGCACTGCTCATCTGTGAGGCCTGTGGCATCGTGGCCGAACTCGATGCGCCCGATGCCTTTGCGCCGATCGCCAAGGCAGCGGCTGCGCAGGGCTTCCAGACCTCCCGAACGGTGATCGAGATGGCGGGCACCTGCGGCACGTGTTCGAGGGGGGCCTGACATGTTGAAAGCCCAGGGCGCGCTGCTCAGCGCCAAGGACGCGACACTGACGATCGGCGGGCGCACCATCCTCGACCGCGTGAATGTTGATGTGCGGGCCGGTGAGATCGTGACCGTCATCGGTCCCAATGGTGCTGGCAAATCCACGCTGGTGCGCTGCATGCTGGGCCTGCAACCGATGACGTCCGGCCAGATCGTCCGCCGCAAGGGATTGCGCGTGGGTTACGTGCCGCAACGTTTCCCGCTCACCCCGAATGTGCCTCTTGATCTGCGGCGGCTGCTGTCGCTGACCCTGAAGCCCGGCGAGGCAGCCATCGACGAAGCGCTTGGCGAAACGGGCATCGCCCATCTGAAGAGCGCCAATGTGGCGCAGCTCTCGGGTGGCGAATTGCAGCGGGCCCTTCTGGCCCGGGCGCTGCTGCGCAAGCCCGAACTGCTGGTCCTCGATGAACCGGTGCAGGCCGTGGACTTCCTGGGCGAGGCACGGCTGTACGAACTCATTTCAGCCATTCGCAAACGCCACGGCTGCGGCATTCTCATGGTGAGCCATGACCTGCACATGGTGATGGCCGAGAGCGATCATGTGGTGTGCCTCAACGGCCACGTGTGCTGCGAGGGCGGACCCGGCGCCGTTCAGCAGGATCCCGAATTCGCCAAGCTCTTTGGCCCCTCGGCGGCGAAAATGATCGCCGCCTACACGCATCGCCACGACCACGATCATGAGAGCCATGATCATCATCATTAGCACCCCTCATTTCCCCTTCCCCGCGAGGGGGGAAGGGGAAGGTCCGCATAATCAATGCTAGACATCCTTCACGAACCCTTCTTCCAGCGCGCTTTGCTGGCGGGCCTCGGCGTGGCGCTGGTGGCGGGGCCGGTGGGCTGCTTCATTGTGTGGCGCCGCATGGCCTATTTCGGCGAAACGCTGGCGCATTCGGGCCTGTTCGGCGTGGGCCTTGGATTGATGCTGGGTTTCAGCCTGACGTTGGGTGCGGTAGCAACCGCGGTGGCCGTGGCCCTCCTGCTGCTTGCCATGAAGCAACAGCGCCAGCTTGCGACCGATACGCTGCTTGGCATTCTGTCGCATACCTCGCTGGCGCTGGGTCTCATCACCGTAGGGCTGGTGACAGGGGCAGCGGGCGATCACATGGACTTGCTGTTTGGCGATATTCTCACTGTTACCTCGCGCGATGTGGCAATCGTGTGGGCAGGAGCCGTGGCCGTGCTGGGCGTTTTAGGGTTCCTGTGGCGCGACCTCATCGCCATTTCGGTGCATGAGGAACTGGCGCGCGCCGAAGGTGTTGCGGTGCAGCGGGTCGAACTTGGTTTCATTCTGCTCATCGCGTTGATGACGGCGATCTCCATGAAGATCGTCGGCCTCCTGCTGATTACCGCCTTGCTGGTCATCCCCGCCGCCGCCGCCCGGCGCCTGTCCTCGACGCCCGAAAGGATGGCCGTCATTTCGGCTGTCATGGCGGGCGTCTCCGTCATCGCGGGCCTGTTGCTATCGGCCTTTGCCAACACGATTTCAGGACCCTCGGTGGTGCTGGCGGCGGGCTTGCTGTTTGTCTTGACCTTGGCGCTGCCCCAGACCAATTAAATCCCGTGAGCTATTCAGCGATAAACACCCGGCGAAAATCCATTGCCGTCGGCGTCGGCCACGTCCAGGTGGGGGGCGGTGCTCCCGTTGTTGTGCAATCCATGACCAACACCGATACGGCGGACGCGGAAGCAACGGCGCGGCAGACGGCGGAACTGGCCCGCGCCGGCTCTGAACTGGTGCGCATCACGGTTGACCGCGACGAGTCGGCCAAAGCCGTTCCCCATATCCGCGACACGCTTGATCGCTGGGACGTGAACGTGCCGCTGATCGGCGATTTTCATTACAACGGCCATACATTACTCGCCGATCACCCGGCCTGCGCCGAGGCGCTTGCCAAATACCGCATCAACCCCGGCAATGTCGGCTTCAAGGAGAAGCAGGACCGGAACTTCGCCATGATGATCGAGACGGCGATGAAGTTTGATCGCCCCGTGCGTATCGGCGTCAACTGGGGCTCGCTGGATCAGGCGCTGCTCACTGCATTGATGGACGAGAACGCCAAATCCACCGATCCCCTGGACGCGCGCCAGGTGATGCACGAAGCCGTGGTTCAATCGGGCCTTCTCTCCGCCTCTCGCGCTGAGGAACTGGGCCTTGGCCGCGACAAGATAATTATTTCGGCGAAGTGCTCGGAAGTGCAGGACCTCATCGCCGTTTACCGGGCGCTCGGCCGCCGTTGCGATTACGCGCTGCATCTTGGATTGACCGAGGCGGGCATGGGCTCCAAGGGCATTGTCGCCTCGACGGCTGCTCTTTCGGTTTTGTTGCAGGAGGGGATCGGCGACACCATCCGCATTTCGCTGACCCCCGATCCCGGCGGCGAGCGCACCCGCGAAGTGATTGTCGCCCAGGAGATCCTGCAAACCATGGGGCTCAGGAGTTTCGCCCCCATGGTGATCGCCTGCCCCGGCTGCGGGCGCACCACGTCCCAGGGGTTTCAGGAACTGGCGCAGGATATTCAGACTTACGTGCACGAACGGCTGCCGGATTGGCGCAAGGACTATCCCGGATTCGAAACCTTGCAGCTTGCCGTCATGGGCTGCATCGTCAACGGCCCCGGTGAATCGAAGCACGCCGATATCGGCATCTCGCTCCCCGGCACCGGCGAAATTTCCTCAGCCCCGGTGTTTGCCGATGGCAAGAAGGTGAAGACGCTAAAGGGCGGGGATATCTCCGGCCAGTTCAAGGAGATTGTGGAGAATTATGTGAAGGAGCGGTGGGGTAGATCGTCCGCATGATTGTTCCCGTCATTATTGCGGGCGGCACGGGCGCCCGGCGTTGGCCGGTTTAGAGTACGATTATGCCGAAACCCTTTATTTCCGGCGATGATAGGGAAGAGACCATGCTGCAAGACACGTTGCGGCGCCTCG
>JBKKDI010000297.1:0-4137 GCA_046708645.1 Aestuariivirga sp.
TGCCAACAGCGGTGGTTTGGCCAAGGCCTTCCTGTGTCGTCTGGAACACCGCCTCATAGGTGAGAGTCCCCGAACGGGAGAGGATGCCCACGGAGCCTTTCTTGAAAATGTTCCCCGGCATGATGCCGATCTTGCATTCGTCCGGCGTCAGCACGCCCGGGCAATTGGGTCCGATGAGCCGGGTTTTCGACCCCATCAGGGCTCGCTTTACTTTCACCATGTCGAGCACCGGAATGCCCTCGGTGATGCACACGACGAGCGGAATTTCCGCATCGATGGCCTCGAGAATGGCATCTGCGGCAAACGGCGGCGGCACATAGATGACGGAAGCATCCGCTCCGGTTTTCTCGCGCGCTTCAGCCACCGTGTCGAACACTGGCAGGCCGATATGCATTGTGCCGCCTTTTCCCGGCGTCACCCCACCAACCATTTGCGTGCCATAGGCGATCGCCTGTTCCGTGTGGAACGTGCCGTTATTACCAGTAATGCCCTGGCAGATGACTTTTGTTTTCTTGGTGACGAGAATGGACATCAGGAGGCGCCCTTCGGGACATTCCCCCGCCTTGTCATCGCCGGATTTATTCCGGCGACCCATGTTGGAGCACACCCAAACGCCTGAGAACCCTCACGATGGGTTGCCGGGACAAGCCCGGCAATGACAGAAGAGGGTGCGAAAAATGAAATCATGCAGCGGCTTTCACTGCTTTCACGATCTTCGCCGCCGCATCGTCGAGATTGTCGGCGGGGATCACGTTAAGTCCCGAGTCGCGGATAATTTTCTTGCCGAGATCGACATTGGTGCCTTCGAGACGGACGACGAGCGGGACCTTGAGGCCCACATCCTTCACCGCTGCGATGACGCCTTCGGCGATCACGTCGCATTTCATGATGCCGCCGAAGATGTTGACGAGAATGCCTTTGACACGGGCGTCCGCTGTGATGATCTTGAACGCCGCCGCGACTTTCTCCTTGGATGCGCCGCCACCCACATCGAGAAAGTTGGCGGGCTCGGCGCCATAGAGTTTGATGATGTCCATGGTCGCCATGGCAAGCCCCGCGCCGTTCACCATGCAGCCGATGGAACCGTCGAGCGCCACATAGGAGAGATCGAATTTCGAAGCTTCGATTTCCTTGGGATCTTCCTCGCTGAGATCGCGCAGTTCCTTGATCTCGGGGTGGCGGTCGAGGGCGCTGCCGTCGAAATTCATTTTGGCGTCGAGGCAGATAAGCTTGCCATCCTTGGTTACCACCAGCGGATTGATTTCAAGGAGACTCATGTCCTTCTCGGTGAAGGCACGATAGAGCTGGCCGATCAGCTTCACGCATTGCTTCACCTGGTCGCCCTCAAGCTTGAGGGCGCCGGCAATGCGGCGGCCTACATAACCTGAATAACCCACCGCCGGATCGACGCGGACGGTGACAATTTTCTCCGGCGTCTTGGCCGCGACTTCCTCGATGTTTACCCCGCCTTCGGTTGAAGCAATGAAGGCAACTCTCGATGTTTGGCGGTCGACAAGGCAGGAGAGATAGAGCTCACGCGCGATCGAAGTCCCCTCTTCGACATAAAGGCGCTGCACGTTTTTTCCCGCAGGGCCGGTCTGGTGGGTCACCAAGGTCATGCCGAGCATGCGGCTGGCCTCGGCCTTTACCTCATCGACGGATTTCACCACCTTGACGCCGCCGCCCTTGCCGCGCCCGCCGGCATGGATCTGGGCTTTCACCACCCACACGGCTCCGCCCAGGGTTTCCGCTGCCTTCACTGCTTCATCGACGGTAAAGGCCGGAAGTCCTTTGCCGGTTGCCACGCCAAAGCCGCGCAACACTTCCTTGGCCTGATATTCGTGAATGTTCATGGATCCTCAGTCGTCACGCCAGATCGGGTGCGATGGTTTTGGCTGCGGCCATCAATCCTTCAACAGCGCTCACGGATTTCTGGAAAGCCGCCTTTTCATCGGCGCTCAGCGGAATTTCGACAATGCGTTCGACGCCGCCGGCGCCGATCACCACTGGCACGCCTACGTAGGTGTTCTTGATTCCATACTGACCTGAAAGATGAGCGGCGCAAGGGAGCACCCGCTTTTTGTCCTTGAAATAACTCTCGGCCATGGCGATGCCGGCGCTGGCCGGCGCGTAATAGGCCGAACCTGTTTTGAGCAGGCCCACAATCTCCGCGCCACCATCGCGGGTGCGTTGTACGATCTTGTCGATCTTCTCTTGCGTGCTCCAGCCCATCTTGATGAGGTCGGGAACCGGTATGCCGGCGACGGTCGAATATTTGACCAGCGGCACCATGGTGTCGCCGTGGCCGCCGAGCACGAAGGCGGTCACATCTTCCACCGACACGTCGAATTCCTCAGCCAGGAAGTGGCGGAACCGGGCTGAATCGAGCACGCCCGCCATGCCGACGACCTTATTGGCGGGAAGCCCGGAATATTTCTGCAAGGCCCACACCATCACGTCGAGCGGGTTGGTGATGCAGATCACGAAAGCTTGGGATGCATGCTGCTTGATACCCGCGCCCACGTCGCGCATCACTTTGAGGTTGATGCCGAGAAGATCGTCGCGGCTCATGCCGGGCTTGCGCGGAACCCCGGCCGTTACGATGCAGACATCGGCGCCGGCAATTCCGTCATAGGAGTTGGTGCCCGAAAGTTTCGCGTCGAAGCCTTCAATCGGGCCAGACTGGGCAAGATCTAAAGACTTACCTTGGGGAAGCCCTTCCGCGATATCAAACACGGCGATGTCGCCCAGTTCCTTCAAGGAGGCGAGGTGAGCGAGGGTGCCGCCGATCATGCCGCCGCCAATCAGGGCAATTTTCTTCCGGGCCATGTCTGGATTCCCTTTTGGGCAACAATATTTATCAATTTCACAGACGCGGCCAGTCATTTCCACGCGAAATTTGACTAAAACGTCAAGTTTCGACGATTTTCTTGCCCCACCAGGAGGCCGACTGCATTTCCCGAAGCCGGGAAACCGTACGGGCAAATTCAAACCAGTGGTCGCCTGCGGGGTAAATGCGCTCCACAGGATTGGCCGAGGAGGCCACCAGCCTCACCTGCGCGTCATAGAGGGTATCGACTAACGTCACGAAGCGTTTGGCCTCGTTGCGCCGCGTGGCCGCCAAGGCCGGAATGCGTTCAACGAACACGGTGCGAAAATTCCGCGCAATGGCGAGATAGTCGGCGGGCCCCAGGGGTGCTTCGCAGAGCTCGGCGAAACTGAAGCGGGCGCAGGAGTGGGCTGCTTGGGGCACGGTGAGTTTGCGGCCCAGCACCTCGATCGCCAGGGGCTTTCCCTGCTCCGTGTCAGTGAGCCGCCGCCACAGCTCCTGCACTTTTGCATCGGCGGCAGGCCCCAGAGGCGTGATGAATGTCTCATGGCCTTTCACCCGCCCCAGCCGGTAGTCCGTTGCGCCTTCGAGCGCCACCACGTCGAGTTTTTCGCTCAGGAGTTTGATGAAGGGCAGAAATAATTGCCGGTTGAGGCCGTCGCGATAGAGCTCTTCAGGCCCTGCGTTACTGGTCGTCACTACGACCGTGCCCTTGGCCAGCAGCGCCTCGAACAAACGCCCCACGATCATGGCATCGGCGATGTCCCCCACCTGCATTTCATCAAGGCAGATAAGCCTCGCCTCCGCCGCAATGGCGGCCGCCACGGGCGCTATGGCATCGCGGGTTTTTCGACGCGCGGCGTGGAGCCGCGCATGGACGTCCTGCATGAAGGCGTGAAAATGAATGCGGCGCTTTGGCTCAAGGGGTGCATTGGCACAAAACATATCCATCAACATGGTCTTGCCGCGCCCAACCCCGCCATGAATGTAGAGTCCTCTGGGCCCGGGCCTCGCCGGCTGCCCGAGCCAGCGCGCGAGAAGACCGGTCTCCCTATCGCCGGTGTGGGCTTCAATATCGCGTTCGAGGTTTGCAAGCCTGACGATGACCGCCGCCTGAGCGGCATCAGCCTTAACCTCGCCCGAGGCAACCCGCGCGTTATAGACGTCGATAAGGGTCATGCCGCCGCTAAATTCCCGCCGCTGTAACTGCCCCGTTAACCGCTTTTCTCCACGAGGGTTTAAGGCTTTGTAGATTAGAGAGTGCCGGATGGGGAAGGGCTCAATCCTGAGGTTCCGTCGATCCGTGC
>JBKKDI010000298.1:0-6148 GCA_046708645.1 Aestuariivirga sp.
GCCAGGATGTTGGCGAAAATCAGATCATAGGGTGCCATCGCTATAATGCGCGGATGCATCAATCCCGCAGCGGCGATTGCGGTAACGGCGGGGCCTACCCCGTTGACCCGCGCATTGCGCCGGGTCACTGCCACGGCGACGGGATCGATATCGCTGGCCAGCACCTTTGCGGCCGTGGCCTTCGCGGCGGCAATGGCCAAGACACCGGTACCGCAGCCCACGTCCAGGATATGCCTGGGCCGCCGCTTTTTGAGAATTCGGTCCAAGGCCAAGAGGCAACCCTCGGTCGTTCCGTGGTGGCCGGTGCCGAAAGCCGTGCCGGCATCGATTTCAAGAGAGATGCCGCCGGCCCTACGGCGATGCCTGTCGTGTGAGCCGTGCAAGTAGAAGCGGCCGGCGGTGACCGGCGGGAGCCTCTCCAGTGATTGGCGCACCCAATCCGTATCGGGTAGCGCGGCAATGACGCCTTGTCCTTGCGCCAGCGACGTGCGCGCAGCCTTAGCCTCCGCCCCGCTATCGAAATAGGCAACCAGTTCCCAACGCGAGGGCTCCTCGCAGGTTTCGTTGATGGCAACGGCGGACGGCTCGAAGCAGATGCCGCCATCGATGAGATCGCTCAGGGCTTGCGCCGCAGGGAGATCGAGATCGGGAATGGTGAGCGTAAACCGCTTTGCCGTCACGACTCTTCGGTGAGCGCCACGATCTGTATTTCGACACGGCGGTTCTGGGCCTTGCCGGATGCCGAGGCATTGGAGGCAATGGGCTGGCTTTCGCCAAGCCCTTCAACGTAAAACCGCCGGGGGTTCAACTGCTGTGACGTGAGATACTCAGCGACGGAAGCGGCACGGCGCTGCGACAGGTCGGCGTTATATTCGTTGGAGCCGTCGGCATCGGTGTGGCCGTCAACCTCAACCCTTGTCTTGTCGAACTCCTGAAGCACCAGGGCTACCGAATTGAGCGTATCGTAGAAGCCCGGTTTCACTTCGGCGCGATCCGTGTCGAAGGTGATGTTGGAAGGCATGTTGAGGACGATGTTATCGCCCACGCGTGTTACGGAAACGCCGGTGCCTTCGAGGCGCTGGCGAAGCTTGGCTTCCTGACTGTCCATGTAGGCGCCAACACCGGCACCGGCCAAGGCGCCAAGTCCCGCGCCCACCAGCATCGAGGTGCCGGTCTTGGCTTTGGTGGTTGTGCCAACCAGGGCGCCGGCCGCGGTGCCAAGGAGAGCGCCCGCGCCAGCGCCCACGGCTGTGTTGGAGGCTTTCTGCTCGCCCGTATAGGGATCGGTGGCGCAGGCAGTTAGAAGCAGGCTCGCGGCCGCGGTGGCAAGGATTGAGCGGTTCATGAATTCCCCCATTTGTTTGGGACGGCTATCGCGGCCGGTTGTGGCGCAAATATGGTTAACGAATTGTTATTTGGGTTTCTCTCGATCGCCCCGCATTGGACCTGATCTAGCTTGGATGGCAGGGTCGAGTCCTGCCATGGAGGGTGGGGTGTTTACTCCGCGGCTTCCGCCGCCTCGGGCACGAGGAAGCCGCCGGACTGGCGTTGCCACAGGCTGGCGTAGAGCCCGCCCTTGCGCAGCAGCTCGCGGTGCGAGCCTTCCTCGACGATGCTGCCCTTGTCCATGATGACGAGGCGGTCCATGGCGGCGATAGTGGAGAGGCGGTGGGCGACGGCGATCACCGTCTTGCCCTCCATGAGGGTGTAGAGATTTTCCTGGATTGCCGCTTCCACTTCCGAATCGAGCGCGCTGGTCGCCTCGTCGAGGACGAGGATCGGAGCGTTTTTCAACAGTACGCGGGCGATGGCGACGCGCTGACGCTGGCCGCCCGAAAGCTTGATGCCGCGCTCGCCCACATGGGCGCTATAGCCTTTCCGTCCCTTGGGATCGATGAGACCGGCAATGAAATCGTCGGCATGGGCCTTGCGCGCCGCAGCTTCGACATCGGCCATGCTGGCGTCTGGAAGGCCGTAACGGATGTTTTCGATGACCGAGCGGTGGAGCAGCGAGGTATCCTGCGTCACCACGCCAACCGCGGCGCGAAGCGAGTCCTGCGTGATCTGCGAAATATCCTGCCCATCGATCAGGATTCGGCCGCTCTCAATGTCGTAAAAGCGAAGCAACAGATTGGCGAGGGTTGATTTGCCCGCGCCGGAACGGCCTACCAAGCCCACTTTCTCGCCGGGGGCTATGGCAAGGCTGAAGTCATCGACGATGATGGAGCGGCGGTGGGCGATGGGCTTGCCGTAGTTGAAGCACACCTTTTCGAAGGCGATGGCGCCTTCCGTAACTTGCAGCGCCTTGGCCCCCGGCACATCCTTGATGGTGCGGTCGCGGGCGATGGTGACGATACCGTCCTGAATGACGCCGATATTCTCGAACAGGCCGGCCACTTCCCAGATGATCCATTGCGACATGGCCTTGATCCGAAGCGTCAGGCCAATGGAAAATGCGATGGCGCCGGTGGTAATAGCGCCTGTGTGCCAGAGCCAGATGGAAATACCGGACATCATGAATATGAGCATGCCGCTGAGAAGCTGCAGCGCGGAGGTCATCAACGTCGACATGCGCATGGATTTGTTGATGCTGTCGAGCATCCATTCCATGCCTTCCTTGGCGTAGTCGTCCTCGCGTTCGGCATGGGCGAAGAGCTTCACCGTTGAGATATTGGTATAGCTGTCCACGACGCGGCCCGTCACCAGGGAGCGCATATCGGCCTGGATGGCCGAGAGCCGGCCGAGTCGAGGCACGAAATACCAGCAGGCTACGGCATAGCCCGCTAGCCACACCAGCATCGGCACCATGAGCCACAGGTCGCTTGTCGCCACCAGCACCAGCGCGCCGACGAAATATACCGACACATAGACGATCACTTCGGTGAATTTCATCACTGCGTCGCGGACACCCAGTGCGGTCTGCATGACCTTGGTGGCGACACGTCCGGCAAAATCATTGTGGAAGAAGTCCATGCTCTGACGCAGCACATAGCGGTGCCCCGCCCAGCGGGTGCGCATGGCGAAGTTGCCGCGCAAACCCTGGTGCGAGATCGATTCGGAGACGAAATTGAGGGCGGGGAGGACAATCACGACCAACGCGCCCATCAGTCCGAGCCAGATGCCATGAGTCTGCCAGAAATTGGAGCGGTCGGCAGTTGTAACCAGGTCAACCAGATTGCCGAGGAAAGCAAAGAGATAGACCTCGATGACGGCGATGACCGCCGACAGAGCGACCGATGCAATGAGCAGGCCCATGAAGGGCCGGGTGAAATACCAGGCAAACGGCAACAATCCCGCTGGCGGCTGGACGGGCCGCTCCGGCGGAAAAGGATCGACCCGGGATTCGAACCAGCGGAAAAAACGATCAAGCACGTGGAAACTCCATGGGCCCGAATATAGGCCCGCCAACAGGCATTTCAAAGGCCCGGTCACGTGCCTGGCGCAGCGGCGGCCCGGGAATATTGCATAAATCGTATGGCGGCCCGCCGTGCTATTGAGGTCCGCCGATGCCGTCTCAATCCCGCCTTATCCCGCTCATCATCGCCAGCGCGCTGTTCATGGAAAACATGGACTCAACCGTGATCGCCACATCGCTTCCGGCCATCGCGGCAGATCTCGGCACGGACGCAATCGCCCTCAAGCTGGCGTTCACCACTTATCTCCTCAGCCTCACCGTGTTCATTCCCATCAGCGGCTGGTGTGCGGACCGCTTCGGCGCGCGTCTGGTATTCCGCTTGGCAATCGTCGTCTTTACACTCGGCTCCATCGCCTGCGGATTGGCCACATCTCTGGGCGAGCTTGTGGCGGCGCGCGCTGTGCAGGGGATTGGCGGCGCCATGATGGTGCCGGTGGGCCGCATTATCCTGCTGCGCTCGATCCCCAAGTCGGAACTGGTCGATGCGCTTGCCTGGCTCACCATCCCGGCACTGCTTGGGCCGCTGATTGGACCGCCTGTCGGCGGCTTCATCACCGACACGTTCAGCTGGCGTTGGGTCTTTTGGATGAACGTGCCCTTCGGTATCGCGGCCATAGCCTTTGCGTCGCGGCTGATGCCGAAAATCGAAATCGATCATGTGCCGCCACTCGATGTGAAGGGATTTCTACTGTCAGGCATCGGCCTTTCGGCGACCGTATTCGGCCTCACTGTCATGGGCCGCGATCTCTTGCCGGGGGCGGCACCCTATGGACTGGTCCTCATTGGCTCGATGCTGCTTTACTTTTATCTGCGCCACGCGCGCAGCGCACCCGCTCCTATTCTGGATTTGCGCTTGCTGAAAATCGCCACCTTCCGGGCCGGGGTGCTGGGCGGCAGCCTGTTCCGCGTCGGCGTTGGCGCCGTGCCATTCCTGTTGCCCCTGCTGTTCCAGTTGGGCTTCGGCATGACGGCTTTCCAATCGGGGCTTCTCACCTGTGCCGCGGCAGCGGGCGCCATCTCCATGAAATTTCCGGCGGCGCGTCTCATTCGCCGCTTCGGCTTCCGCCGGTTGCTGATTATCAATGGCGTGCTCGCCAGCTTGTCGATCGCAGCACTTGGATTTCTCTCCCCATCAACGGCCTTTGCCGTGATTCTGCCGCTGCTGTTCGCAGGCGGCTTCCTGCGCTCGCTGCAATTCACCGCGATGAACGCCATGGCTTATTCCGATATCGAGAACCCGGCCATGAGTCATGCGACAAGCTTGTACACGGTGATCCAGCATCTTTCGCTTTCGGCGGGCGTGGTTGTGGCCGCCTTCGTGCTTGAGGCTGCACAATTTTGGCGGGGCGAGTTGACGCTGACTGCTGGCGATTTCGCTCTGGCGTTTCTTGTCGTGGCGCTGGTTGCCGCAAGCTCGGTGAGGTCGTTCACCAGCCTCACCCCCGACGCAGGCGCTTCCGTCTCCGGCCGCGCCTCAAGCCCGCATGAGGAATAGTTCTTACTTCCCTCGCCCAACGGAGGGCGGAGAAAGTTTAGGGACATGGACCTTCAAACCAGCGACTTTCTTTTTGCGCGCGAAGGCGCGAGCTTCCTTCAATCCCATATGAGTCCGTAGAAATTCCATTCCTCCATCTCGATCTCCGTATCCCCTTTTGTCATTGCCGGGCTTGTCCCGGCAACCCATCGTGCCGCAAGTTTGGGCATCTAAAGGTTGATAAATGGGTCGCCGGAACAAGTCCGGCGATGACAACTTTTGCGAGCGGGGAGATATTCCGTGAATCCGGCAATTGTTGGCTATAACGCCAATGGCGCACAACATTCAAGCGCGCTCGACGAATGAATCGAGGACGCGTTTTTCACCGGCTTTGTCGAAGTCGATAGTGAGCTTGTTGCCGTCGATGTGGCCTACGCGGCCGTAGCCGAATTTCTGGTGGAACACGCGTTCGCCGCGCTCGAACTGGCCAACTTCGGTTTCGCGCGCCGTTAGTTCACCCTCGATAAAATGCGGCGTGGAGCGCGTCGCGGCGCCCTTGGCCCAGCGTTCCTGGGCGCGCTGCCAGCCCGGTGTGGCGTAGGTGTTGGTAAAGGGCTTTGTTTCGTCGAAACGGCTGGCGCCATAGGAGCCAAGCCCGTGGCCGCCATAGCTGTTGGCCATGGGAGCCACTTCCACATGGGCCTGGGGCAATTCGTCGATAAAGCGCGAGGGCAATCCGGACGCCCACAGATTATGCACGCGCCGGTTTTGGGCGAAGGAGATAAAGGCGCGGCGCTTGGCGCGGGTGATGCCGACGTAGGCCAGGCGGCGCTCTTCCTCTAGACCGGCGCGGCCCTTTTCATCGAGGGAGCGCTGATGCGGGAACAGGCCTTCCTCCCAGCCGGGAAGAAACACGGTGCCGAATTCCAGCCCCTTGGCCGAATGCAAAGTCATGATGTTGACCTTATCGTCGTCGGGTGATTGCTCAACGTCCATGACGAGGGCAATATGTTCAAGAAAGCCCGTCATATTCTCGAACTCGCCCATGGAACGCACCAGTTCCTTCAGGTTTTCGAGACGGCCCTGGGCTTCGGGGCTTTTGTCGTTCTGCCACATCTCGGTGTAGCCCGACTCGTCGAGGATGATTTCGGCGAGTTCGGTGTGCGGAAGACTGGCGAGCGCCTGGCGCCAGCGTCCGAAACTTTCAATCAATGTTCGGAGTGCCGTCCGGGTCTTGTTGGGTAATTCATCGGTAAGGG
>JBKKDI010000299.1:0-13000 GCA_046708645.1 Aestuariivirga sp.
GCTCGAAGCAGGGCCTTCCGACCGCGAATTCTTCATCACCATGCCGCTGGGCTACGGCATGCAATACAGCAATCCCCGGCTCAACTGGATGTATTGGTCCGAACCAATTCCGGGTTTGAGCGGCCGGCGGACCTATGTGCCGCGCGGCAAGGTGTTGGGCGGCTCCGGTTCCATCAACGCCATGGTCTATCTGCGGGGCGCTCCCCAGGACTTCGAGGACTGGCACAACGCCGGCAATCCCGGCTGGGATTGGGAAGGCGTCAAACCCGCCTATGAAGCCATCGAAAGCAGTCTCAATATCGGCAGCACGGCGGGCGGCGCCCATGGCCTGTGTGACCGTTACTTCGAGGCCTGCCAGAGCCTTGGCCTGCCCCTCAATCACGATCCCAATGGCGGGGCGCTTTATGGCGCGGGCTACAATCCGGTGACCATCCATCGCGGCAGGCGCGTCTCTTCCTCCTCCGCGTTCCTGCGCCAGGCAATGCGGCGAAGCAATTTAAGTGTCGAGACCGAAGCCCTTGCCACCCGCGTGCTGTTCGAAGGGCGAAAGGCCGTGGGCGTTGAGTATTCGCGGGGCGGGGAAATCCGGCAAGCGCGGGCGGCGCGGGAAGTCATCCTGTCGGCGGGCGCCATCAACACGCCGCAGCTCTTGCAACTCTCGGGCGTTGGCCCCGCTGGCCTGCTCACGCGCCATGGCATAGAGGTCATTGCCGCCAACAAGGCGGTGGGCCGCAATCTTCAGGACCATGCCTGCTACGATCATTACTATAAAGCGCGCGTGCCGACGCTGAACGAGCAGCTTCGCCCGCTGCTGGGCCAACTCAAGGCGGGTCTCGCCTATGTGCTGTTCCGCTCGGGGCCGTTGGCCTGGAGCACGACCCACGCCGGTGGCTTCTTCCATTCCCGCCCCGGCCTGGAGCGTTCCAATTTACAGCTTTACTTTTCTCCGCTGACCTACGACCGCTCGCCGCCCGAGACGCGCCGGATGAGCTCTCCCGATCCGTTTCCGGGCCTGTCGATCAGCGTATCCTCATGCCGGCCCACGAGCACGGGCCATGTCGAGATCAAGTCCGCGGCGGTTCAGGATGCTCCCGCCATCCAGCCCAATCTTCTGGCGACCGGGCATGATGTGGCCGAAATGCTGGAGGGTGCGCGTTTTATTCGGAAGCTCGCGGCCAGCGCGCCCTTGGCCGGGGTGATCGAGGAGGAATTCAAGCCGGGCCCCGCCACACAATCGAACGCCGAGATGATCGCCGACATCCGGGCCCGCAGCTATTCGGTTTTCCACCCCTGTGGCACGGTCCGCATGGGCGAGGGCGGCGCCGTCGACGGCCAGCTGCGCGTGCGCGGAGTCGATTCCCTGCGCGTCATCGATGCCTCGGTTTTCCCCAACATCACCACCGGCAACATCAACGCGCCTGCCATGATGGTGGGCTGGAAGGGAGCAGGGCTGTTGCTGCGATGAGGTAGCCATTCCTCATGCTGAGGTGCTTTGCCGAAGGCAAAGCCTCGAAGCACCTCTTTCCGGGAGGCAGACCCTTCGAGGCTCCCCGGCTTTCGCCGGGTCGCACCTCAGGGTGAGGATTGGGGAGTAGCACCCTTCTTTCAAATAACCTTGCCCGGATTGAGGATGCCCTTGGGGTCGAGCGCCGCCTTGATCCGGCGCATGATTGCGAGCTCATCCGCCGATCGCGAATATCCGAGATAGGGGCGCTTCAACGTGCCGATGCCGTGTTCGGCGGAAATGGAGCCCTCGAATTTTCTGACAACGCCATAAACAATCTCATCGACGCTGTGCATGTCTTCGCCTGGACCATATTCCGTCGACACGCAAATATGCAGATTGCTGTCGGCGACATGGCCGAAGAAAGAATGATGCGAGTGGGGCCAGCGGGTTTTTAGCGCCGCGGCGCACTCTTCCGCGAAGGCGCCGATTTTGGAGATGGGCATGCTGACATCGAAGTTGATCCGGTCGGGAAGCTTCTCGATGTCAAATCCTTCGCGCACCGACCAGAACTCGCGCGCTTCTTTCTCCGATTGGGCAAGAAGGGCATCCTGCACCAGCCCATCCTCCATGCAGGCCCCGAGGAACGCCTCGATCGATTCGCGATCCATCGTGCTTTCGAGGATGACCCAGAAGCCATGATCGCCGGTGAAAAAGCTGAGGCCAAGGGCCCTGGCGTTGAAGGTGAAGTAGCTGGGCCACATGGCCTCGAAAGCCACGATGCCGCCAAGCCCGCCTTGCGCGCGCCTGAGCAGCGCCACGACATCTTCATAGGTGGAAAGTGCGACGAGGGCCGTGGTGATTTCACCCGGCGGCGGATGCAAGCGCAGCACCGCGCGGGTGATGATGCCAAGGGTTCCTTCCGAGCCGATGAACAGGTGCTTGAGGTCATAGCCCGCGTTGTTCTTGAGCATCTTGTTGAGCGACGACATGATGGTGCCGTCGGCGAGCACGGCCTCAAGCCCCAGCACCTGATCGCGCGCCATGCCATAGCGTATGACGCGAATGCCGCCGGCGTTGGTGGAGAGATTGCCGCCGATCTGGCAGGAACCGCGGGCTCCCAGATCCAGCGCCAGGAAAAGACCCGCATCGGCCGCTGCCTGCTGCAGCTGCTCCAGCGGGGTTCCGGCGAGCACCGTCATGGTCGCGGCGGAGGTATCGACGTCTTCGATGCCGCGCATCAGTTCGAGGCTAATGGCGATTTCGCCGCCTTGGGGATTGCCGCCGCCCGCCAGGCCCGTCATGCCGCCCTGGGGAATAACCGCGATGCCGTGTTCATTGCACAGCCGAAGTGCGGTGGAAACTTCAGCGGTGGAGCGTGGACGCACCACGGCCAGCGGTGGCTTGGTTCCCGTATCGCTCCGGTCGGAGACATGGCGTGCGCCGATCGATGCGCCCTCGAGCACGGCAGCATCGCCCAGGGCCGCACGCAGCGCCGTAATGATGCTCATACCGACCTCGTGCTGCCGCCATCGATGCGGATCATCTGCCCCGTCACATAGGAGGCGCGGGGACTGGCAAGGAAGGCCGCAACCGCGGCGAATTCTTCAGGCTCACCATAACGGCGCACAGGTATCGCCGCACTTGACTCCGTGACGACATCGGCCACAGAAATTCCGCGCGCTCTGGCCTCGTCCGCATTCATGCGGTCGATGCGCTCGGTGGCGAAGCTTCCCGGCAACAGCATATTGATGGTGACGCCGTCCTGGGCCACTTCGCCCGCCAGCGTCTTCATCCAGTTGGCGAGTGCGGCCCGCAGCGAATTGGAGATGGCCAGCCCCGCTATGGGCTCCACGACGCTGGTGGAAGCGACATTGAGGATGCGACCGAAGCGGGCCTTGCGCATGGCGGGAAGTACGGCCTCGGTGAGGCGCATCTGATTGAGCACCATGGTTTCGAACTGCTTGCGCCAGAGATCGGGATCGACCTTCGTGACGTCGATTGCGGGAGGCCCGCCGCTGTTGTTGACCAGGATCGAGGGTGGGCCGAGCTTCGCCACGGCCGCCGTAACCGACGCCCAATCTCCCATATCCCCCGGAAGTGCCAGAGCCTTGAGGCCGCGGGCTTCCAGCCGCGCCACATTCCCCGCCAGCTTTTCCGCATTTCGCGCCAGAAGCCCGACATGGACTCCCTCCTCGGCTAGCGCTTCGGCGATGGCAAGGCCAAGCCCCTGACTGGCGCCGCAGACCAGGGCGATTTTATTCGTGAGATCGAGATTCATGGGACCGAGTTGTAACCGTTCGGTGCGCCAAGGCAAGCGGGCGTCGACGACAATATCCTCACCCTGGTGCCCTGCGAAGCAGGGCCTCGAAGGGTTTGCCGCCGAAAGCATCGGTGGCCAATGCTTCGAGGCTCGCTCCGCTCGCACCTCAGCATGAGGAAGAACAGGGTTGCCGGTATCAGCTCTTGGTCACGCGGCAGGGGCGTTGTTTGCCGGTGAGGGAAGTATAGTTGCCCGTCGCGCGATCGAACGAGGCATATTTGGCGGCGCAATAGTCTTCCCACGCGCGGGTGCCGGGAACCAGAGTCGCACTGTCGGCGGCCGAGTTGTCCTGCTGGGCCGGTGCGGTCAAGCGAATGAGCTTCCTGACCCTGGGTTTGGCTTTGACGGTAGGCTTCGGCTCTATCGCTTTGGGTTTCGCCGCGACGGTTTCCTCGGGCTCAGCCGCCACGGTTTCGATTTCGGTTTTCGCCGTATAGAGCGTCAGGCAATCGGCCAAGGCCAGCGTCTTGCGTTCTTCCCACTCTTCCGGCGTGACGGCGGGCTCGGCGCCAAATATGGCTGCTCCGCTCAGGCGGTGATCCGCCTGATCGCGGGCGTAGGCCTCGCAATAGGAGCGCACATCGGCTTGCGCCGGCCCCGTGGCCCAAACCAGCGCCAACCCAACAAGGCCCGCAAACGTACGATTTTTCATAGGGTGATAGGGCCACGGGAATGTGGCGATCCGTGGGCGGATTATTGGCGGGTTTTGAGCATGGCTCGCGCCGCCGCGACCGCCGTGGAGAAGCAGGCTTGCAGCAGATAGCCGCCGGTGGGTGCTTCCCAATCCAGCATTTCGCCCACCGCATAGGCTCCCGGCATCTTCTTCAATTGAAAATCGCCATCCACTTCATCGAAGGCGACGCCGCCCGCTGAAGAAATAGCGCGCGCGATCCCGGCAGGACGCAGAATTTGCAACGCCGCTGCCTTGATGACGGCTGCGTCTGCGGCACTTCCTGTTTCGCGCAGCAGTGAAATGGCGACGGGTGAAAGGCCCGCAACCTTGCGCAGGTAATTGGATTGCGTATCCTTGCCGCGCGGGCGCGCAAGGCGGGCGGCCAGCGCTTCGACCGTCAGATCGGGGCGAAAGTCGATCACCAGCGGATGGCCGGGAACTTCGCGCATGCCCCGGGACAAGGCATAAATCGCTCCGCCCTCGATCCCCTCGTTGGAAATCATCATCTCACCGCGAACCCTGTGGCCCGCGTAGGTGAGGGCCACATTTTTGACCGGAGTTCCGGCAAAGCGCCGGCGGAAGACGTCCGACCAATTCACCAGAAAACGCCCATTGGAAGGCTTGAACGGATTGACGGTGATGCCTGCGGCGCGAAGCACCGGCAGCCATTGGGCATCCGAACCCAGATGCGGCCAAGTGGCCCCGCCCATGGCGAGGATGGTGGGCTTGCCATCGAAGCCCTGCCAGCGCGAGCGCGTTTTCAATACGGCACCGAAACCATCGAGCCGCTTCAGCCAGGCGCGCAACAACGGCGAAGCCTTCATCTGTTTGGGAAAGACCCGGCCCGATGAACCCACGAAAGTTTCAATGCCGAGGCCGTGCGCCCACGCAACGAGCGCATCCGGCGGAAAGGCGCGGATGGCGGGTTCGAGAAAGCCCTTCGCCTCGCCATAGCGCTCGAGAAAAGTATCGAGCGGTTCCGAATGGGTGAGGTTGAGGCCGCCCCGCCCGGCAAGCAGAAACTTGCGCGCCGGTGCGGCCATGTGATCGTGGATGGTGACGCGGGCGCCGCCCTCCGCCAAAACCTCCGCCGCCATGAGGCCGGAAGGCCCGGCGCCGATGACGGAAACTTCAAGCCGCTTCAATTCATGCAGCTTTCCATTTGATCGAGCAGCCCATCGAGGCTGTTTGCTCGCGAGGGCCATGACCGGTTTCCGCAACGAGCTTCATGGCGTCATAGAGTTCGCGCTTGGCATCAGGAACAAGCGTGGTCTTCGATTGATCAAGCCGTCCCCGGTATTGCAATTCCAGCTTGCCGTTGAAGCCGAAAAAATCCGGCGTGCACACCGCATCGTAGGCGCGGGCAACAGCCTGGGTTTCATCGTGCAGGTATGGAAATGTGAAGCCATGTTGCCGGGCGAAGATTTTCATGTTGTCGAAATTGTCTTCGGGGTAATTCACGGCGTCGTTGGCGCAGATGGCGAGGGTTGAGACGCCGAGCGCGTCCAGCGCCTGAGCTTCCTGCACCAGCCGCCCGATAATGCTTTTCACATAGGGGCAATGATTGCAGATGAAGGCAATAAGCGTGCCTTTGGGTCCGCGAAGGCTTTCCAGTGTATGAACCTTGCCGTCGACTCCGGGCAGGCTGAAAGCCGGCGCCTTCCAGCCGAAATCGCACAGCGGTGGAATTGCTGCCACGCAGCCTCCTCAGTAGGGCAGATCGAAATATTCGGAAGCACCCAGCGCGAAGACATCGACGGGAGCAAAACGGCCGCCGCCGGCGGGGTGATCCGGATGGGAGCGCAAATGCCTGAGCCCGATGCGCCGCGCCAGCCGGTTCGACGCCGTATTGGCCGCCATCACCTTGCACCAGATGCGCTCCGCCTTGAGCCGCTCGAAGGCAAGCCCCAGCAACACGCGGCCGATTTCGGTGCCAAGCCCCATGCGCCACATGGCGGGATGCACGCCCCAGCCAATTTCAAGAACGCCCGGCCGCTGCACGATGATGAAGCCATCGCCCACCGCCTCCCCACCCGATTTCTCTTCCGCCGCCAGATGAAAAACATTGCGCCGCTCGTCACCCCGCCGCGCCACCGAGCGGATGACGAAGGCTTTGACTTCCGCTTCATTGGCAAGCCGCATGGAGATATGGCGCTGGTAGGGCTCCTGGGTCATGAAGGCGGTGAAGGGTTGCGCATCGCGAAGCTCGATCTCGCGCAGAATAAGCTGCGTCGTCTCGACGGCTGGAAGGCTGGTGAGCGTCTTCATCGGCCAAGGTTAACCGAAACCGCCGCGCCACGGAAGGCCCGGAACTTTGCATTGGCGAAGGCCGTGGTATAGAGTGGGCGGGCTTTGGGGGCATGGCGTTCTTGAGGAATACAGCATGACAAAATCCGGAATGAAATCTCTCGCGGGCGCGCTTGCGATCATCTTCGCTGTGTCGGCCGGAGCTGCTCCGAGCTTCGCCCATAGCAAAAGTTATTGCCGGGCCTATGCCAGAGACGCGGCCAACCACAACGCCAATGCCGGCAATGTGCTGGCGGGCACCGTGGGCGGCGCGCTCACCGGCGCGTTGGTGGGCGCGATCGTCGGCGGCAAACATGCCGTGCGCGATGGCGCCATCATTGGCGGCGTCGGCGGCACGGTGGTGGGCGGCGTCCACACCAACGAAAAATGGCGCAGAGTCTATAACCGGGCCTACGCCGACTGCCGCCAATCTTGATTGGGTGAACGTCGCGATG
Organism: Aestuariivirga sp.; assembly: GCA_046708645.1. Taxonomy (GTDB): domain Bacteria; phylum Pseudomonadota; class Alphaproteobacteria; order Rhizobiales; family Aestuariivirgaceae; genus Aestuariivirga. The sequence goes on from JBKKDI010000299.1 coordinate 7,182, forward strand.
CTCCACAGCGCGCTTGAAACAGCGAGGGCTGAGAACGGAATCGCGTGATTGAGGAAACGAAAGGGAGAATCCCATGCGCAGACTGATGATGTCCTTGATATTCATATTGCTGGCGCCGCTGTGGGCTGCGGCTCAGTCATATCCCGACCGCGCCGTCACCGTGGTCGTGCCCTTCACCGCTGGCGGACCCACCGATACGGTGGCACGGCTGCTCTCCGAAGTCATGAGCCGCGAACTCGGGCAACAGGTGATCGTCGAGAACGCCGGTGGTGCCGGCGGCACCTTGGGGGCGGCCCGCGTCGCCTCAGCCGAGCCCGATGGCTATACGCTGCTACTGCACCATATCGGCATGGCGACATCGGCTTCGCTCTACCGCAAACTGCCCTATCAGCCGCTGGAGGCCTTCGAATATGTGGGTCTCGTGACCGAAGTGCCGATGATTATCGTGGCCCGCAAGGATTTCGAACCGGCCGACATCAAGGCGCTGCTCGACCATGTGAAAGCCAATGGCGACAAGGTCACTCTGGCCAATGCCGGCATCGGCGCTGCTTCGCATCTCTGCGGCATGCTGTTCATGAGTGAGGCCGGCACCAAGCTGACGACAGTTCCCTACAAGGGCACGGCCCCCGCCCTCACCGATTTGCTGGGGGGCCAGGTCGATATGTTGTGCGACCAGAGCACCAATGTGACGAAGCAGATCAAGGCGGGCGAGATCAAGGCCTACGCCTCGACCACGAAGGACAGGTTGAAGACCTTCCCGGATATTCCGACGGCGGCCGAGGCTGGCCTGTTGGGCATGGAATTCGGCATCTGGCACGGTTTCTACGCACCCAAAGGCACACCCAAGGACGTGATCGACAAGCTGTCGGCGGCTTTGCAAAAGGCGCTCGCCGACCAGACGGTAATCGACCGCTTCGCCGAGCTGGGCACGGCACCCGTTGCCGTTGCCGACGTGACACCCGAGGCGCTTAAAGCCAAGCTTGAAAGTGAAATCACCCGCTGGAAGCCGATCATCGACACTGCTGGGGAGTATGCCGACTGACATGACGGACTAAATGCCGTCCTTTAATACGAGGGACATGGCGGCGGGCGCGGTATTCGCCACAATCGGTTTTGCCTTCATGGTAGGAGCCTTGACGCTCGACATCGGCACCGCCTTCAAGATGGGGCCGGGGTATTTTCCGCTGGTGTTGTCGGGGCTCCTGGTGTTGCTCGGAATCATTGTCATGGTGAAATCCGTGAACATGCCGGCGGAAACCATCGGCACGGTGCCTTGGCGCGGCCTTGTTCTTATTCTTGCTGCTCCCGTAATCTTCGGTGCTACGGTGCGCGGGCTCGGGCTGATCGCCGCGTTGCCGCTGGCGATTGTCGCCGCTGCCGCGGCCAGCCGCCGCACCGGTGTTGTGACTGCCCTGGCACTCATGGCTGGCCTGACCCTCTTCTGCATTCTCGTTTTCAGTTATGGCCTGGGCCTGCCGCTGCCGTTGCTTGGCCGCTGGCTCAGATTCTGACGCATGGATCTTCTTTCAAACCTTGCACTGGGCTTTGCCACCGCCCTCGAACCGGTCAACCTGCTGTACTGCTTCGTGGGTGTGTTCCTCGGAACGCTCATCGGCGTCCTGCCCGGCATCGGCCCCACGGCCACTATCGCCATGCTGCTGCCGATCACCTACGCGCTGTCGCCCGCTACCTCCATCATCATGCTGGCTGGCATCTATTACGGCGCCCAATATGGCGGCTCGACCACGGCCATCCTCATCAATCTGCCGGGCGAATCCTCCTCCGCCGTCACCGCCATCGACGGCTACCGCATGGCGCAACAGGGCCGCGCCGGGCCGGCACTCGCCACCGCCGCGCTGAGCTCGTTCTTCGCCGGCACGGTCGCCACCATGCTGCTGGCAACCTTGGCGCCGCCCCTGGCGCGGGTGGCGCTTAAGTTCGGGCCGGCCGAATATTTCTCGCTGATGGTTCTGGGGCTGGTCTGCTCGATCGTGCTCGCTCACGGCTCAATCTTCAAGGCCATCGCCATGATCGTCTTGGGCTTGCTCCTGGGCTTGGTCGGCCGCGACGTCTACACTGGCGACGAGCGCTATACGTTCGATTTTCTCGAGCTCGCCGACGGCATCAATTTCGTGGCGGTGGCTGTCGGCGTCTTCGGCATCGCCGAAATCCTGCGCAATCTCGAAAACGAGACGGACCGCGCCCCCGTCATCAAGAAAGTCTCCGGCTTGATGCCGACACGCGCCGACTTGCGCGCCATTGTAGCACCGGTGCTACGCGGCACGGCACTCGGTTCCATCCTCGGCATCCTTCCGGGCGGCGGCGCGGTGTTGTCGTCCTTTGCCGCCTATTCGCTGGAAAAGAAGCTGTCACGCAACCCTGAGCGCTTTGGCAAGGGCGCCATCGAAGGCGTCGCTGCGCCCGAAGCCGCCAATAATGCAGGCGCCCAGACCTCGTTCATTCCGCTGCTGACCCTGGGCATCCCTGCCAATCCGGTGATGGCGCTAATGATCGGCGCGCTGATGATCAAGAACGTCATTCCAGGCCCCGATGTGGCGACCGAGCAGCCGGCGCTGTTCTGGGGCGTGATCGCCTCCATGTGGATCGGCAATCTCATGCTGGTGCTGTTAAACCTGCCACTGATCGGGCTGTGGGTGAGGCTGCTCACCATTCCCTACTACATGCTGTTTCCGGCGATTGCCGCCTTTTGCGCCATCGGCGTCTACAGCATCAACGGCAATCCCTTCGATCTCTATGCGGTGGCCGCTTTCGGCCTCTTGGGTTATGTCCTGATCAAACTCGGCTGCGAGCCAGCACCTCTTCTTTTGGGCTTCGTGCTTGGACCGCTGCTTGAAGAAAACCTCCGCCGCGCAATGATTATCTCGCGCGGCGACGCCACGGTTTTCTTCACCCGCCCTCTCAGCGGCGCGCTCATGTTCCTCGCCGTGTGTGTTCTGGCGCTCCTCCTGCTCCCCGGCATTTCCCGCAAGCGCGAAGAGGTATTTCAGGAGGAGTGAGGGAGTGTGGCCTTCCACGCCGTCCAATCAATGATCCCATGATCGCGTTTAATCGAAATCTGAGCAGGTAAGATTCGATCGGTGAATAGGACGGCGTTCAAACATGCCCATCTCGCGTTTGGTGTCAGCAGGGCGTCTGCCTCCAGAAAGTGCGCGGCTTCGCCTATCTTCTGGGTCGCGGTATATTCTTCGTCCATTCGCGCGTAAGCCAAACCGCCATAGTTGGTTACGTCTACGCCAAGAGCGGCGAGACTATTTTTATCTGGAAACCTGATTGCGCCGAGGAGTTTTAGGTCGAGTTCGAAGAGGCGGAAATCCATTTGTGAGGGAAATACCGGTTGGCCGCGCATGAGGTGAAAATACATTTCGGCCTTTGAGCCCTCAGCGTCCAGCGAGGTGTAGAGAACGTCGAATGATCCGTCATCCCATCTGCCCTTTGGCGATGAACTCCGCAGCGGATCGCGGTCGGCGCGAACGATGCGCCATGCTGAGCCTTCGAAGGTCTGTTTTGGAATTGTCTCGAGAAGATCGATAATCGCGGTGTCGCGGACTTTTCGCGGTGCGATCATTGGCTAAAGGAAAGCGCCGGAATCCAGTTTCTCCAGAACGTTGAGAACGTCTTCGGACTTTCCCTGATTGATAAGATCGATTGGTCTTTCTCCACCGAGCTGCGGATGCCTGGCGAAAAGCCAGACTCGCACTTCACCGCTCGTGTAGTAATCCCGAAGCCGGTTGACGATATAGTGCAGGTCGGAAAGAACGAGCTGTGTGCGGGGCTGCGGGCTGGCTGTTCCTTTTGACCAGCGCGATACGGTCGCCTCTGAGACGTCGGCGATATTGGCGATATCCGTACCCTTGAGCCCCCCGGCTTCCCGAAGCTTATCAACATATTGGGCAAATACAGGTGGCGTGAGCATTGGAATTCACATTTCTCTTTCATAATCTATGATCATGAAAGGCATTTGTCAAGAGAGATTAGCCGGAGAGAGAAGCTGCCCTTCAGCAGCTATAATACATGTCGAACTCGACCGGGTGCGGGGTCATTTCGGTGCGCATGTTTTCTTCCATCTTGAGCTCGATGTAGCTGTCGATCATGTCGTCGGAGAACACCGCACCTTTTTTGAGGAAGTCGCGGTCCTTGGAGAGTTCAGCCAGCGCCTCGCGCAAGGAGCCGCAGACTGTGGGGATGCCCTTCAGTTCGGCGGGGGGCAGGTCGTAAAGATTCTTGTCCATCGCCTCGCCGGGATGAATCTTGTTCTGGATGCCGTCGAGGCCGGCCATCAGCAGGGCCGCGAAGCACAGGTAGGGGTTGGCGGCGGGATCGGGAAAGCGGACCTCGACGCGCTTGGCCTTTGGATTGCTCGTATGCGGAATGCGGCATGAGGCCGAGCGGTTGCGCGAGGAGTAAGCGAGCAGCACTGGGGCTTCATAGCCCGGCACCAGGCGTTTGTAGGAGTTGGTAGTGGGATTGGTGAAAGCGTTGCAAGCCTTGGCGTGCTTGATGACGCCGCCGATGAAGTAGAGGCACAGTTCGGAAAGGTCGGCGTACTGGTTGCCCGCCATCTGCGGCTTGCCGTCCTTCCAGATCGAGAAGTGGCAGTGCATGCCTGAGCCGTTGTCGCCGAAGACGGGCTTCGGCATGAAGGTGGCGGTCTTGCCATAGGCGTGGGCCACGTTGTGGATCGCGTATTTGTAGATCTGCATCTCGTCGGCCATGCGAACCAGCGTGTTGTACTTCATGCCAAGCTCATGCTGGGCCGAGGCCACCTCGTGGTGATGCTTCTCGACGGTGACACCCATTTCGGCCATGACCGACAGCATTTCCGAACGCATGTCCTGGGCCGAGTCCATGGGGTTCACCGGGAAATAGCCGCCCTTGGTGCGGAGGCGATGGCCCATGTTGCCGGTTTCGTAATCGCGGTCCGAGTTGGTGGGGAGTTCGATTGAATCGAGCTTGAAGCCGGTGTTGTAGGGCGTGGAGGCGAAGCGCACGTCGTCGAAGATGAAGAATTCGGCCTCGGGGCCGACATAGACCGTGTCGCCGGCCTTGGTCTGCTTCAAATAGGCTTCGGCGCGCTTGGCGATCATGCGTGGATCGCGGTTGTAGCCTTCACCGGTGCCGGGCTCGAGAATGTCGCAGAACACCGCCATGGTGGTCTGGGCGTAGAAGGGGTCCATGTGCGCCGACGAAGGATCCGGCATCAGCACCATGTCGGATTCGTTGATGGCCTTCCAGCCGGCAATGGACGAGCCGTCGAACATCAGGCCGTCGGCCCAGGCATCATCGCCCATCTGCGAGACGTCCATGGTGAGATGCTGCAACTTGCCACGCGGATCGGTGAAGCGGAGGTCCACGTATTTCACCTCCTTGTCCTTCATCAGTTTCATCACGCCGGCGGCGTCCAACGGCTTCGTCATCTTAAGTTCCTCTTGCTTCGGATGTTAGAGTGCATCGGGGCCGGATTCGCCGGTGCGGATGCGGATCGCTTGCTCCACAGTGGAAATGAAAATCTTGCCGTCGCCGATGCGGCCGGTGCGGGCGGCGGCCTGGATGGCTTCCACCGCCTTGTCGACCAGTTCGTCAGCCAGCACGATCTCGATTTTCACCTTGGGCAGGAAGTCGACGACATATTCGGCACCCCGATAAAGCTCCGTGTGGCCCTTCTGGCGGCCGAAACCCTTGGCCTCGGTGACCGTGATGCCTTGCAGGCCGACGCCCTGGAGGGCTTCCTTCACTTCATCGAGCTTGAACGGCTTGATGACGGCTTCGATCTTCTTCATGTGTGACTGCCTTTGTTGCTT
>JBKKDI010000300.1:0-4577 GCA_046708645.1 Aestuariivirga sp.
ATCGATGAGGCCTTCGCCATCGTCGATGTGGGCACGGAAGATGTGCCGGTGCGGCTCGAAAATCGTCCCGTGGGCAAAACCGGCTCCAGTGGCAAGCTGCTGGTTACCGGCCTCAAGGCCTACCAGAATAACAAGATATCGATCGACATCGCCAATCTTCCAGTAACAGCCGATATTCCGAAAACCGAGACCAGGGTGGCGCCCCGGGAGAACAGCGGCGTGACCGTGGGCTTCGGCATCAAGACGGTCACCAGTTCGGCAATCGTCATCGTCACCGACAGCGATGGCAAGGTCTTGGCTGCCGGATCGGCGCTCACCTTCAAGGGAAGCGAAGAACCGTTTCTTGTCGGCTTCGACGGCGAAGTATATGCGACAGGCCTCGGCCCGGAGAATGAGTTCGAATCGATGGCCAATTCGGTTGTGTGCTCGGGCCGCTTCAAATTTGCGCCCGCCAAGGACGAACAACAGGTGATCGGACCGGTGAAATGCGGCTGATATATCTCATTTCCCTGGCCATGATGCTGGCCTGCGGACCTGCCCGGGCTCAATCCTGCACCTTCACCAACACTGGGCTGGACTGGGGCGACATCGACCTTGCACTAGGCACGGCCTTCAATCTCAACGGCACATTCACCGCCAATTGCGCTGGCACACCTGGAGCGACCGTCCGCATCTGCCCGAATTTCAATGCGGGGTCGGGTGGCGTGAATGGCACGGGCAGTGAACGCTATATGCTGAACGGCGCCAACCAGCTGCGCTACAACATTTACCGGAATGGGGGACGAACCCAGGTCTGGGGCTCGCGTACCTGGGGCTTGCCCCCTACACCGCCGAATATCGATGTCGTGCTCAGCGGCGCGGGCGCGGGCTCTACCTCCCAAACTATGTTTGCCCGTGTCCTATCCGGTCAAACGAGCTTGCCGGCGGGTCTCTATGCTTCAGTCTTCTCGGGAACTCACACCCAGATCGCCTACGCCTATTCGACCGTGGGAAACTGCAATGCCATCGGACTAACAAATGTCACCAATGTTCCCTTCACCGCGCAGGCCAACTACCGAGGCAGCTGCACGGTGACCGCCACCAACCTGGATTTCGGTTCCGAGGGCGTCCTCGATACAGCTGTCACCGCGACCAATACCGTCAGCGTAACCTGCACGACGGGCGCCAGCTATACGATCTCCATGTCCGGCGGCAATGCCGGCGCCATCGACCCAACCCAGCGCCAAATGGCCGACGGCGGCAATACGGAATTCATCACATATGGCATCTATCGCGATGGTTCACACACGCTGCCCTGGGGGAGCACCATCGGCACCAACACGGTGGCTGGAACCGGTAATGGCTCCGCGCAACCTTACACCGGTTACGGGCAGGTGCCCGCGCAAGCCACACCGAGCGCCCAGACCTATACCGATACCATCCTGGTGACCGTGACGTACTAGGTTCAGGTATCAGTAGTCAGTAATCAGGTATCAAGTGCGATACATGATTACTGATACCTGATTACTGATACCTGATTACTGATCAACTTACCCCGTCCGGCAGCACTTCCTTGCGCTTGGCCATGTAGGCCTTGAGCTGTTCATCGAGTGCCGGATCAAGTGCCGGAGCTTCGTAATCGCCGAGCATTTTTTTCCACACGGCGTTGGCCCGCTGGCTCGCATCCTTGCCGCCATCATCGCGCCATTGCTCGAAGGAATTATTGTCGGTGATGCCTGAGCGCCAGAAAGCGTTCTCGAAATTGGCCTGGGTGTGGCTGCAACCGAGGAAATGCGAGCCCGGCCCCACCTCGCGGATGGCGTCCAGCGCCTGGCCATTCTCGGAAAAATCCACGCCCTCGGCGAAACGCTGGAACATGGTGAGCTGATCGGCGTCGATAATCAGCTTCTCGTAGGACGACACCAGTCCTCCCTCAAGCCAGCCCGCCGCATGCAGGCAGAAGTTCACGCCGCCCAAGAGAGTCGGCCACAACGTGTTGGTGCTTTCATGCGCCGCTTGCGCATCCGGAAGCTTCGATCCGCACAGGCTGCCGCCGGAGCGGAATGGAACGCCGATCCGCCGCGCCAGTTGGGCCGCGCCAAACAGCACATGCGCCGGTTCCGGCGTGCCAAACGTGGGCGCTCCCGATTGCATGGAGATCGACGAGGCGAAGGTGCCGAACACCACCGGCGCGCCGGGCCGGCAGAGCTGCGCGAAGGCCATGCCGACGGAAGCTTCGGCCAAAATCTGCGTGAGCGTGCCAACCGCCGTCACCGCCGACATGGCGCCAGAGAGGATGAAGGGAGAGATCACCGTGGCCTGATTGGCGCGGGCATAGACTTTAAGGGCGCCCACCATCGTTCCATCGAATACCAGAGGTGAATTGGCGTTGATCAGATTGATCAGCACGCAGTTATTGTCGACGAACTCATCGCCGAACACCATCTTCGCCATGTTGACCGAGTCGACCGCGCGTTCGGGCGCCGTCACGGATCCCATGAATGGCTTGTCGGAATATTTGATGTGGGAATAGACCATGTCGAGATGGCGCTTAGCCACCGGGATATCGACGGGCTCGCACACCGTGCCGCCGGAGTGATGCAGCGACGGCGACATATAGGCGAGCTTCACAAAATTGCGGAAGTCCTCGATCGTGGCATAGCGGCGTCCACCGTCGAGATCGCGAATGAAAGGCGGGCCGTAAACCGGCGCGAACACCGTGTTCATGCCGCCGATAGTGACGTTGTTGGCGGGGTTGCGGGCGTACTGCGTATATTCGCGGGGCGCCGTCTTGAGGAGGCCGCGCACCAGCCCCTTGGGAAAGCGCACCCGGTCGCCCTTGACGTCGGCGCCGGCGTCTTTCCACATCTGCAAGGCTTCCGCATCGTCGCGGAAATCGACGCCGATTTCCTGCAGCACGATTTCGGCGTTGTGCTCAATCAGCTCCAGTTGCTCATCCGAGAAGGGCTCATAAAGCTTGATCCTGCGCCGGATAAAGCCTGACTGATGGACAGTGGTAGAAGTGCGGGCGGCGCGGCGAGCATCGGCTCCGCCGCCGCCGCGGGTCCGGCGTCCTCCGCCTATCGTCGCGGGCTTGAATTCCATCATTGCTCCAGTTTGTTGAGAAAGTTTCACCTGTCGCCTGTTCTACGCCCAAACGCCGGAGGCCAATAGGGAAGGAAACGTCGGCACATCGCCCGGAAACGACCCATCTTTCTCCCTCCTTGCGCGTCAGCGCAGGGAGGGTGGACGCCGAAGGCGGACGGGTGGGTTGTTTCATGCAGGGGCGGTGCGAGCACCTCCCACGCGGCACCACCCCACCCGGCGCTACGCGCCACCCTCCCCATGCTATCGCATGGAGAGGAAGCTAAAATGTCACTTTCAACCGTTCCAGCCCGTGAAAGTGATAGGTGTTCCGGTAACGCGGTGTCTCCGCCAAGGCGAGCCTCGGCAGCCGGCGGAACAGGATTGGCAGCGCCACTTGCATTTCGAGCCGCGCCAGGGGTGCTCCGACACAAAAATGAATGCCTGCTCCGAAGCTCAGGTGGGGATTGGGGTCGCGGGCCGCATCGAAGCGATCGGGATCGGTGAAACGCGCGGGATCGCGATTGGCGGCGCCGAGCATCAGCCCCGCTTCCTCCCCCTTCCTGAATTTGATTCCGGCATATTCAAGGTCTTCAAGAGCGTAGCGCGTGAAAAGATGCAAGGGCGTATCGAAGCGCAGGATTTCCTCGACGTGTCCTTCGCCAATATTCTCTGTGATGCCGGATTCAACCAGGGCTTTCACGCCATTGCCGATGGCATGGACCGTCGCTTCATGACCGGCATTGAGCAGAAGAATTGCCATCGTCACCAGTTCGTCTTCTGAAAGTTTTTGCATGCGAGTGAGGTCCGAAAGGAGATCGTCACGCGGCTCCATGCGCCTCTGCACGATGAGCCCCCTCACATATTCGCTGAAGGCAACGGTAGCACGCGCCGCCGCATCTTCGATCTCGCGATCGCGCCGCGCCTGATACACGGCCACCATGTCATGGGACCATGCGAGCGCTTGTTGCGCCATTTCACGGGGCACTCCGAGAAAATCGCAAATCACAGTCACGGCAACTGGGGTGGCGAAATCGGCAATAATTTCCGCTTCACCTCTTGCTTCAAACGCGTCGATCAAGCTGTTGGAAAGATTCACGATCGCCGGACGTAAACATTCGATCCGCCGGGCCAGGAAGGAACGGTTGATGAGGCCACGCAATCGCGTGTGATCGGGTGGATCGAGTTCCAGCAAGGAGTGCTGTTCGAAATCGTAGAAGGATTTGAGATGTTCCGGCGTTACATGTGTGACTTGCCGTCCGAAGCGGCGGTCGCGCAACAGCGCGGTCACGTCGTCGTAGCGTGCGAAACACCAGTGGCCGTAGTCCTCCCACTTGAACACCGGCATGGCCGCGCGGATCGCTTGATAGGCGGGATAGGGGTTCTGGTAGAAAACAGGATCGCAAGGATCGAGCGCCACCGAGCGTTTGGAGATATCGATATGCATGCCTGCCATCTTCTAACGATCTCGCGCCAACGGGCAAGAACCGGTAAGAGAGGCCAGGAGCAGAGCC
>JBKKDI010000301.1:0-15891 GCA_046708645.1 Aestuariivirga sp.
CCCAGGCGGGGCCGATGATGGGCGAACCGTCGGGCGTATAGGCGATGGCGCCATTGTAAACTTTCTTGATGCCGACCTCGCCGAAGGCTGGAACCCTGGCGATGGCGGTTTCGATGTGGGGCGCGAGACGGTCGAGGTCTTCCTGGAAGAGCTCGTATTCGCTCTGGTCGGAAGGCCCATCCATATAACAACACGGCGCGCCCTTTTCGTAGGGGCCGAGCAGCAAACCGCCGTTCTCCTCGCGCATGTACCAGCTCGAATCGGCCTCGCGCAGCACGCCCATTTCGGGCAAGCCCTTGGCCTGGCGCTCCCTGATCAGGGGATGGGGCTCGGTTACGATGTACTGGTGCTCGACGGGGATTACCGGGATATCGAGACCAACCATGGCGCCGGTCTTGCGGGCAAAGTTGCCGGAGCAGGAGACCACGTGTTCGCAGGTGATCTCGCCCTTGTCGGTTGTCACGCGCCATTCGCCATTGGCCATTGGCGTGATCGCGGTGACAGTGGTGTTGCGATTGATTTCAGCGCCCCTGGCGCGGGCGCCCTTGGCCAAGGCCTGGGTGAGGTCGGCCGGCTGGATATAGCCATCGTCGGGATGCTGGATGGCGCCCAAGATGCCATCCACCTCGCAAAGGGGCCAGATTTCTTTCAACTGGGCGGGGGTCAGTTTGTTGACCTTGATGCCGATGGTTTCGGCGATGCCCGCATAATACATGAACTCGTCCCAGCGATCCCTGGTGCGGGCAAGGCGGATGTTGGACACCTTGCTGAAGCCCGCGTGCTGGCCGGTCTCGGCTTCCAACTCGCCATAGAGCTTGACCGAGTACTTGTGAATCTGCCCTACCGAATAAGACATGTTGAACAGGGGCAAGAGGCCCGCCGCATGCCAGGTGGAGCCGGAGGTCAGTTCCTTGCGCTCGACCAGCACCACATCGCTCCAGCCTTTCTTGGCCAGATGATAGAGCGTCGAAACACCCACCACGCCACCGCCTATCACCACCACGCGCGCGTTTGTTTTCATGAAAAGTCCTTTCGGGCGGAAACGCTGAATCGAAGGCACATTAGTGAGGGAAATTCAACAGACGTGAGGCGGAACGACGAAGACGGGACGGAATCCGACACTATCCGGCAAAGCCGCCTGACTTGAGAAAGGCGATTTCCGCGAGGCTCGATTTGCGGCCAAGGATTGGGTTGCGGTGGGGGAAGCGTCCGAATTTGGCGATGATGTCGAGGTGGACCTGGGCATAATAGACCATCTCGGTGAGCCCCAAGGTTCCGAACAGGGCGAGGCAGCGCCGCTGGGCGTCGAGGTCCTCGGCATGCTCGAACGGCATGAGTAGCCACATGGCCTTGAACGGCCGCAGTTTCTGGTGAAATCCGCGGCCGGTGGAATCCCTGGCCAACCTCAAGGCGCGAGCGTCGCCGGCGAAGGCAAGCGGGCTTCCCCGGTGGATATTGCGGGACACCTGATCAAGCAGAATGACGAGGCCCAAGGCGCCCTCCGGCGTTTCGCCCCAGTGATCGAAAGCACCGGCACGGGCTTCATTCAAGGACCCGCCGAAACGCACGGCAAGGGCGCCGTCGAAGGCCGCATCGCGGGTGAACCAGCGGAGCGGCCCGGCCTCCATCCAGAAATCGACGATGGTTTCAGGTTTCATGGAAGCCCCATATGTTTTTCGATGAAACCGGCAAGTGCCGTTACATCGTCGCGGCTGAAAACCGGCACCGGCGCATCCGCTATCGAACCGGTGGCGGCGATGGCGACGACGGTTGGATCTTCACCGGCGAGCTTGGGGTGATCGAGGATGAGATTGCGCACTTCGATCTTGTCGTGGAGATCGCGCTTGTAACCTTCGACGATCACCAGATCGCAGGGGCCTAGCCTGGCGAGCATGTCCTGAAGCGAAGGCTCCCGCTCGCCCCGGGATTCATGGATAATCGCCCAGCGGCTTTGCGATACGACGGCGACCTCGGAAGCACCGGCCTTGCGATGACGAAAACTGTCGCGGCCCTCGTGATCGATGTCGAAAGAATGATGGGCGTGCTTCACCGTGGAGACGCGCCTTCCGCGCTTGGTCAGCTCCGTTACCAGTTTCTCCACGAGCGTGGTCTTTCCCGCATTCTTGAATCCGGCGACGCCAATCACCTTGTTCATGTTTCGAACTCCGCCGCAATCTTCTCGGCCTTCGCAACGTCTGCCGGCGTGTTGACATTGAAAAAGGGATCGTAGGGCTGGACCGGCCATTCTACCGGCAGCGCGTCCGCAAACTTTGCCCAGTCCTGCATGCGAAACATTCGAGTGTCTCTTATCGCGTCATCAATCGACCGGCTCAAGACCACCGGCCAAAGGCCCGTCAAATAATGCACTTGTCCGCCCGAGGCTGCGATGGCGGTTTCTTTTTTCCCGGCTGCGAGTTTCGCCACAAGATCTCGCGGCAGAAAAGGCGCATCGGACGGCACAGTGAGGAGCGCTTCAAAACCGTGTGCCTTGGCCCAGTGAAATGCGGCGTGAAGGCCTGCGAGTGGTGTTTCCGCATCGTCCGGCAAATCCGGAAATATGGTAAGGCCGCTGCTCCTGAACCGGGTTGCATCGCCATTAGCGTTGATCGCCAGCCGGTCAACCTGGTGCGCCAGGCGATCCACGATCCGGTCGAGAATGGGCCTGCCGCCGATCTCGGTAAAAATCTTCTCCTGGCCACCCATGCGCGACGAACGGCCGCCGGCAATGATGACGCCGGCAACTTTCATCCGTGGGCGTAAATGCGCTGTTGGGGAATCCAGACGATAATTGCATCGCCGGACGTCACCGTGCCTTCGCGTTCCACCCAGCCGACCAGCCCGCGTTTATGCATGGCTGCCGGAATGAAGCCCACGGGAGGATTGGGGTGATGTTTTTCAATCACCTCGGCTGGATAGCGGCAGGGGAAATTCTCCATGTCGATGACGATGGTGGCGCCGGAAGGAAATTGCAGTCGGCTCGATGGGGGCAGCAGGCTCAGATCGGGAATGCCTGACGTTATCAGATTGGCGCCTACCCATTCGGGCTTCACCACAGGAATGTTCATGGTCCTTGCGATATCGGCCAGTTCGTCCACGGCGAGGATCGATAACTGGCGGGAGTTCCGCACTTCGGTGCCGCGCTTGAACTGCTTCAGCATGCGGCCGTCGGACTTGCGCGTGAGGCCGCCATGGCAATCGCCCTCGACGCCGGAAAACAGCAAGCGTATCTCGCGGACCTCGGCCTTTTCCAGACCGCTCTCGCGGTCGGGGTTGGCCAGCAGCATTTCGACGCGGCCCGTGAAAGACGTTTTGGACAAGAGCTCCGGCACGGTGTAACTCCATTTTCAGCAAGGGAAAGCCTTATAGCCGATAGCCATGCCGGAATGCGATACCGAAGAGGAACTTGATCTTTCCGGGCTGCTCTGCCCGCTGCCGGTACTCAGGGCGCGCAAGCGCCTTGTGGGTATGGCATCGGGAGAAATCCTGAAGGTGATTGCCACGGACCCCATGTCGGCCACGGACATGGCGCATTTCTGCATTGAACAGGGCCACACGCTTCTAGAACAATCGACGGCGGCGCACGTCCTCATCTTCAGGATCAAACGCAAATGACTTTCGATTTCGGCAGTTTCAACAATTGGGGCCAGCTCAGACAAGTGGCGGTGCGCGACGTGGCCACGGCCTTCGCCTCGGATGAAAAGATCGATTTCGAGTGGCAGACGCTGAACTACCATTCGAGGCCCGATTTTTCCAACGCGAAAGCGGAATTCGCCGAAGTCGAGAAAATTCTCGCCGCTAACGGTGCTGAGATAATCAAGCTTCCGGCGGGCGATGGCCTGACGCTTGATTCGCTCTACACCCATGATGCGTTGATTGTGACGCCGCGGGGCCTGGTGTTGCCCCATATGGGCAAGCCCGCGCGGCGGGGCGAACCGGCGGTCAACGCCGCCCATCTGAAGAAGATGGGGTTTCCCATCGCGGGCGAAATTGCAGCACCCGGCAAGATCGAGGGCGGCGACCTCGTGTGGATCGACCGCAACACGCTGCTCGCCGGCATCGGCTACCGCACCAATCTCGAAGGGGTGCGCCAGCTTGGGAAACTTGCCGGGTCCGATGTGGAAATCGTGTGGTTCGACATGCCCCACTACAAGGGCAAATCCGATGTCTTCCATCTCATGTCGTGTTTAAGCCCGCTCGACGAGGATCTGGCGGCCGTTTACCTGCCGCTCATGGCCGCACGGCTGGTGGAATTTCTCGAAGGCCGCGGCATCAATTTCGTGGAAGTGCCTGATAACGAGTTCGAAACCATGGGCTGCAATGTGCTGGCGCTGGGGCCGCGCCACGCCATGATGGTGGACGGCAATCCCGAGACGGCGCGGCGCCTGCGCGAGGCGGGCGTGACTGTCGAGATCATCAAGGCCACCGACATTTGCCGCAAGGGTGAAGGCGGCCCCACCTGCATGACACGGCCGCTGGTCAGGGATTAGAGAAACCCCGATTGAGCGACAGGGTCTTGTCGGTGAAGGCAGCGCCGCCGCCGGCGATTTGATCGGTGAAGGCACGGAACAGCCCCTCGATGACTGGCTTTTCGATATCCTTGACGATGAAAACAAGCCGCGTCCGCTCGTCTCTGTCCGGCCAGCGGTCAAGCCTCACCGGCGGATGGAACACATGCTGGACGCCGTGGAGGACCACGGGCCGGGCCGGATCGTCCGCCACTTTCACAATGGCCTTCATGCGCAGCATGTTGGCGCCGTGGTAGGATTTCAAGAGTTCCAGGAAAAGTTCGAGGCCGGCGGCGCTGATCGGCCGCTCCTCGGTAAAACTGAAAGAGCGGATGTGATCGTCATGGCGCGAGGTGTCGTTGTGGCTGTGATTGTGGCCGTTATGACGGTGGCGCTTTTCTCCCGTTTCGTAGGCTTCGGCGGCAAGCCAGTTCCGCACGTCGGGAGTTTTCTTGGCGGGATCGAACAGACCCATGGTGAACAGCCGCCCGGCATTCGCTTCGTTGCGATGGGTCGTCAGCAGCCGCGCTGCCGGATTGAGCTTGCGCAACCTGGCGATGATGGCGAAGAGCATGTCCTCACCCTCGCGGCCCGAGAGGAGATCGACCTTGGCCAGCACGATACGGTCGGCCACGGCCACCTGTTTCACCGCCTCCGCATGGGCATCAAGCGTGGCCATCCCGCCTACCGCATCAACCACCGTAATAACGCCCTCGAGACGGCAGCGGGCGAGCAGCGTGGGCTCACTCATCACCGAATGCAGCACGGGCGCCGGATCGGCCAGCCCGGTGGTTTCGATAACAATGCGGTCGAAGGCCTTGATCGCGCCCGAGTCGCGCCGGGCCAGAAGATCGTGCAAGGTGTCGATCAGATCGCCGCGGATGGTGCAGCACAGGCAGCCCGAGGCCATTTCCACGATATTTTCGCTGGCGTTTTCGACCAGCAGATGATCGATCCCCACGTCGCCGAACTCGTTGATGATCACGGCGGCGCTGGCAAGGAAGGGATCCTTCAGCAGAAAATTCAGAAGCGTTGTTTTGCCGGCTCCCAGAAAACCGGTGAGGATCGCAACGGGAATTGGCGTGATGCTCATCTACTTTCTTCGCGCGGGTTTTGTTTTGGATTTTAGCCCATCGGACCCTTGAGCGTGCGGTTTTTCGGCCTTGGGCCGGGATTTCGGCACAAGCGCCACGAGGGCGGCAAAACTTTGGGGCATCATCACATTGCAGTAAACTCCGTCCCTGCGGAACTGCGCGCAAGTGGACAGGCTGTGGGCTTGATCGATGTTCCATATCATCACACCATACCCGCCCCCCGGCAGTTTCATGACGCCGGCCGATCCGGCCGCGGCCATTCCGTGGGAGCTGAGCAGTTGTCCGCGCAACGCGATATCGGCCTTCTGCGCGGTTTCATAACTGCCGAGCGAAATACCCCAGCCGTTGAGTTTATTGGGGCTCACGAGAGTTACCACCGGCTTTTTCTTGCACACGCTTGCCGTCATATCGGTGGGAACGATTGTGCCGATGGGTTGATTGGCGAGACTCGAAATGTGCGGGAGGAGGTTGGGCCTGTTCCTCGAAAAGCCGTCGACGAGAAGCAGTTGTGCGAGATCGGCGCGGGCCTTTCCAGATTGGGCGCCGAATACGATCGCCACGAGTTTGCGGCCGTTCTGGGTGGCGGAGGCCACCAGATTGAATCCGGAGTTGCACACGAAACCGGTTTTCATGCCATCGGCTTCGGCCATGCGGCGGATCAGTGAATTGCGGTTCGCCAGCTTGCGCTTTCCCACGGCCACCGAACCCTGCTTGAAGTAGTGGGCATGCTCGGGAAACTCTTTGATGATCGCCGATGCAAGAATGGCGGTATCTCGCGCGGTGGTGATCTGGCGAGGCTCGAACAGGCCGTTGGGATTGACGTAGTGGGTTGCCGTCATGCCGAGGCGCTTGGCCGAGGCGTTCATGGTCGCGACGAAATTCTCCAACGTGCCGCCGGCGGCTTCGGCCAGAACATAGGCCATATCGTTGGCGGAATAGACGAGCAGCGTCTGTAGCGCGAAATCGACCGGCACGGTTTGGCCGATGGGCACGCCGATCTTGCTTCGCGGCTGGGCATTGGCGATCGCGGAGACGGGAATCCTCTGTTTGAGCGTCATCAGCCCAAGGCGCAATCTCTTGAACACGACATAGGAAGTCATGAGTTTGGTGAGAGATGCCGGATACCACGGCTCGCCGGCCCGGTCATGGGAGAGCACTTCGCCAGTTGCCGGGTCGAACAGCATGGAGGGTCCTGCGGCCTTGGCGTTGGCCATGGCCAGCGTGGCGAAAACCACCACCAGGAGCATCAGATTGCGCAGCCAGACCAGCACGTGAACATCTCCGGATCGACAAGCCAATCAACACGCGGGAAACGGCGGAAGTGCGGCTGGCCGATGATGCAGCAGAGCGGAGTAATCCCGAACCGGGATACACAAGTTTATAGAGGTTTTACAAGAGTGGGTAAATTTAAACTTGACATGCAACCTAATGGTTGCATATTATGCGCGATATGGTTATCGATGAAGACAAAGTGTTCAAAGCTCTAGCTGACGCCAGCCGCCGCAAACTGCTCGACAGGTTGCGTAAGAAAGGCGGTCTGTCGTTGGGAGAGATGTGTGAAAAGCATGACATGAGCCGTCAGGCGGTGACCAAACATCTTGCTTTGCTGGAGGCGGCCAATCTGGTCGTCACCAAAAAACAAGGGCGCGAAAAGCTGCACTATCTCAATCCGGTGCCGATCAACGAAATCTACATGCGTTGGATCGGTAAGTTTGAGCAAGGGCGGGTTGCCGCGCTTCATAATCTTAAACAAGCACTACAGGAGAATAAGCATGGCCAATGATCTTATCTACACCACCTACATCAAATCCACGCCGGAAAAAGTCTGGCAAGCCCTCACTAACCCGGAATTTACCCGCCAATATTGGGGGCATGAAAATATTTCGGACTGGAAAGAGGGCTCCGAATGGAAGCATGTCACTCCCGACGGTAAGGACATCAAAATTGCCGGAAAGTTACTGGAAAGCCGTCCGCCGAGACGATTGGTAATGACTTGGGCAAACCCAGAAAATAGGGCAGATGAGTCACAGGTAGCCTTTGATATTTCCACGGTGGAAGATATGGTCCGCCTTGACGTTGTTCACAGCAAATTAGGTGCAGAGATGGCGCGCGGTGTCTCCAGCGGTTGGCCGCGTGTGCTCTCCAGCATGAAGTCCTTCCTGGAAACCGGCAAAGCCCTCAATACCTGGGCCGGACACGAGCTGAAGTGTGCATAGCCTTTCAGTAGGCTAGAACCGCTCATCTAGCGGAATCGTATGAATATTGATTGTCGACACCCAAAATGGGTGTCGACAAAATCAAAAAACTAGAACCAGCCGTAGCTCTATCCCAGCCGGACCCGAACCTATAATCGGAAATACTGTTCCGAAGTGGTGCCCCTGGAGGGACTCGAACCCCCACGCCCTTGCGAGCAACAGATTTTGAGTCTGCCGCGTCTACCATTCCGCCACAGGGGCACGACCCGCAGAGGACTTAAGGTTGGGTGCTTGCGCCGTCAACCGGAAAGGGCGACAACGCGGCCATGATCCGGGTTACCGATTCACTGGCCATTGATCCCCGTCTTCTCGCGGAAAGTTTTATTCGCGCTTCGGGTCCCGGCGGCCAGAACGTCAACAAGGTGTCGACGGCGGTGGAACTGCGCTTCGACGTAGCCAATGCCGGTTTGCCAGACGATCTCAGGGCCAGGCTTCGCACGCTCGCCGGGCGGCAACTCACGCAGGATGGAGTTCTGGTGATTACCGCCCAAGTGCATCGCTCGCAGGAGCGCAACCGCGACACGGCGCTGGCCAAGCTCGTGAGCCTGCTGCGCCGCGCCGCCGTGCGCCCGAAGCGGCGCATCGCGACCAGGCCGACCAAGGCCTCGAAGACGCGGCGCCTCGACAGCAAGGCCAAGCGGTCGCGAACCAAGAAACTTCGCACCGTCCGCCCCTCGCCAGACTGACGCCATGCTTCGCAAGCTTTACGACTGGACGCTCTCGCTCGCGGCGCGCAAAACGGCGGAGATTTGGCTTGCCATCATTGCGTTCGTGGAAAGCTCGGTATTTCTCGTGCCCGCGGATGTGCTGTTCCTACCCATGGCGCTGGCACGGCCCGCGCGCGCCTATCGCTATGCGGCGGTGGCCACGATAGCCTCCACGCTGGGCGGCATCGCCGGTTACTTGCTGGGCTCGTTTGCCTACGATGCCTTGGCCAAGCCGATACTGGATTTCTACGGCAAGCTGACGGCTTTCGAGGAACTCAAGGCCTGCACCGGCGACGATACATTGATGTTGTTGCTGGTGACATCGGGGCTGGCTCATCTCCCGCCCATCAAGATCGTCACCATACTCGCAGGCGTTGCCCAGATCAGCTTCGGATTCTTTGTGCTGTCCTGCATCATCGCGCGCGGCGCCCGTTTCTTCGCGCTGGCCTGGGCGCTGCGGCGATTCGGTGAACCGATCCGCCATTTCATCGAGCGCCGCCTCGGATTTATTGCGGCTTTTGTGGCGTCTGTTCTCGTCCTATTGTATCTGACGGTGAAATATCTCGGCAACACGGGAGCGCTGACCGCATGCTGAAACACTTAACACCGCAACAGGCCGCATTCATCGTTTTCGCCGCAACCACTGCCACGCTCGTGGGCGCGTGGATCTTCGAATACTACGGCTATGCCCCTTGCGAACTTTGCCTGAAACAGCGTTGGCCCTACTATGCCGCCATTCCTTTTGCACTGGCACTGGTGCTGCGGGGCAGCCACAATCCGGCCTTGGCCCGGAATGGGCTTTATGTGCTGGCTTTGGTCATGCTGGGCAGTGCTGCTTTCGGCGCTTATCACGCAGGCGTTGAATGGAAATGGTGGGCGGGACCCAGCACGTGCAGCGGCGCCGCCGATTTTTCCGGCGGCCTGCCCGATCCGAGCAAGCCTGCGGTGATGTGCGACGAACCGGCCATCCGCATTCTGGGACTGTCGCTGGCGGGATGGAATGCCGTGATCTCGTTAGTCTTGGCAATCGTCGCGCTAAAAGGCGCACGGTATCAGGGATCGAGTTCGGTATCCCAATAGAGATAGTCCTGCCAGCTATCGTGCAGATAGTTTGGCGGAAAGTGCCTGCCGTTGCTGTGCAGCTGGGCAACCGTCGGGCGCACCGGCTTATTGGAGGGATACATTTTTACCTGGTGCGGCAGATATCCGCCCTTGCTGAGATTGCACGGCGAGCACGCGGTAACGACGTTCTCCCACGTCGTATGCCCGCCCTTGGAGCGGGGGATCACATGGTCGAAGGTCAGGTCCTGATGGTCGCTGCAATACTGGCAGGTGAAGCGGTCGCGCAGGAAGACGTTGAACCGCGTAAATGCCGGCGTGCGTGACGGCCTGACATAGGTTTTGAGCGAGACGACGCTGGGCAGGCGGAACTCGAAGGAGGGGCTGCGCACCACGCGGTCATATTCGGAAACGATGTTGACGCGATCGAGGAACACGGCCTTGATCGCATCCTGCCAGCACCAGAGCGACAGGGGATAGTAGCTCAACGGGCGGTAATCCGCGTTGAGGACGAGAGCGGGGCAGGCTTCCGGCGTTTGATACACACACAACCTCTTCGTTCGATAATTGTACTACTATATCTTGTGTGGCGGTTCTGTGAAGGGGTCTAGCCCCACGGTTTGGGACATGCCCTTAAGGCCACGATAGTGGCTCCACAGAAGCCGCGCCGCCACGCCCCGCCAGGGGCGCCAGGGTTCGGCCAATTGGTGAAGCTCCTTGGGGCCGGGACGTGCTTCGAGATTGAAGAGATTTTGAGCGGCGGCTTGCAAAGCCAGGTCACCGGCGGGCCAGGCGTCTGTCCGGCCCATGGCAGACAGCAGAAAAATATCGGCTGTCCACGGGCCAATGCCCTTGAGATCCGTGAGTGCAGTCAGCACTTCCGTGTCCGGCAATTGGGTGAGGGCTGCAAAATCCAACCGGCCCGCGGCCACGGCGGCGGCCACGGCCTTGAAGCTCCGCGCCTTGGCGCCGGAGAGGCCAAGCCTCATCAGGCTCGCCTCGCGTTTTCGCGTGATCATGCCGGCATCGAAGGGTGCAAGTTTCGCTTCGATCCGCCGCCAGATGGCGGCGCCGGCTTGGAGTGAAATCAGCTGGTCGGTAACGATTCGCAGGAGGCCTTCCAGCCCCGCATCGGTGCGGCGAAGCGGCGGGTGGCCGTGGGCCGCGATCACCGTGGCAAAACGCGGCTCGAGGGCAGCGAGATTCGCGGCCGCCGCCTGAATATCCGCCTCGCACTCCAATGTCCGCATGGGACTATTTGACGTTTGCAAGGGGACATCGCAATAGCAGGCATGAGTGTTTCCGCATTCCGCTTTGCACCTAGCCCCAATGGCGAACTGCATCTGGGTCACGCCTATTCCGCGCTGCTCAATCAACGCATGGCGCGCGAGGTGGGCGGGCGTTTTCTCATCCGCGTCGAAGATATCGATACAATCCGCTGCACGGCGGAACTGACACGCCGCGCCCTCGACGATCTCGCCTGGCTCGGGCTCACATGGGAACAGCCGGTGCGAATCCAGAGCGAACATTTCCGCGCCTACAAGTCGCAGCAGACGCGCCTTGTCGAGATGGGTCTGCTTTATCCCTGTTTCTGCTCGCGCAAAGACGCCGCCGCGACCGGCGCTTCGGGCGACCCGGAAGGCCAGCCACTCTATTCGGGCCGGTGCCGCATTCTGGCAACGGCTGAAATCGAACAGCGTATTGCCGCAGGCGAACCTCATTCGATGCGGATCGACATGAACGCAGCAGTCGCACGCACAGCGATTCCCGAAGCGCTCGTCTGGGGCGATGTTGTTCTGGCGCGCAAGGATATCGGCACCAGCTATCACATGGCGGTGGTGACAGACGACCATGTGCAAGGCATCACCCATGTGGTGCGCGGCCACGACCTTGAGGCGGCGACTCCCATTCACCTGCTGCTGCAACGGCTGCTCGGATTTGCTTCACCACAGTATCATCACCATCACCTTATCGGCGACGAGACGGGACATAAGCTTTCGAAAAGCCAGGGCGCCAAATCGCTCCGCGCCCTGCGCGAAGAAGGCGTCACAGTGCGAGACATTCGCAACACGCTGGGATTTGACTAGAAGTCGCTGGCGATGCCTTTGCTTTCCCAATCGCCATAACGGGTGGGTTCGGGGCCTTTGCGGCCATTCATTTCCTTGGGCAACGGCGGCGTTCCCGCCATCCTGCGGCGGGCTTCGGCTTCCTCGAGCGCACGCCGGGCTTGAGGGCTTAGGGTCTTGTCCGCGCTTTCCATGTGCATCATATGAGACGGCGGACAAGGCTTGAGCAAGGAGAATTCTGACCCATGAACACCATGCGCACCGGCCTTCTGCTGGCAGCCATGACCGGCCTGTTCCTGGCGGTGGGATATCTTCTCGGCGGCCAGTCCGGCATGGTGATCGCTTTCGCCGTGGCGGCGGGCATGAATTTCTTCGCCTACTGGAACTCGGACAAGATGGTGCTTCGCATGCATGGCGCCCGGCAAATCGATCGCGCCACCGCGCCGGATTTTTACGATCTTGTGGCCGAGCTGGCGCAGCGTGGCAGTCTGCCGATGCCCAAGGTCTACATCATGGACAATCCCCAGCCCAATGCGTTTGCCACGGGGCGCAATCCGGAGAACGCTGCCGTGGCGGCCACCACCGGGCTTCTGCAAATGCTGAGCCGCGAGGAAATCGCCGGTGTCATGGCCCATGAGCTGGCCCATGTGAAAAACCGCGACACCCTGCTCATGACCATGACGGCGACGATTGCCGGGGCCATTTCCATGATCGCTAATTTCGGCATGTTCTTCGGCGGCCGCGACCGCAACAATCCGCTGGGCGCGTTTGGCGCTATCGCCCTGATGATCATGGCGCCGCTTGCGGCCATGCTGGTGCAGATGGCGATCAGCCGCACGCGCGAATATGGCGCCGACCGGGGAGGCGCTGAAATTTCCGGAAATCCCATGGCTCTGGCATCCGCCCTTGCCAAGATGTCGAACGCGGCGCACCGGATCGAGAACCATGCGGCGGAAGCCAACCCGGCGACGGCGCATCTCTTCATCGTCAATCCGCTTTCGGGCCAGCGCATGGACAATCTGTTCTCGACCCACCCCGCCCCGGAAAACCGCATCGCCGCCCTTCACGCCATGACGGCGGAAGCGGGCGCCGCACCCGTGGCCAGGGCCCGGGGCGGGCCTTGGGGCTAATTTTGGCGGCTGACGACAAAGCCGGTCTTCTGGTTCGCAGCCTCGCCGTCCAAACTCTCGGAAAGATTCTTCAAGATAAAGCCGCTTTCGACGAAGCGATCGAAACTCTCCCTGAGGTGGCAAGTCTCGATTCCCGCGACCGGGGCTTTCTCATGGCGCTTGTGCTCACCACGCTTCGCCACAAGGGCGAAGCCGATGCTGTCGTGGACGTCTTTCTGTCCAAATCCCTGCCGCGCAAATCCGGAATCGCGCGCCTCATTCTCACACTGGGAGCGGTTCAATTGCTGTTTCTCGATCAGCCGCCCCACGCGGTGATCGATCTTTCGGTGCGGCTGGCGAAAAGCGACGGCAATGCCTTGCATTTCACGGGACTCATCAATGCGGTGCTTCGCAAGGTGGCGGAGAAAGGCAAGACAACGCTTGATGGACTCGATGGGCCGCGCCTCAATACGCCGGATTGGCTGTGGTCGCGGTGGTCAAAAACCTATGGCGCGGACACGGCAATCGAGATTGCCGCCGCGCATATGCTGGAACCCTCACTTGATCTCACGGTGCCGAAGGATGCCGCTTTGTGGGCTGAGCGCCTGGGTGGTCAGGTTCTGCCAACGGGCAGCGTCAGACTCGGCAAGGTGCCGGGGCCGGTTGAAAATCTTCCCGGCTACGCCGACGGCGCGTGGTGGGTGCAGGACGCGGCCAGCGCCGTCCCGGCGCGGCTCATGGGAGCGCTCGCCGGTAAATCGGTCCTCGATCTTTGTGCCGCGCCGGGCGGCAAGACGCTGCAACTTTGCGCTGCCGGCGGGCAAGTGACCGCCGTGGACGATTCGGTCCGGCGTCTCGAACGGCTTCATGGCAATCTCAAGCGCATGGGTTTCGAAGCCGAGGTGATCGTGGCCAACGCCCTCACCTTCGATCCGGCGGTGAGCTTCGATGCGGTGCTGCTCGATGCACCATGTTCATCCACCGGCACCATCCGCCGCCATCCCGATCTTCCCTATATCAAGACGGCGGAGCAGATCGGCGCCCTTGCTGCGCTGCAATCGCACCTGCTGGCGCAGGCGGCGAAGCTGGTGAAGCCCGGCGGCGTGCTAGTCTATTGCGTCTGTTCGCTGGAGCCTGCCGAGGGTGAAAAACAGATCGGGCCGTTTCTCGGCGGGCATGGGCAGTTCTGCGTCACGCCTATTTCTGCCGGGGAATGCGGTATCGAATCCCATATGCTTACGGAGCAGGGTTTCCTCCGAACGCTGCCTCACATGGCCATCGGCGGATCGCGCGGCATCGACGGATTCTTTGCCGCAAGGTTAACGCGGGCTTTCTGAATATCGTTATCAAATCGTTAACCAGCCGTTCCGCAAACTGGCCGCTTCCTCCATTTCGACCGCACGCGAGACATGACCGGGCGCAGCACGATATTTGGCGAGGCAGGGGCTGGAGTCTTCCATCGCCTTGGCAATCTGGCAACGGGCATCAGGACCCGCCTGACCGGCGGCGGCTTTACGCCTTTCACCGGGGTGGCGCCCTCGCTCCCCCTTCTCATGGCGGGAAACTCCGCTTTTGCCCAACAGTTCTATCGCGGCATTTTCGCTTTCGCGGGGCATGCCATCGAATGCCAGCCCACACAGGTTTTCGAGGTCAAGCCACCGAGTGCCGGATGGACCGATGAACTGCTGGGATTTTCCTGGATTTCTCACCTGGAAGCGCCGGGACTTGCCCTTTACAGCGCCTTCGCCCGCAGCCTGGTGCAGAGCTGGGCGGCGCAGCGGCGGCGCACATCATTCGTTGTCTCGTGTTGCCGTCTCATGTCACTGTCGCGCCACGCGGGCTTCATGCTGGGGGATGCGCCGGAACATTTCGAATCATGGTTTCTGCATCTACTGAACCGGGAAACGCGGCGCCTTGCCAATCTCCGCCCGCGCAGCACGCAGGATCAGTTGCACCAATCCATCGCGCTGTTGACCGCCGCACTTGCCTTCCGTGGCGGCGGTTCCTTGCGGAACGATGCGCTTTCCCAGGCCGCGCCGCTCATCACCTCGATTATCCTGCCCGACGGCGGCCCCATCGATCGCAGCCCCAAGACGCTCGTCGAACTCCTCGGCGATCTCGTGCCGTTGCGCGCCGCCATGGAGGCCCGGCGCATCGCCGTTCCGCACGGTCTCAATGCCGCCATGGAGCGCGCCATCCCAATGCTCCGCATGCTGTCGCACGGCGACGGCGGGCTCGTGGTGTTTCACGGCGTGGAACATGCGAGCGTGCCCATGGTGGGCGCCATTCTTGAGCGTGATGTGGTGGAAGGCCAGCCGCTCTCCCATGCTGCCCAGTCGGGTTATTGCCGTATGGCTCATGGCCAATCCGCCGTCATCGCCGATTGCGGGGCGCCCGCCCTGTGCGATAGCGGGCTTGCCTTTGAATTCTCCCACGGAGCACAGCGCATTGTGGGTTCCTGCGGCGTTCCCGCCAATGCATCGCCGGCGTGGCGGGCGGCGGCGCGGTCCGCGGCCGCACACTCGACCTTGCAATTCACCGGTGGCGGCAATCCGGATTTCTTTTCACGCAAGGCCGCAAGCGGACAGCCGAGCCCCATTACCGCGGAACTTGTCCAGTCAACGCAAGGCACGCTGGTCAGGGCGCGCAGCACAGCCCATGCTGTGGACCGGAAACTGATACACACGCGCGAATTTTTTCTGGCTGCGGATGGCCATGATCTTCGCGGCGAAGATCGCCTCGAGCCCCTTGAAGAGGATTCACCAGCGGCAGAGTTCACCATCCGGTTTCATCTGCATCCCTCGGTCAAGGCTTCCGTCAACCGCAAAGGTGCTGCCATCATCCTCGTTCTCGCCA
Organism: Aestuariivirga sp.; assembly: GCA_046708645.1. Taxonomy (GTDB): domain Bacteria; phylum Pseudomonadota; class Alphaproteobacteria; order Rhizobiales; family Aestuariivirgaceae; genus Aestuariivirga. The sequence goes on from JBKKDI010000301.1 coordinate 15,652, forward strand.
ACAAGGATGCCTGGCAATTTTCGGGGCGCGGGGGCACGATGTCGCTCGAGGAAAGCATATACCTTGCCGGCAGCGGACCGCGCCACAGCCAGCAGATCGTCATTCGCGGCACCACGGAAACCGCTAGGATCAACTGGGCCTTCAGGAAAATCGAGCGGCAGGCCCGCCACAGCGAGGCCGCCGGGGCAGCGCCGCGGCTTCCTTTCTGATGGCCGGACATGGGAGTCATGCTATGGCCCC
>JBKKDI010000302.1:0-5663 GCA_046708645.1 Aestuariivirga sp.
TCGAGGTTTTTGCCTCGATGTACGGCACCGTGTGGGCTCCGCACTTGTCGCCGATCAGCAGCGAGTCGCACTGGGTAAAGTTGCGGGCGTTGGTTGCTTTACGGTGCGCCGAGACGAGGCCGCGATAGGTGTTGTCGCTGCGCCCCGCGGCGATGCCCTTGGAGATGATGCGGCTTGAGGTATTCTTGCCAAGATGGATCATCTTGGTGCCGCTATCGACCTGCTGGCGGCCGTTGGAAATGGCGATGGAATAGAACTCACCCCGCGAGTCGTCGCCGCGCAGGATGCAGCTCGGGTATTTCCAGGTGATGGCTGAGCCGGTTTCGACCTGCGTCCACGAAACCTTCGAGCGTGGGCCACGGCAATCGCCACGCTTGGTCACGAAATTGTAGATGCCGCCCTTGCCTTCGGCGTCGCCGGGGTACCAGTTCTGCACTGTTGAATACTTGATCTCGGCATCGTCCAGGGCGATGAGCTCGACCACGGCGGCATGAAGCTGGCTTTCATCGCGGGTGGGCGCGGTGCAACCCTCGAGATAGGAAACGTAGGCGCCCTTGTCGGCGACAATGAGCGTCCGCTCGAACTGGCCGGTATTCTTGGCGTTCATGCGGAAGTAGGTGGAAAGCTCCATGGGGCAGCGCGTGTTTGGCGGCACATAGACGAAGGAGCCGTCGGAGAACACCGCCGAGTTCAGTGCGGCATAGAAATTGTCGCCCTGGGGCACGACGGAGAACAGATATTTCTTCACCAGTTCGGGATGCTCGCGAATGGCTTCCGAAATCGAACAGAAGATAACGCCCGCCTTGGCGAGTTCGTCCTTGAACGTGGTAATCACCGAGACCGAGTCGAACACAGCGTCGATGGCGACACGGCCCGTGCCATATTCACCGCCGCCTTCGCTGTGGAGTTCGCTCTTCTCGCCCTGCTTCCTCACACCGGCGAGGATTTCCTGTTCCTTCAGCGGAATGCCGAGCTTGGCATAGGTTTCGAGCAGCTTCGGATCGATCTCGTCGAGACTCTTCGGCCCCGCCATGCTCTTGGGTGCGGCGTAGTAGTAAAGGTCCTGGAAATCGATCTTGGGATAGTGGACGCGCGCCCACTTGGGTTCCTCCATCTGCACCCAGCGGCGATAGGCTTCGAGCCGCCACTCCAGCATCCACGAAGGCTCGTCCTTCTTGGCTGAGATGAAGCGCACAGTGCTCTCGTCCAGGCCCTTCGGCGCGAAATCGGATTCGATGTCGGTGGTGAAACCGTATTTGTACTTGTCGACTTCAATATCCTTGACAAGTTCGATGGTGTCGAGATCAGCCATTGTTTACCTATGCAGCCTTTGCCCGGTGGCGCGCGCGGATGCGGCGCCACACGGCGATGAAATGTTCAATGTCTTGGGCAGTGGTGTTCCAGCCGATGCTGACGCGGATGGCAGCGCCGGCGGTTTCGGCCGGGACACCCATGGCGGCGAGTACATGAGATTTTGCCACCTTGCCGGATGAGCAGGCGGAGCCGGAGGAGACCGCAATGCCTTCAAGGTCGAGGGAAATCAGCAGTGTCTCGGCATTCAGGCCCGGAACGGCGAAGCAGGTGGTGTTGGGGAGGCGGTTAACGTTCCTCCCGAAAATCACCGCGTCTTCAAGTTCGACCTCAAGGCTGTTGCGCAGCCCCTTGATATCGGGGCGCTTATCCGACACCGCAGCGGCAAAACCGGCAATGGCGGCAAGATTTTCCGTTCCGGCCCGGCGGCGCAGTTCCTGACCGCCGCCATGGATCAACGGCTGAACCGGAAGGCCATCGCAGATGATCAGCGCGCCAGCCCCCACGGGACCGCCGAGCTTGTGGGCGGAGATGGTCATCATGTCTGTGCCGAGGACGCCGAAGTTTACTGAAATCTTGCCCAAGGCCTGTACGGCGTCCGTGTGCAATAGCGCACTGCGTTCCCGCGCCAGCATGGCGACCTCGCGGAGCGGCTGGATCACTCCGGTTTCGTTGTTGGCGAGCATGACGCTGACCAGGGCTTTCGGTCCCGGCAGCATGGCGCGGAGCCCATCGAGATCGATCACGCCGTCCGCGGTGACAGGGATTAATTCGACGCTCTTTCCCGAGGCTTTGGCTGCCTCGATCACTGAGGGATGCTCGATCGCGGAGATCAGCAAGCGCTTAACGGAAACGCCCTTGATCGCCAGATTGTTTGCCTCGCTGCCCCCGCTGGTGAATACGATCATGGGTGCGATCACGCCCAATTCGCGGGCCAACACTTCACGGGCATCGTCGGCGATCTTCCGCGCGGCACGGCCTTCGCCATGTACCGATGACGGGTTTCCCGTCACCTCCATGGCCGCCAACATTGCCGCCTTGGCGGCGGGGCGGAGGGGGCTCGTGGCGTTATGGTCGAGGTAGGTTCTCAATGCCCCTGCCTCACATAATGATCCTTCGCCTGCTTGACGGTGGCGGCCAGTGCCAGATTGCGCTTGGACACCACGTCGTCGAGGGTGATGGAGCCAAGGAAATACATGATTTGGCGGCCCAGCGACGACCACAGGTCATGGGCGCTGCACTTCTCGCCCTTGACGCAGCCTTCGACCGCGTCACCTTCACAGCGGGTGACGCGCAGAGGTTCATCCACGGCCAGTATAATGTCGGCCATTGGGATTTCGCTGGCCTCGCGCGCCAGCCGGTAGCCGCCGCCGGGGCCACGGGCGCTTTCCACCAGCTTGGCTTTGCGTAGCTTGCCGAAAAGCTGTTCGAGGTATTCCTGGCTGATATCCTGGCGTTCGGCGATTTCGGCTAAGGAAACAGGCCGGCCAGCCGAATGCTCGCCGATATCGATCATGGCCATCACGGCATAGCGGCCTTTGGTGCTCATTTTCATGGATGTCGTTCCGGTTCCCGTGGACGAAAAGCTTGCTTTTGAGCCCCTTACCCGTGCTAAAGGCGGGGGTTCTCGCGGTTAACCCCGCGAGCGGGCTTCCCTTTTGAAACATTCTAAACAACGAATATAGAAAGCCCGAGCGCAGGAGTCAACTATTGCCCGGCATCCGCCGGACGATTCCCGGATTTCAGACGAGGACGCGGATTTTTCATGCCTGAGGTAATTTTTAACGGCCCCGCCGGGCGGATCGAAGCGCGTTACCACCACAACAAGGCACCCGGTTCACCCATTGCCCTCCTGTTACACCCCCATCCCAGCTTTGGGGGCACGATGAACAATCCGATCGTGCATTCGCTTTATCAGATGTTCGTCAGCCGGGGCTTCTCGGCGCTGCGTTTCAACTTTCGCGGTGTCGGCCGCAGCCAGGGGATTTTCGAGAATGGCGCAGGCGAACTGGCGGACGCGGCTTCGGCTCTTGACTGGCTGCAATCCTTCAATCGCGAGGCCAAGGTTTGCTGGATCGCCGGCGTCTCCTTCGGCGCATGGATTTCCATGCAACTGCTGATGCGCCGCCCGGAGATTTCAGGCTTTATCTCGGTGGCGCCGCTGGCCAAGCACTATGATTTCTCGTTCCTCGCGCCCTGCCCGGCATCTGGCCTGTTCGTCAATGGCGAGAAAGATACGGTGACAGCGCCCGAGGCGGTGCATAGTCTGGTCTCGAAGCTCAAGACACAGAAGGGCATTGTGATCGAGCACAAGGTCATCCCGGGCGCCAACCACTTCTTCCAGGACAAGATCGAGGAACTGACCAAGCTCTGCTCCGTCTATCTTGATAAGCGCATGGCGCGCGAAGGGCAGATTTAGCAACACAGCGAGTTAACGCAAAAGTAGGGACCTCCAATAATACTGGCTTGTTGGAGATCCAACGTGGGTTCTATTGTTCAATTCCCGGTCAGAACAGCGCCAGCACCGGCGAAATCAAATTTCATCCGGCTGGAGGCCCAATACTGGGAACGCAAGCACGGGCGCGATGCGTATTCCGCTTTTCTCCTCAAACACGGCGAACGCCCTTCTCCCGCACAGGCGGAAGTGATCGGAAAAGTGGTCAGCCGGCGCGTTAAAGCCTCGGACGGACTGCGCTATCCGAAACCGAACAAGGTGATGCGAACGACCAACGACCGAAAAAAATGGGAGAATATCAAACGGCGGCTCAGGACGATCGCTGAAGAAGCGGAAATTGATATTGCCCGCGAAGGCTCACAACCGGCGTCATAGTCCTTCGTAAGCTTTTCTAAGCCCGGCGATGTCGATCTTGACCATCTTCAACATGGCTTCCGCCACCCGTTTTGCACGGGCACGGTCTGGATCCTTCATCATCTCACCCAACACAGTCGGGACAATTTGCCAGGACACGCCATAACGGTCCTTCAGCCAGCCACATTGCTCGATTGAGCCGCCTTTCGAAAGCGCCTCCCACAGCCGGTCGATCTCGGCCCGATCGGCGCAGTTTATGACAAAGGATATGGCGTGATTGAATGGGTCCAGCGGGCCTGCATTCATCGCCATGAAGCGCTGGCCGGAGAGCGTAAATTCAACAAGCTGCACCGATCCCGCAGGTCCGCTCGGGCTGTCGGCCGGCAAGTCGGTGATGCTGTCGATCCGAGAGTGTTGAGCTTAGTCTCGTGCCAATGCTGTCGATCGACCAGATCGACGCGCTCCGCGATCGGCAAATTGACGCCGGCTTTATATTTCAGTGGGGCGAAAAGGTGGCTGACCTTGCCAGCACCCAGGTGCTCTCGACAAAAATCGTTATCGCAGTCCCGGAATCTTCGCCTTGGGCCACGCGGCCTCCCGCCCATCTTGCGGATCTGGCCCAGGAACCCTTCATCTTTTTTCCGCGCCGGAATGCGCCCGCCTATCATGATGCAATCCTGGCGCAATGCGCCCAAGCAGGGTTCCAGCCAAATGTTGTCCAGGAAGTCTACAACATGTCGGCGGCGTTGAGTCTCGTGGCTGTTGGCATGGGTATCGCCATTATCCCGGAAACAGCACGCCATCGCTGTCCTGAGGCGGTGCGGGTCGTTGCCGTGCCGGGACTGGACCTGACAGCCACGCTCGATCTGGTGTGGCGGACCGAGAGTACCGGCCAGCCTCTCATCGCCAAACCTGTGAAGATCGCTGCCGATTCGGCAGAATGAACCGGAACTAGCTTCGGCAACAAGAAACGTATCGACACGGAGTGCGACTCCGGCCAATGGCCAATTCCATCATGGCCAAGGAGAAAATGATCGACCCTCGGGATTGGCTCTTGCTTATCCTGCTCGCCATTTTGTGGGGCGCTTCATATTTCTTTGCCGGCGTCGTGGTCAAGGAATTGCCGCCGCTCACAATTGTTATGGCCCGGGTCGCCCTTGCAGCAGCGATCCTGCTTCCGGTTCATTGGCTTGTTCAAGGCAGGCTGCCAGGGGGTTTGAACAACTGGATGCCTTTCATTGGGATGGCGATCCTCAATAACGTCATTCCATTTTCGCTGATCGTCACCGGGCAGACGCAGATCGCCAGCGGCCTTGCATCGGTGATCAATGCCACAACGCCGTTGTTCGCCGCGGTCATCCTCGCGGCGTTCGGGGAAGAAAAGCTGGTGGCGCGAAAGCTGGTTGGCATCGCCATCGGCCTCGCCGGGGTCGCGGTGCTTCGCGGCCAAGGCGCTAATGCCATGGAAGGAAAAACACTCGGCATCGCGCTGTGTCTCGGCGCGGCAATCAGCTACGGGTTTGCCGGACTATGGGGCCGCCGC
>JBKKDI010000303.1:0-7396 GCA_046708645.1 Aestuariivirga sp.
CTACAAACCCTGATATTATTATAAATTAATGCCCGCACTCACTCGGACGAGCAAGTGGCGCTCATTGCGGGCTCCATCCGATCTTTCGGCTTTACCAACCCAGTCCTCGTTGATGGCTCGAGCGGAATCATTGCCGGCCATGGCAGAGTCATGGCAGCCCGCAAACTTGGTCTTGCCACAGTGCCCGTTATCGAACTCGGGCACCTGAGTGAGCGCGACAAACGCGCACTTGTCATTGCCGACAACAAGCTGGCGGAGCGCGCAGGGTGGGATTTAAACCTTCTCGCCCTTGAAGCGGGTGAACTCTCGGATCTCGGTGTCGATCTTGCGACCCTCGGTTTCACGGCCGGGGATCTGGACGAACTGAGAGCACAAGAAGGAGTAGACCCTCGCGAAGAAGAAACCCCCGACCTGCCGGCGGAGCCGGTATCGCATGCTGGCGATCTCTGGCGCCTGGGAACCCACCGGGTACTCTGTGGTGATGCCACCGATAGAACCGCCGTGGAAAGGCTGCTGGAGGGCGTGGAACCGCTCCTTATGGTCACCGACCCTCCCTATGGGGTGAACTATGATCCTGCCTGGCGCAATGGTGTAGGGGGCTCGCACACCGCCAGAACGGGGAAGGTGCTGAACGACGACCGTGCGGACTGGCGGGAAGCATGGGCGCTGTTTCCGGGAGACGTCGCTTACGTTTGGCATGGCGCCCTCCATGCGACGACCGTGGCGGAGAGCTTGCACGAGTCGGGCTTCAGCATCCGGTCCCAGATCATCTGGGCCAAGGACCGCCTTGTCTTGAGCCGCGGCGACTACCATTGGCAGCATCAGCCCTGCTGGTACGCGGTTCGGGATAAAGGCAAAGGTCATTGGGCAGGCGACAGGAAGCAGACAACGCTTTGGAGCATCCCCAACCGGGAGCAGGATGCTGCCACGGTGCATGGCACTCAAAAACCGGTTGAGTGCATGCGGCGACCGATGCTCAACAACGCGTCTCGGGGCCAGACGGTCTATGACCCGTTCTTGGGCTCGGGAACCACCATAATTGCCGCGGAAACTACAGGGCGGGTATGCCTGGGCGTTGAGCTCAGCCCAGCCTACGTCGATGTCGTTGTGGAACGCTGGCAGTCCTTCACGGGCAAGGATGCGATCTTGGATGGCGATGGCAGGTGCTATCGTGCAATCAAGGCCGAACGTGTCCAGCACGGACATGCAAACCTCGCTGGAGCTACCGTTGTTAACGGTGGTGAGGCCTAATGCGTGGTCGGCGTCCGAAACCCACCCACCTTAAATTGCTCACCGGCAATCCCGGCAAGCGTCCAATCAATAAAAAAGAACCTAAGCCAGCTCCCGCCAGACCGACCTGTCCCTCACACCTCAACCCGTCGGGCAAGGCTGAATGGAAGCGGTTGGCTCACCAACTCTTCAACCTTGGGCTTCTGAGCAATCTCGATCGGACCATCCTCGCAGGCTATTGCCAAGCCTATGGCCGATGGGTGGAAGCTGAGAAAAAACTGATGGAGACCCCTGCCATATTGAAGATGCCCTCCGGCTATCTGCAACAGAATCCATGGTTGACCATCGCAACCAAACAGCTTGAACTAATGCACCGCTACATGGTTGAGCTGGGATTAACCCCCGCCGCCCGAAGCAGGCTTCATGCTTCAAGCCCGCCCGGGCCAAGCAAGTTTGCTGGTCTGCTGGGATTGCGGCCGCATCCGGATGATCCTACCGAAAGATATTTTGCCTAGCGGAGCTCGGTCCGAATCATAGCCATATGTCGGACGTACTGAGCTCTAACAAAAGTGGATGAATAGCCCGGCTCTATTAAATAGATTAATGCTTGTCATTACCGGTTTCTAGTTTGCGCCGACAGAGACAAACCGACAATATTGCGAACCATGGTTTGTTGCATGAGACATGCGCCTTATGCCAGTACCCTTCGCCATATTGGTGGCGGATCGCGGACATGATCGCCTTGCTCCTACGCCGAGTTGCGCCGCGCGGCGACTGGATAGTTTGGACATTTCTGCTTGTCTGGCTGTTTGGGATCATTCTACCGATCGCCGGCGTGATTTTATCATCCTTTGTAAGGCTCACGACCGAAGGACAACCTTTCGAGTTCACCTTGACGGCCTATTGGGAAATTCTGGAAACAGGGCGTTGGGAAGTCACAGCCCGCACGATAAGGATTTCCGCAACTGTGACGCTAATTACACTGATGATTTCGTTTCCCTTTGCCCTTTGGCTCGCAAAGGGTGTGCGGTCTCCTGTCGTTCAACTCGTCACATGGACCCTGTTGACCGCACCGTTCTTCCTCAGCGCAACCGCCCGTACAATCATCTGGCGTCCTATCCTCGGACTCCACGGTCCAATAAACACAGCCCTTATATCGCTGGGCATCACTGATGCGCCCATTACTTGGCTACTTTTTTCTGAACCGGCAGTTCACTTTGGCCTTATAGGCCCCTATCTCCCAAACATGATTTGGCCGATTTTCCTTTCGATGAGTCTCATCGACGACGAATATCTTGAGGCCAGCAAGGATATCGGCGCAACGCCCTGGCAGACCCTCCGTCACATTGTCATTCCCTTGTCTTTACCCGGAGTCCTTGCGGGGATCGTCTTCACCTTTGTACCAATGTTGGGCGATGACGTTGTCCCAAAACTCCTCGGGGGTCAGCAAGTTGCCATGCTCGGGAACGCCATGTTGGATCTCGTGACGGCCCGCAATTATACGGTGGCCGCCGCCATGTCGACGTTGGTCCTGATGTTGATTCTCTTCCTCCAATTCCTGCTCGTCATTGTGTTGCGCCGGATCGGGGGCACCGCGCCGATTCTAGAGGGCATCAAGAGATGAAAAGCGGGGATATCGGGATTGATATACGACAGGCCGCTCAGCGTGAGCGACTAGTCTTACGGCTTGCAGTGGGGCTGACCGTGCTAGTGGGTTACGCAGCAGTCTTCCTTATTTACGGACCCATCCTCTGGCTTGCCGTCATGTCTCTAAGCGAGAAGCCGCTCACCGGCATCCCGGGTCCTTTTACGCTTAATTGGTATCAGAAGCTCTTCGGAATCCCTGAGTGGCTCGAGCCCCTCGAGATAAGTCTGCTCATCGCCGCCATTGTAAGTGTTCTTTGCATGTTTGCCGCTACCGCGGTCGGTCGCGCCCTGCCTCGCATGGGACGGACAGGGGCGATCCTAATGTTGGTGTTCTTAATAGTGCTCTTTGTTCCCGGTGTGGTGCTCGGTATCGACTTGATCATCTACTATCGAATTTTCTTAGGCATTCCCACAGGGCTGTGGTCACTCATCCTTGGCCACTTTGTCTGGGCCTTCCCCTTTGCCCTTCTCAGCGTCACTGTCGTCTCGGCTCGCTTTGATAGCCGCCTCCTAGAGGCAGCGGCAGATTTGGGAGCAGGGCCCCTTCGCCGTTTCTTTGATATTGAACTTCCACTTCTTCTCCCAGGCGTCTTGTCGGCTGGCTTCTTCGGCTTCCTGTTGTCACTTAATGAGTTGCCTCGCAGTATCTACTTGAGAGGTGGCATTACTACACTGCCACTCTTCGAGTGGTCCCAAACGGCCTCGCACACAACCATGGTGCCGATCATTTATGCATTGAGTTCTATTATTACTCTCGGAAGCTTCATCCTCACCATTGTTGCCCTAAGCCTCCTCTTCCGACGAGGCGCCAATGTTTGAAGACCACCCGATTTCGCAACCTAATGACATGAGGGGGCTCGAGAATATCATTCTGGAAATCAAGAATGTGTCGCGACAATTTGGATCCGTCACAGCACTGAACGGTGTATCCCTGAGTGTCGCGCGCGGTCAGTTCGTCACCCTTCTCGGTCCTAGCGGTTCTGGAAAGACGACCCTTCTGCGAATCGTTGGTGGCCTGGAGCAGCCGACCTCCGCCGAGGAACTAAGCATCAACGGGCGTGACGTGCGTGGCATCCCCGCCAATCACCGAAATGTAGCGACCGTATTCCAACACTACGGGCTCTTCCCACACATGTCAGTGGGCCAGAATGTTGAATATGGGCTTCGCATACGCGGCCATCCGCCAATGGAGCGGCGAAACCGTGCGACGGAAGCCTTGAATCTGGTGCGCCTTCCTGACAAGTATACTCGTCGGATTCACCAGTTGAGCGGCGGTGAACGTCAGCGTGTCGCCCTAGCACGCGCGCTTGTGACTGAACCCGACATCCTACTGTTGGACGAACCACTCGGCGCGCTGGATGAGAAGCTGCGTCAGGAGATGCAAATTGAACTTTTGCGTATTCACCGCGAACTCCGGACTACCTTTATTCTGGTGACCCACAGTCAGGAAGAAGCGCTCACCATGAGCGACCGAGTTGTCCTTCTAAATCGCGGCCGGATCGAGCAAGATGGGTCGCCGCAAGACCTGTTCGAGAGACCCGCCTCGCTGTTTGTGGCCCAGTTCATGGGCATTGAGAACGTCGTACCCGGTCATATTGAACGAATAGTCCGCGGTCGGGCGACGCTCCGTACCGCCTCCGGAGATTTGATCCACGCGCGTGTCGATCCCCGTGTCCAGTTGCGGCCGGGGGACAAAGGTTTTCTCGCCATCCGCGCAGAGAAGATCGTGCTGCATGGTACTCCACAAGACAACGCTAATTCCATCCTATGTCGGCCGGGACTGAAGGTCTACAAGGGGAAGTACTATGATCTTGAACTCCAGACGGCATTCGGGCCGCTGATCTGCCGACTGTGGACCGCAGGACAATCCACCACCGGAAGCTACGCATCCTGGAACGCCGATGAAGGGCTCATCGGACCTATCTTTTCAAGCTGAGTACGTAAGCACAAGAGGAGGACTAGACAATGAAAAACCATACTGATCTACGGTCTGTCATATCACGTCGGAATTTGCTCACCCGCACCGCAGTCGCAGCGGCGGCGCTCAGTGCGCCAGCAATCCTCACGCGCGATATCCGCAGCGCTAGGGCAGCTGATAATGTCATCCGGATCATGGGTGTGACCACAGTCGCACTCCCAGATTGGTCGAAATTTGAAGCCGCTACGGGCCTCAAGATCGAGTTCACACCAATTGACGACAACATCGGCGTGTTCTTGCACGAAGTCGAAGCTAATGATGCAGGCGAGCGCTACGACCTCTTCGCGGCCTTTAGCGGTCCTTGGCAGACGCTGGCGAAGAAGGGCTTTCTTAGTAAAATCGACGCTTTGAAGCTCTCAAACTGGGGGGGCGTTTCGGAGAGTGTGAAAACAAGTCCCCTTATCATGGGTGGTGAAGGTGCCCTTTGGAGCATGCCACTTGTAATGAACGCCGATTCCTTCGCTTACTTTCCCGAGCAACTCAAGTTACCGAAGGCGCCTGAACCTGTCTCGTGGAAACTTCTTTTCGATGACGAGCGCACAAAGGGTATGGTGGCGTTGGACGACAGCTTTTTCACCCTCCAGCACGCCGGTGCCTATCTCAAATGGAATAAACTTGCCGAAATCGCAGACCCGGGAAATTTAACCTCAAGTGAAGCTGAGACAGTTGCCAATTTCCTCATAGAGCGCAAAAAAGCGGGCCAATTCCGTACATTCTGGACAACATTCGATGAACAAGTGGCGCTACTCGTCAATCGCGAGGTGGTTGCAGAGTCGGCGTGGGAGCCCGCTGCGAAGGACGCCCGCTCCCAAGGGGCGGATGTAGAATACGCTTGGACCGTCGAAGGCTACGACAAGTGGATGATAAATGCTTTCATACCGAAGCAGGTTGAAACTCGAGGAAATGTCGAGCAAGTCTACAAGGCTCTCGACTGGTTTTTAAACGGCACTTACGCTGCGGAAATCGCAATCCTTCGGGGCTATTTAACGCCAAGGCCGGACTTGGGCCTTGAGCACGCCAAAGGCGAGGGTTGGGACGAAGCGAAGATTGCCCTCATCAGCGAGACTGTCGCGAAGATGGAAAAGAAATTCTCCCATCAGCTGTTCTGGAACTCGGGTTGGCCAACAGCAGTTGAAGCCTATGAGCGGGAGATGGCACGCTTCAAGAACTCCTGATCATGGCCGGAAGGGAATATCCCTTCCGGTCAATCAACTTTCATTTCTGTCCCGCGCAGAAGTGCAGTCGATGCCTGATCAACAAGTCCCGCAGAATCCATTACCACGTGGTAAACATTGTGCGCTCGCTCGGCTGACACGAGACCCTCGGCTACATCCCGCGCGACCCGCCAGACTTCCCTGTGCTCAGGCGGACCATAACCGCCGCCACCAGCTGAAATGCCAGTGACCCGATCCCCCGCCTCCAAGCGAAGTTCAGCCCATCCATTGGCAGCCTCAACGCGGCCATCCGAGCGGGTCACAAAATTTCGCGCAGCACCTCCAGTCAGGCCACCCCGCACACCCTGCGGGGGGTAGATCGTACCGTCGCTTTGGTAAAGCACATCGATCGGACCGGAACGCGGACTATACTCTACCAGAGAGGATGGGGCTCCACGGAACCGCCCCGCGCCCTCAGTATCGGGCGCAAGCCTTCGCTGGTGCACTATGATCGGGTGGCGGATTTCGTCAACCTCCACACTGTCGAAAAAGGACATCCCCGCGGTGCCGGCTGTAATCATGGCTAGCCAACCATCGGCGCGTGGGCTTGCCCCACCTAGCGTATCGCCAAGGATGAGTTGGTCGACGAAGCGGCGGCCGTGCTCACCATCAACGCCAGAGATCACCGCCTGGGCCGCCGATTGTGTCCCTCCAATCTCCGCCAGTCCGAAACCCTCGCCCAAATTGGCGAAAGCCAAGTCGACGGCATTGGTCAGGCGGTCCGCAAGGTTCTGCGTGGCCACAGAACAACTCGTAGGATGACGTGGAATGCCCAAGGCGCAGTTTTCGCGGAGCGTGATTTCGATCCGCCGGAAACTACCGGCATTCGTCGGCACATTCACGCCGAGACTGTTAAAAATACCCACCATGACCGCGGTCCGCGCACAAGCTTCACTTAAATTAAGTCCATTCGGCATACAGTCGATATTGTCTCGCAGATCAACGCTGATCCTCTCGGCAAGGGGGTCAACCAAAATTGAAGCTTTGACCGGAATGCCTTCCTCGGGTGTTCCGGGAAAGGGATCATGCCTGCAGAAGCCGGCCACCTCACCTGCGGGCAAGCGCGCAATTGCTTGACGCATCCTGCGTTCGCTGTAATCAAACCATGTGGCAGCGAAGGAACGAAGTTGTTCCCACCCCATTTCTGCCCCGAGCGCCAGGAGTTCGCGTTCACCAACTCGGGCAGCACCAAGGCTTGCAATATAATCGCCCCGCCACTGCTCGGGCACGCGGATCCTCAATTCACATATGCGAATGATGTCATCAATGTCCGTATAGCTTCGCTGCACCCGCGTAGCGGGAAAAAGTAAAGCTCCCTCCTCATACA
>JBKKDI010000304.1:0-6053 GCA_046708645.1 Aestuariivirga sp.
TACCGGCAAATCATCGCCGCCGCGCGCGACGCGATTTCCGCCGCGCGGCTGGCCCTTGAGGGCGTCAGGCAGGAATTCTCCGCCGGCACCCGCACCACCCTCGATGTCCTGGATGCCCAAGCCGAAGTGGTGACGGCCAGAACGACGCTCGTCAACGCCGAACGGAACCGGGTTGTGGCGGCCTATCAGCTGATCGCCGCCACCGGCCGGCTTACCGCCCTCGATCTCGGGCTGAACGTTCCCTATTACGATGTCGAAGAGAATTACCGCGCGGTTCGCAACAAGTGGATCGGCACCGATGCGAATACGCTGGAATAATTCTTCTATAACTCTCCATAGTTGTTCGCCGGGAATTTCCGCTTTGACCCAAGGCAAGCATCCGCCGGAAAACCGGCCCTATCTACTTGCGCCGTGATTTCCACCCTGCGCCGCCGACGACCCGGCGGATTGCAACGGAGGCTTTGATGAGACACGCTCCTCGCCATCCGCTGGAACTCTTCTGGCTTTTGTAGCCCTAGTACCCTTGCTCTGCACATAACGTTGCGTCTGGCGGTAGTATTTCAACGAGCCGCCATAGCCAAGGCGGGCTTGAATACGCGGATCGACTTCTTCGATTACCGTACCCACGAGCCGTGCCTGGTTAAGCCGCAACTGAAACGCTGCATCGACTAACTGCTCCTCCGTTGTCTTGCCCCAGGAGATCGTGAGGACGACGCCATCTACCACCGGCGCCAGCCAATTGGCGTCGCCCACGGCAAGCACCGGCGGCGCATGCAGGACTATGAAATCATAGCCTTTGCGGACCAGCGCCGTGAGGAGGTCAGGTAGCTTTTTCGAATTGAGAACACGGCAAAGCTCACCAAATTCGTTCGCGAGACCGACTTGACCGGCAGCCTTGGGCGCCGCCTCCTTCATCAGGGCGGAAAGGGATATTTCGTTGCTCAGATACCGGTCGACAGCTTTTACCCACGAATTTGCAGTGGTCTGCCCGCCTGCCGGGGGATCCAGATCGGCATAAAGGACGTTGCGGCCGTCAGCGGCGCCAGCTGCGGCGATGCCCCGCGCCGTGGCGGCGCTGGCCGTGTCGTGCAAACACGCGGTGATCATGATGATGTTGAAAGGCTTGCCGGGATTGGGACCGCGGCTGGCGAGATAAACCGAGCGTAGCGCCTCATCCGCGAGGGATTGGTAACCTTGCGGAACTTGCTTCCTGCTTGCCGCTGCGGCGCCTTTTCGGCCGGTGGGTGAACGGTACGTAGCCGAGGTTCGGAATTTGCAGAAGATGGGCGACACGATCACCATTGCGGATGCGCGTGTCGGTAGCCTCAACACGCCCGTTCAGCCTCCATAGGCAGAAATCCCCTGGGCCATTTATGATTTCGTAGATAGGGCAATACTTCTGTTGCCAATCGTCCGAGGGTTGTCGGCTTAACCAGTGACTGTAGACAAATTTCTAAGACCCCTGATCAGACGCTTTGGGCCGCAATCAGAAGTTAACCTCAAAATGACGTCTAATGCTGCCGATCTCAATGATGTTGTTGCGTTTTGTATATCAATCGAGGCGGTGGCGACATCCATGCCACACTTGAAGGTTGGATGAAAGAAAAATACAACACGTCCGTGGCGCGCTCTACCATCCACGGACCCAATGCAGGTTCGAACACTGGTATCTCACTCTCAAGAACCACATTCCTCTCGAGAGCTATCATCTTCCCGGCGATCTCGAAACCCAGATCAATGACTTTGTCAGCCACCACAACTATCTTCGTTACCACGAGTGCATCGCCAATCTCACATCCGTAACTAAACATTCAAGGGCGCCAATGGTCTCCTCTCTCAACCACACCAGCGGCAGCCAGAGGAATGTGGTGTTCGGCGATCTCGTGACCAACAAGGCCAAACATCGCGGCATCGCCGGCTCCGTCGTCAACGGCCTGGTGCGCGATCTCCCGGGTCGCCAGGAAGCGGGACTTTCGGTCTCGCCCGCAGCGTCACGCCCTTCAGCCCGCTGCATTGCGGCCCCGCAGCGAATTCAACTACTCGACCAGCTGCGGCGGCATCGTCGTCAAACCTGGCGACATCATCGTGGCGGACTCGGGCGGCATCGAGGTGGTGCGCCGCGAATTCGCCGAGGGCACAATCATGCTGCTGCTCGCCCATCGCGCCCGCATGCAGAAATACGTGGCCAACATGAAGGCGGGCTGCTTTAATAACGACTGGGTCGACCGTCAGCTCGCGGAAGATCACTGCTTGATCGAATAGATGCCTTGGGACTTCGATGAGTGCTTACTACCATATCCGGCGAGGTTTCTACCGGGCCCAGCGTCTCCTGGACGTGCCGGCGGTTCTCGAACAACTGAGATTCCGCGTCCTCCGCCGCGCCTTCTACGACGGCTTCTGGCAAGAGGCCGCGGCAAGCGTGGGAGCCTCCTGCGAGGCCTGGGATTTCGGTTACCACCGCATCGCCCGCAATGGTCTTTCGACGCTCATTCACCTGTCGGAAGTGCGCCTCGACGATCATCTCACGCTCAAGCTGATGGGCAACAAGCTCCTGACCTACCGGCTACTTGCCGAACAGGGACTCGACGTGCCGCGGCATGTGAGTTGCACGCCCGCCAATCTCGATCCGGCACACAGGTTGATGGCGGAGATCGGTCGGCCCCTCGTGGTCAAGCCGGTGAGCGGAACCGGCGGTGGCCAAGGAGTGACCACTGGCATCACCGATGCGAAGTCGCTCCGCCGCGCGGCACGGCTTGCTTCGCGCTTCAATCCCGATCTCATCGCCGAGGAACAGATCGAAGGCGACTCCTATCGCCTGCTCTATCTCGACGGCAGGCTGATCGACGCGGTCCGCCGCGATCCGCCGCGCTTGGTTGGCGACGGCAAAAGCACAATCCAGCAACTCATGAAGGCGGAAACCCGCAGCAGGCTTACGGGCCGCCCCTTCACCGCGCTGAGCCCTCTCCATCTCGACCGCGACGCGCAGAACTATTTGGCGTCCCGTGGACTCTCTCCGTCCAATGTTCCGGCGGCGGGCGAAGTTATCGTCGTCAAGCGCGCCGTCAATGAGAACAGTGCCGCCGAAAATCACGTAGTGCGGGGCGAAGTCCATCCCACCACCGCAGCCCTCGGCGCGAGGCTCGTGCAAAATCTGGGTGTGAGGCTAGCAGGTGTCGATGTGCTCTGCCAGAACATCTCGCAGCCGTTGACCCGTGCTAACGGCCTCATCGGCGAGGTCAATACGACGCCGGGCCTGCATCACCATGTGCTTGTCTCAAATCCAAACAGCGTAGCGGGGGTTGGCGCGATTCTCCTCGGCCATATGTTCGAGACCCGCAGCGGCGTCATCCAGACCAGTGCGGCCGAAGCGGTGCCAGTTAAGGCTACTGCTGGCGGAAGGCGGCGGTATAATGCTTGAGTCCAGCGCGCCAGTCCTAATCGTCAGAAGTAAGGAGAATTCGCTTTCGGTGACCTGTGCATTGCGGAGCCCTGGGATCGCCGTCAGGGCCAGTGGGCTGCCAAACTGCTTGGGTTGGCTAAAGACCGCCGCCACCGCCCACCACGTCTTCCCGCTCCTTCACATTAACGATCCGCTGTCGGCTGTGGGCGCGGCATTTGCCGTCCCTCACCTCGTGACGGTCAAGTGACGATGCTGCGGCCCGTCGCACCAGAAACGTTGTGCGATTTCATCACCGCATTGTTCGTGGCCTATGGCGCTTCGCAGGCACAGGCCGCTTCCGTCGCCCGCCACATGGTCTGGTGCGAGATGGTGGGGCGGCAGAACTACGGGCTCGAACGCGTCGCCATCCACCTGAAACGCATCAAGGCCGGGGTGCTGACGCCACAGCATGATGTAACGGTTGAGACCATCTCGCCCTCCATCGCACTCATCGATGGGCGCGGCGGATTCGGCTATCACGCCGCCGAACGCGCAATGGAACATGCCATCGCACTGGCGCGCGATACCGGCATCGGTGTGGTGGGGGTGCGCAACAGCAATTTCTTTGGCGCCGGGGCATATTACGTGAACATGGCTGCCGAGGCTTCGATGATCGGGTTCGCCATGAGCAATACCTTTCCGAAAGTTGTAGCTTATGGCGGCCTCCGACCGGTCCTCGGCACCAATCCCTTCGCCTTCGGCGCACCCCGCAGGAACGGTGTGCACCTGCTGATCGACATGGCCACCAGTTCGCTGGCGGGTTCCACCGTGCGCGAGCACATCGCCAAGGGAATACCGCTGCCCGAAGGGCTCGCCATTGATGCCGCTGGAAAGCCCATCACCGATCCCGCCAAGGTGAGTGAAGGGGCACTCCTGCCCTTTGGCGGCCCCAAGGGCTTCGGCCTTTCGCTGATGGTCGAGATGCTCACCGGCATCATCACCGGTGCCGGCGTGAGTGACGGTGTTGCCTCCATGTACAACGACTTCACCCGCTTCGGCGACAACGGCCATTTCCTCATGGCCCTCGACGTCGCGCACTGGATGGATCTGGATAGTTATCACGCCCGCTTCGAAGGTCTCATCACAGCGATCAAAGCATCAGGCGATGGCGTTATGCTGCCCGGCGAAGCGCGCTGGGAAAACTATCGCGAGAGCATGGCCAAAGGCGTGGTTCTCGAAGAGCTGACCGCAGAGACAATTGCCAGCCTTGCGGCGCAAGTGAAGCTCGTGCCACCCTGGGTATGATCGTCGTGACTCGGTGCCGCAACCCCTCGATGTTTGAGCCGTGCTGCAGAAACATCTGAATGTCGGCCGGCGGCGTGGTAATGATTTTGGCGTATATGGTTTCAGTGAGTCGTGCGATTTGGCACCGTAAAGCCGGAAACTGCGGAGTTCATCGTTCTTAAGCCATCCTTAACTGTCTTTTTAAACCATCCTTAATCGTCTGTGCCATATTTATCGGGCGGCGTGTGAGCGTTCAGTTATCTCCCTCAGTTCAGGCGGCAATATCTGAGTAAGACGAGATACCCATCAGCAGGACACGATTCGTCCAATGTCCAAGATGCGGTGTTGGCGGGTATCTAGGAGTGTCTATGAAATATGCTCGAAGGCATCGCAGCGAAGCGGACACAAAGGCTTTGTTGAGGGAAGCAATGACCCACCGGGTTCAAAATCTGAGTGACCAGCAATCCCCTTTGCAGGGTCACGGGCCAGCCAAAGAAAACCATCACGGTCTCAGCGCCAGGACAGATCTGATCCTGAAGAATTTATTGGTTTTCGGATCGGTACTGTTGGTTGTTTCAGCTGTCCTTTACCTTATCTTTATCTTCTAGCAGGCTGTTGAAAAACTCCCAATTGCGCCGGTTTTCCTGTTTTCCGAAGCATTGATGGTGCAACCCGTCACGGCGAAAGGCCGTGACGCCTGCCTTTGGGCGCGCAGCGGCCCTGCGATCGCACGGTTTTTACGACCCTTAAAGATCAGCCGGAAACCGGCAGCGCCACCGGAGCCTGCCGCTTCATGGGGCTGTAAATGTCCTCGTCCAGGGGATCGAGATTCTCGTCGTTGAGCTTGATGTAGAGCACGGCGGTGCCGCGGGGACGGACGCGCTCATGGAAGATCGTCGAGCCGAGGAAGACGAACATGTCGCCAAGTTCTTCGTTGAGGAGCAGGGCATCCTTCGACTGATAGATACCGGCGAGATCGGGATTGTCCTGTTCGGTCATGTACATGGCGCGCTCGCCGGGGTTTGGCGTGCGATCGAGCCCCGGCATGACGCAGATGCTGGTCCCGGGACCGAGATGCACGGGCAGACCCACAGAAATCTTGGAAGCGCCGCGATCCTTGTGGGGTGCCGGATAGTCGGGCGCATCCGCCTCATACTGCTTCAGGTGGCGTTCCGAGATGGCGATTTTCTCGGGCCGCATGCCGGTGAGGACGGCAATCCTGGCGCGGAATTCCTCGACCGCCGCGTCCGATCCGAAATCGAACACATACTGTTGCTTCTTGCCGCCGATCCGCCACGCAACGTGCTCGGCAACTGTGCCTTCAAGGGATCGGCGATGGAAATCCTTAAGGTAGGCCATGAACTCATCGGAGATGACATCCTTGAGCAGG
>JBKKDI010000305.1:0-3422 GCA_046708645.1 Aestuariivirga sp.
AGCTGGTGGGGCTTCCACGCGCCAATGCCAATGATGGATAAGATCAGCACCCCGATAAGATCGATAAGAAGATAAGATCGGTTATTCATCATTCCGGCACAATACGCCTTTGTCGGCGGCGCCATGGTCAATTGGAGACGCCCGCCGGTCCCCTCGTCATGTCAGTTGTTCGTCTGCAGCGGACATATTGCTAATGCTATGCAAAAAAATATTCCCCGATGAATATTTGAACAGCGACCGTGTTTGGAAATGGTCCACAACATGAGCAGAGTATAATCGCCCGATTTTCAGTTTCTCTTTGTCCGCTCTTGGGGTGTTAGAGGACGCCTAAGTCGCAATACCCGAGTTCCGATAGGGGCCAGAAACAGACCTCACGCCATAACTGCCATCCTCCGCTTTGGGCTAACGGAAGTGAGTACTTCCTCAGCCACCAATTCCTGCAGTTTCCACAGGTTTCGGTCATGAATACCCAATTCCTCAAGGTGTGATACTGTGTGGTAGAGATAACTTGCGCATGAGCCACCGTGCCCGCAAGCTCTGGCCAAGACCCAGGCTACGCGTTCGAGCGGCAACTTCAAGGCAATGCCCGTGCCTTTCGGGCCCGCCCAAAAGACAAGCGCGCGGAATGGGCCTGATGCAGTGTGGACTGTAACCCAGCGCACCATTTCGAGGTCTTCCTTTGCAGTGATCTCACGGCCAACGAGACGGCGGATGTGTTCGCGATGCTCGCTGTCTGGCAATTGGTAGACTACTCCATTGCAGCGGCCCCCATGGTCCAACGCCAACATGAGGCCGGGCAATTGTGGCGTGCCGCGCCAGCGAGTCAGTTCAAGACAGAAGGAGCGATGCCAGCCATGAATGGTCCCGCGTTGTTGCGCGACGAAGTTGAAATTGGGTTTCCAAATGAGAGAACCGTAGGCAAATAGCCAGAGTTTTTCGCTTCCAAGTTCCTCCAGAAGTCTCTCGGTCAGGGCGTCACGGTCAGCTGGCTCAAGAGGTGTAAAATTCGGGTTCGGCCCTGGATCGGGTTCGGCCCGTTCACATAACTTCACGAGTTCGGCGGTCAATGTCATTTTCGACAGAGGGAGATTCATCGTGCGGCGCCCTACGAGCGCCAGCGCAAACGCTCATAGTACCACACTGCATCCATATCGGACTTGCCGATCAGATAATCATCGTGCCAGCTACGGTCATCGTGTTTGGAACTCTCCTGATTCGCCGTGAACGATGTGCGAACCCTGTAAAACTCGTAGACCAGCACTGACAACAGCTTGGCGAACTTGCTGAATGTGAGAAAGCTTTCCATGCCCGTATCCCTCTCTTGGTTAATGTTGATCTTGACCATGAGTGTGGAGGGCGGTCGTGAAATGCTGCGGGGGTTGCCCGTGAAATGACTTGGCCTGAAATCCTTTCCCAGATGGCTTATCCGTGAAAACTGCGTTAAATCGGTGGCCTCGTCTCTTATTGGATCAAGTTCTCCTCGGTGGTTGCAAGTAAACTTACGGTGCTCGGCGGCTTCGCCCTATTGTCCGGCGACGGGACTAACATCGTTTTGCCGACCCGAAAGGACCGCTTGCTTCTGAGTTATCTGGGTTTCAACGCCGGGCAGGCACTGTCGCGCGAAAAACTCTATGGCCTGTTGTGGGCTGATCGCGAGGAGGCCCAGGCCCGCGGAAGCCTTCGGCAATCTCTCGCGGCTCTTCGGGACGCATTTCACTCTGCGGGACTCGTTCCATTGAGGTCGGATCGCAACTCGGTAACCATGGACCGAACGGGTATAGAGATCGACGCCCTTGATTTTGTGCGTCTTGCTACGGATGCTGTGTCACTGGAGCAGGCCATCATCCTCTATCGCGGAGAACTGTTGGCGGGAATTGAACCGCCGACACCTGAGTTCGAACATTGGCTCAAGCCAGAGCGGCAGAGACTTGAGGACCTTGCTGCAAAGGCCGTGGAGCAAGTTGCTAGCTCGGATGTGCCAGAAGCCACCGTCAAATGCGCGCTGGAACTTGGCCGACAGTTGATCGGCCGTGATCGCTTGCGTGAGCCGGTTTACCGCGCCTTGATGCGGATGCTTGCCGACCGGCGTGACCGGGCCGAGGCGATGAAAGCCTACGCCAAGTGCCGGGACGCGTTGATGGAAGAATTAGGGGTGGCGCCCGAACTGGAAACCGAGCAGCTCTACAGGGATATTCTGACAGATCGGCAGGCTGCACCTGTTGCCCTCGGATCAAGCCCTAAAGGGGCCGGCGAAATAGCGGAGCGGCCATCGCTGGCTGTCGTGCCCTTCAGCAATATCAGCGCCGATCCAGCATTGAACCCGCTATGTGAAGGCCTTGCCGAAGATATTATTACCGGCCTCGGACGATTCCACCTAATATTTGTCATTGACCGCAATTCGTCTTTGGCCGTCGCTCAACTTACCGTCGATACTGCCGAAATCGCTAAACGTCTTGGCGTTGGGCTGGTGGTGCAGGGCAGCCTGCAGCGTATCACCGATCGCATTCGCATTACGGTTCGCCTTGTCAAAGCGGCGGCTCGGACGCAACTGTGGGGCGACACATTCGATTGCGCTGCGGACGATGTGCCCGGAATTCCCGAGAAAATCACCAAGGCGATCATCGCGAACCTGCACAGCCGGGTTGAGAGTTCTCTCCTCGAGCAAAGCCGCCGCAAACCGGCACTTGCTCCTTATGAATGCCTGCTGCGTGGCGTTAAACACTTACGTGGCTATGGCGCTGAAGACAATCAGCGCGCCGTTGAGCTGTTTCAGCGGGCGATGGACCTCGACCCGGACTATGCCCTTGCGCGCGCCTACCGCGGCTTTGCTGACCTTGTGATCAACGGCTATGACGCAACGCCGAAGGATGTTCTGGAAAAATCCAGGATCATGGTGCAGGAAGCGGTGGACTTGGCGCCGGACGATGCCCGCTGCCGCTGGCTTCTTGGAGTTGTGTATTTCTGTTTTGGCAATGTGACGGCTGAAGAGCAACAGTATCTCCAAGCCCTAACACTTAATCCTTATGACGCGAACGTTCTCGTCACCTACGGTGCTACGCGAGCTCAATTTGGTCAGATTGAAGAAGGCATCGACCACATTCGCGAAGCCATGCGGATCAATCCCTATCATCCCGAATGGTATTGGATCACACTCGGCAGCGTTCTTTATAAGGCGCGTCGATATGACGATGCCATTGAAGCATATAAGCGGAAGGCAAATCCCCAAACCTGGGTATTGTCCCGCCTCGCTGCCTGCTACGCCCAGCTTGGCCGTAGGGAAGAAGCGGCGCAGGCGACCGCCGAGATTTTGAGGCAGAAGCCGGATTTCACAATTTTGGGGCAACGTACTGCCAGTTGGGGTCACGTAGATTTGGCCCATCTTAGGGAAGGAATGCGCAAGGCCGGGCTGCCGGAGTGACCCA
>JBKKDI010000306.1:0-7357 GCA_046708645.1 Aestuariivirga sp.
GCCGACACCGGATATTTCTATGTCACCCGGAAAAATTCGCGCACCAAGACCGAGAAGATGTCGTTGAAGAAATACGATCCCGTGGCGCGCAAGCATGTGGAATTCAAGGAAACCAAAATCAAGTAATCCCGGTTTGCTCCCTCTTCGTCATGGCCGTGCGTTGTCCCGGCCATCTTCTTTTGGGCAGTTGCGAAACGAGATGCCCGGATCAAGTCCGGGCATGACAAAAGGAATGTTGGTGCCGGCCCGGGCTGGTGGAATTGAGGAGGCCACCCAATTCCGGCCCGGACCGGCGAGCCCCTCGATTCAGGGTATGCGGCGGACCTGAACGCGGGGTTTTGCGATTTAGGTTCCGAAGGTGCTGGCGGGGTGGTTTGGGCGCCGATCCTTGCCGCCCCGCCTGGAGAATTCGACTAAGCTTCAAATTTTATTCGAAAGCGCGCGGCTTGGCCAGCCCAAGTCATGGTAAACCTTGAACTTTTTACGTTAAGAATGAAGTGTTAAGGTAAACTCAGCCGGGCGGAGGAGCATCGTCCTCGGGCTCCGGTTCAGGAAAATGCATCTCCAACGGCGCCTGCTCGTCGCCATCGAGAGGGTCTTCCTCGGCGGTAAGCTCGTCCGCGCCACGGGGCATGGGTATATCGAAGCCGGGTGGCAGATCGGCATCAAGAAGGCCCGCACCTTTGAGTTCCTGCAAGCCGGGCAGATCGTTTATTTCATTGAGGCCGAAGTGCGCGAGGAAGGCTTCCGTCGTGCCATAGGTCACGGGCCGCCCCGGCGTGCGGCGGCGGCCGCGCATTTTGACCCAGCCAATTTCGAGAAGAATGTCGAGCGTGCCTTTGGAAATCGCCACGCCGCGAATATCCTCGATTTCGGCGCGCGTCACCGGCTGGTGATAGGCGGTGATGGCGAGGGTTTCGAGGGCTGCTTTCGACAACCGGCGCTGCGTCACCTGTTCGCGGCGGAGAATGAAACTCAGGTCGTCGGCGGTGCGCAACGCCCACTTGCCCGCGACTTCCACGAGATTGACGCCGCGATTGGCGTAGTTCGCCTTAAGATCGGCGAGCAGCGATTGCACATCGGCGCCCTCAGGCAGTGAGCTTTGGATTTTTTCAAGAGCCACGGGCTCGGCGGCGGCAAAGAGAATGGCTTCGAGAATGCGCAAGTGCTGATTCCGCCCCGCACTTGGGTGGAATGTTACCACAGTGGGCTCCTCCTCCGCGGCCTTTTTCTCAAAGACGCTGTTGATCTGCATTAAGGTCACTCCTTCGCCATCCTGCGCGTCAGGCCGCCTGGGGGCTGCGGCGCATGTAGATCGGTTTGAACGCCGCCTCCTGGCGGATTTCAACAACGCCTTCGCGGACAAGTTCGAGACTGGCGGTGAAGCTGGATGCCATCACCGAACGTTTCATTTCCGGATCCGCCAGATATTCGGCGAGCCAGCGATCCATCGGCCCCCAGTCGTTCATGGCGCCCACCAGGCGCTCCAGCACGCTGCGGGCTTCCTTGACCGTGAAGGCACGGAGCTTGTGCACCGTGTAGCTCTGGTGCCGCATCTTTTTCTGGCGCCGTTCCGCGTAAGCTTTCAGCAGGTCGATGAGATTGTCGGCATATTCGCGCTTTGTCTCAAAGACGAGAGGCTCCGGTGAGCCCCGGTCAAAGACGTCACGCCCCAGCAGATTGCGCGCCATCAGCTTGGCGGAGGCCTCGCGCATGGCTTGCAAGCGTTGCAGGCGGAAGGCGAGCATCGCCGCCATGTCCTCGGGAAGTTGCTCATCGGAGCCCGGCGGGGAGGGAATGAGCAGGCGCGACTTAAGATAGGCAAGCCACGCAGCCATCACCAGATAATCCGCCACCAGTTCAAGATGCAGCTTGCGGGCTTTTTCGATGAAGGCCAGATACTGTTCGGCAAGGGCCAGTATGGAAATCTGGGCCAGGTCAATCTTGTGGTGGCGGGCAAGTTCCAGCAGCAGGTCCAGCGGTCCCTCGAAACCATCGACATCGACGATCAGCGCATCAGGCTGTTCGGACATGGGATCGCTGCGGACCGGCGCCGTGCCGTCCAGCCAAATGTCTGCTTGATGTTCGCCGCCGCTCATCTAATCCACCAGAATTACCAAAGCCGGGCCGCTGATTCGGTTCCCGCTCAACAGGATATCCCCAGTTTCATGCGGACACGAGGGCCTGCAAATCCCTCAGCGCCGCTTTCCGGTCAAAGGCCTTGGGCTTGCGGGCAGATTTGAGGGCCATTCTGGCACGCTGCCGGGCTTGGCCTCGAAGCACGCCTGCCGCCTCGGCCACCTGCACCATCTCCGCCATGACGCCATTGCAGTGGAGAACGATCTCGCAACCCGCCGCCAGAGCGCGGCGCGTTTTCTCGGCATAACTGCCCGACAGCGCCTTCATCGACAAGTCGTCGGTCATCAGCAAACCATTAAAGCCAATCTCCCGGCGTATCACCTTCTTGATGATCGTTGGCGATAGCGTTGCCGGGTTTTCCCTGTCGAACGCGGTGAAGATCACGTGCGCCGTCATCGCCATGGGCGCGTCGGCAAAAGCGGCGAAGGGCGGAAAATCCACGGCGCGCAATTCATCCGCCGCCGCATCGACAATGGGCAGTCCGTGGTGGCTATCAATGGTGGCGCGGCCGTGGCCGGGAATGTGTTTGATCACCGGCAGAACGCCGCCGTCCACGAACCCCGCCGCATGGGCCCGCGCCAGCACCATAATCTGTCCGCCGCCGTCACTGTAAGCCCGGTTTCCGATCACATCGTGGCTCCCCGCTTGCGGAACATCGAGCACCGGCACGCAATTCGCGGTGATGCCTGCGGCCATCAAATCCTCAGCCATGAGGCGGCCCACATGACGCGCCGATCTTAAAGCCGAGAGCGGATCGCGTTCATAGAGTTCGCCATAGCTGCGGGCTGGTGGATATCTGCGCCAGGTGTTTGACGGCGGCCCGAGACGCTGCACGCGGCCGCCCTCCTGATCGATGAAGACGGGCGCATCGCGGCGGCCGGCGGCGGCGCGAAAGGCCGTGGTCAGCGCCTTGAGTTGATCCGTCGTTTCGCAGTTGCGCTTGAAGAGGATTAGCCCCCAGGGATTATGCTCCCGGAAAAAGGCCAGCTCTCCGGCACTCAAGGAAGGTCCGGCGCATCCGGCGATGAAGGCGCCAATGGTTCTGGATGGTGGCAATTTTTATTGTTTGCGCACGAGGCAATCGCGCTCACCGCCCGCAATCAGCGAATTGCAGATTTGCGAAGCCTGATCGCGCGTCGCCAAGGGGCCAAGCCCAAGACGGTGCCGCGTACTACCGGCAACGGTTGCCTGGCTGATGCTGGAGGGCAGCGTGCCGATGACGGAAGGATACTTCGAACGCAGCCGCGCGTATTCGGTTTGAGCCTCAACTTCGCTGCGGAAAGAGGCAAGCTGCACGACATAGCCGCCGCCAGCCAGTTGCTTTTCCGGCACCGGAGTGATCGTCTCTTCCGGCAGCGAGGCTACATTGGTTTCGGTCGTTTGTTGAGCCGCCGGTTTCTCCACGGCTACTGCGTCCGGCGTCGAGGTTGCTTCGCTTTTATTGCGGTTAAAAAGATCGAAAAGCGTGCGTTTGCGGCGAACCGGCGGCTGGTTCTGCGCCGTATCCGTTGCCGACAACGTTTCCGGTTCAGCGCTCTGTCCAAAGCCCTCCTGGGAGGGAGCCGCGATTTCTCCAGGCGGCACGAGCACCACAGGCTCGGCGCCAAGGGTGGCAGTGGCGTCGTCGGCCGCGGGCTTTTTCTTTTTTATCGCCGCAGGTTTCTCCTCGGCGGCCAACGGAGGCTGCACTTCCGGCTCGACGGATTCAGACGATGCCGCAGAACTGGAATCGGTTGAAGCGGATGAAGTTGTATTCGTCGTCGACTCCGCGGTTTGAGGAACCGCCGCATCCTCATTGCTACCGGTCGCCGGCAACAGGGATGCGATGCTCTCGCCGCTCCCCGATGTCGTGGTTTGTGATCTGACCTCCTCGACCCCGGATTGTCCGGCGGTGGCCACGACTTTTTGATCCGTGCCCTGATCGATCCTGCCTTCGCTCTCTTCACCCGGTGCCGGCGGCAGCGCCAGGGGGACAACGTCGTCCGCATTCTCGCCGCTGGCGCCCGTGGACCGGAGAACGCCGCCGGTTTCGGCCCCCTCCTCGGGTTCGGGCTGTATCGGGGTTACTTCCGTCGGAACCACCTTATCCCCGGTCACTTCCTGGTCGCCGACAATACGATCATAAATCTGTTTCTTGTTGACGGAGGCCACGTCGCCTGCGCCATCGGCCGGTTTTTCGGCGGCGGTTTTTGCAGGCTCGTCTGGCGCGGCCACCACGGGAACCGTGTCGGGCGTCGAATTCGAGGCCGTTGTGAGAGCGTTGTTGTTATACAACCATATTACCCCGCCCGTTGCGAAGGCGGCCACGAGCAAGGCCAGCAACAAAAGCCAGGGCCCGTTGGAACGCCGCCGGTCTTCCGTATCACCCTCTTCCGCTTCCCGGTAGGCCGACCGGTAATCGCTCGCTCCGGCGCGGCGGCGCGCTGGCGCCTCATCCTCGAAGACATCGTCAGGTTCTTCCTCGATGGCCTGCCCTTGGCCCCGGGCTGCAAGCGCCCGGCCAAGACGGTGATCGCCGCGGGTGTTTTCGCCTCCGGTTTCGGCGCCATACCGGGCAATTTCCTGTCCGCGCCGATAGGGATCATAGGACGGCGTCCGCGAGTTACGGTTGACCGAGGCCAGGCCCGGTTCAGGCGGATAGGGCCGCGGGGTGCCCAAGGGTACCGTGCGCGATGGCGGCGCCGTATAGCCGGTAGCGGGATCGATCGGACGGAAAGCCGGAGGTAACTCCGGCCGGTAAGGTGAGCCTGGCTGGCGCAATATCGATGGCTGAGGCCGCTCACCGCCCAACGCGGGGCGCGGTGGAATAAGGGAGGCCGCGCCGATGGGATTGCGTTGCGCGCCATTGCCGCCGTTCTTGTCAGGGACGAAGCCAGCTTCCTGCCGCTTCGCTCCCTCGTTGTCATCGGCAAAGCTGAATTTCGGGCGCGGCGGGGTTGCATCCTTTGAGGGCGTGTCGTCCACGGAAGCCCGTGGCGCCGGTGAACGGGGCTCGGCGGCAATGCGAGCTTCGGCACGCTGGCGCGCGGCGGAAACCCGCTGTACGGCCAGCATCTCAGCCGCAGCCCTCTGAGCCCGCAACTTTTCCGCCAAGCCTTCGGAATTCTGGGGCTCGGGGCTGCGGCGCGCGTCCCGGTTTGCTCGCGCGGTCTGCGGTCCGTGCGCCCGGGGGGCCATGGGCGCCAGTTTGGTCACCGGCTGCAAAACGCGAACATCCGGCTTTTCGGCTGGCGTGGCGAATGGCTGCGTCCTGAATTCGTCAGAAATTTTCGGCATATCCTTGGCGCCAATCCCCAGGCGTTCCCGCCATTTTGGTTTATCGCCGCTTGCGCCGTTCGTCGAGTCCTGATCCATCTCTGCCGTACCACTCTCACATCTCGTCGGCGGGCCTCACGCCCAGGATCCGGAGGCCATTGGCCAAAACATAACGAATTGCACGCAAGAAGGCGAGCCGCGTCATCGTCGTCTTGGTATCATTAGTTAAAATAAACCGCAATTGCGGCGACTCTTTGCCCTGGTTCCACAGGGCGTGAAAATCTCCCGCCAAATCAAATAGATAGAAGGCAATCCTGTGGGGCTCGTGAGCGCTCGCCGCGGCTTCGACGATTCGCGGGTATTCGGCGATACGGCGGATGAGCGACAATTCCGCCGGATCCTGCAGCAAAGCGAAGTCCGGCGCGCCATCGGGGACGCCCGCTTCCGCAGCGTTCCGCAAGACCGAGCAGGTGCGCGCATGGGCATACTGCACATAGAACACCGGGTTGTCCTTCGACTGCTCAGTCACCTGGGCGAAATCGAAATCGAGCGGCGCTTCATTCTTGCGGTACAGCATAATGAAGCGGACAACGTCGGGGCCGACCTCGTCGACCACTTCGCGAAGGGTCACGAAATCGCCGCTCCGCTTCGACATGCGAACCGGCTCGCCCGCCCGGTAGAGTTTGACGAGCTGGCATAGCCGCACGATCACCGTAACGGCTCCTGGGCCCGCAATGGCGGCCGCCACGGCTTCGAGCCGCTTGACGTAACCGCCATGGTCGGCGCCGAGGACGTAAATCAGTTCATTGAAGCAGCGGCGAATCTTGTTGCGGCTGTAAGCCACATCCGAGGCAAAATAGGTGTATGATCCATCGGACTTGAGCAACGGGCGGTCGATGTCGTCGCCAAAGGCGGTGGCGCGAAACAGCGTCTGCTCGCGGTCCTCCCAGTCCACTGGAACGTCACCCTTGGGCGGCGGCAGGCGGCCTTGATAGACGTGGCCCGCGGCGCGCAGGTCTCGCGCCGTATCGGCCACCTCGCCACTTTCGTGCAGGGATTTTTCGGACGTAAACACGTCCTGGCGAATGTTCAACGAAGCGAGATCGTCGCGGATCAGGTCCAGCATCATGGCGACGGCTCTGGCGCGCACAACGGGCATCCATTGGGCTTCTTCCTGATCGAGCAGGCTCCGTCCGAATTCCTTGGCAAGGGCGACACCGACGGGTTTCAAATACTCGCCGGGATAAAGGCCAGCCGGAATTTCACCGATGGTTTCGCCAAGCGCCTCGCGGTAGCGCAAGTACGCCGAGCGCGAAACCGTGTCGATCTGGGCGCCGGCATCGTTGATGTAATATTCCCGGGTGACATCATATCCAGCGACAGTCAGCAATTCCGCCAGTGCATCGCCGAAGACAGCGCCCCGGCAGTGGCCCACGTGCAATGGCCCCGTCGGATTAGCGGAAACATATTCGACGTTAGCCTTGAGGCCGCGTCCGAGAGTGGAACGGCCATAGGCGTCGCCAAGCTGCAGCGCCGACTCAAGCACGCCCGGCCAGAAGGCGGGCTCGAGGCGGATGTTGATAAATCCGGGACCGGCAACTTCCACCGCAGAGATGTCAGCATGGCTCCGCAACTTCTCGGCGATCATTTCGGCGAGCTGGCGCGGCGGCTTGCCAAAGTTCTTGGTGAGGACCATTGCCGCATTGGTTGCGATATCGCCATGGGCGGCATCGCGTGGTGGCTCAACCGTCACGCGGCTCACGTCGAGTCCAGCGCCAACGCCCTGCTCCGTCGCAAGCGCTGCAAGATCGGCGCGCAAGATATCGAGAAAGTAAGAAAATAGGTTCATGTCATTCCGGACAAACGAGGACAGATTTCGAAATATCCCTTCTCCCTTGGGAGAAGGAGGGGCCCACGCCGTAAGGCGTGGGAGCTGTATCTTATAAACATCTCCGAGCCCACG
>JBKKDI010000307.1:0-2679 GCA_046708645.1 Aestuariivirga sp.
ACCACGGGTCCGGCCCACGGCCCACAACCCGCCTCGTCGATGCCGCACACGACGCTGGCGCCTCGCGCCATGGCGGCCTTTTCGAACTTCGAATCGGGTCCCCGTCTTCCCATGCCCCATAAGGGCAAGACTTCGGATCGGCGTCAATCGCGGCGTGAGAAGATGCCGTTGATCTCGGAAAAAGGTGTGGCTTCGCTGGCAAATTCAAAACGGCCTGCGTCGAGAATCTCGCGCGCTCCGCGCAGCATCGCACCATAAGCAGCGCGCGCCAGTCCGGCCCCAGTACTGATGCGGCGGACACCAAGGCCGGACAGTTCCGCAACCGACAGCCGCATGCCCCGTTGTTCCATAACCACATTCACTGGACGGTCCACCGAAGACGTGATGGCGCGAATGTCATCCACCGTTCCAAGACCCGGCGCATAGAGCACATCGGCGCCGGCCTCCTGAAATGCCTGTAGGCGCCGGATAGTATCCCTGATATCCGGCCGGCCATGCAGAAAATTCTCGGAACGGGCCGTTAGCATGAACGGAAAGGGCAACGCATGTGCCGCTTCCGCCGCCGCCCGCACCCGTTCCGCGGCAGCGTCCAAGGCATAAATCGGATCGCTCTTGTCTCCGGTTGAATCTTCGATCGATCCGCCAACGAGGCCCACCCCGGCAGCCAGCGTGATGGTTTTAGCGCAGTCCTGGGGCGACGCGCCGAAGCCGCCTTCGAGATCGGCCGATACCGGCAGGCTGGTGGCGTTGACGATGGCTTGCGCATTGGCCAATGCCTCCTCCCGTGACATAGCGCCATCGGGCTTGGCCATGGAAAAAGCAGCACCCGCACTGGTGGTGGCCAGCGCTGCAAAGCCCAGATGTTCGAGCAGCCTGGCGCTGCCGGCGTCCCATGGATTGGGAATGATGAATATGCCGGGCTTGGCGTGCAGCGCCTGGAAGGCGAGGGCTTTTTCTTTCTGACTCATGCAGCGGTGGGCTCCTGAAACAGCGTTAGTTGTTCGCCGGGTTGCGGCGGGCGGCGGAACTTATCCGTGGAAAGTCTTACCCGGTTGCGATTGATACCCAGCCGTGCGCAAGCCATTTCGAAACGCCGCCCGATGGACCAGGCATAGGGACCGCTACCCACCATGCGGCGGCCGAAGGTTGAATCATTGGCTTTGCCATCGCGCACCGATTTTATCAAGGACATGACCTTCGCTGCCCGGTCCGGCATCTCGCTCATCAGCCATTCCTGGAAAATTTCTTTAACCTCCAGCGGCAGGCGCAGCATCACATAGCCTGCTTCCCGCACGCCCGCCGCCGCGGCGGACTTAAGAATTGCCTCGATCTCGCTGTCGTTCACCGCGGGAATGATGGGCGCCACCATGACGGTCGTGGGAACGCCGGCAGCCGCCAGCATTTCAAGGGCGCCCAGGCGTTTGGCCGGCGTTGCGGCGCGAGGCTCGAGCGAGCGCGCCAGCTTGGGATCGAGCGAAGTCACGGAAATCGCCACCTTGACCAGGTTCCGCTCGGCCATGGGTTTCAAGATGTCGAGATCGCGCAGCACCAGAGCCGACTTGGTGACAATGCCGACCGGGTGGCCAAACTCCGACAGCACTTCGAGGATCCGCCGGGTAATGCGGTGCTGCCGTTCGATGGGTTGATAGGGATCGGTATTGGCGCCAAGGGCTATGGTGCGCGGCACATAGCCAGGCGCCGACAATTCTTGCCGCAATAGTTCCGCGGCGTTGCTTTTGACGAACAGCTTGCTTTCAAAATCAAGTCCGGGCGAGAGGCCCATATAGGCGTGGGTTGGCCTCGCATAGCAATAGGAGCAGCCGTGCTCGCAGCCCTTATAGGGATTGATCGAGCGGTCGAAGGAAATATCGGGGGAGTCGTTGCGCGTGAGAATCTTTTTGGGAGTCTCCACGAAAACCGTAGTTTTCAGAGGGGGCAAATCCTCCAGCACGTCCCAGCCGTCGTCAAGAAGAACGCGTGCCTGCTTTTCGAAACGGCCTGAATGGTTATTGCGGGCGCCTCGGCCACGCACTTGGGAGGCAACGGCGGTGAAACCGCCGGCCTTAAAGCTACCGATGTCGATTCCCGCGGCTTGGCGCTTGTCGATGAGCGTTGGCATGCCAACAATATAAGAATGCGCTTAGAACAAATCAAGAACGATCCTTCTTCAAAAGGACCGGATTATCAACCCGGACTTTTGTAGAGATCACAGAAACTTAGCGGCGTCCGCGACCACGTGCCGGTCCGAGGTCAATTGTGGATCACCGGTTAACAGTCCTGCTCACAATTGCGTATGATCGTGGAACGATTCAGTCTGGCCAGAACAAAAAGAAAGGCTGGGCGCGAAGCCCAGCCCTGTAGGAAATACATGGGAGTCGGATCAGCGTCCGCCTTGCTTGCCTTCAAACCCGCCCACGGACGCGTTGCCGCTGCCGTATACGGCGAGCGCAGCGCTTTCGATGACAACGCCAGCGGAGCCTATGCCGGAGCCTGTGCCGAAGTCTTCGCGATTGCGATCGGCGAAAGAGGCGGTCGAAAGGGCTGCGAGAGCTAAAAGGGAAAGAGCGATCTTGGTCATTGGATTCTCCTGATAGATGACTTTACTTCGTTGGTGGATCCGCGTTCATCGCGTTTCCGATGGTCCAGAAGTATCGACGCCGGCCGGGAAAATCGAATCAA
>JBKKDI010000308.1:0-11316 GCA_046708645.1 Aestuariivirga sp.
GAACAGGAGAGCTTCGAGGAGGGTCGTCTTGCCGCTCAGATAGGGGCCCACCAATGCGATGCACCGCGAGCCCGCTGCTCGTCTGCCCTGGTTTGTATCCATTGCCGCTTCTCCCTGTCTCTCCATGCTTGCGCCAAATCCGCGGCTTGGCAAGCCCCGGCTTGACCCGCGCAATCGGCACTGGCTACGGTCGTGCCATCGTGACGCAGCAAACCGACATAAAGACCCTCTACGAGCACTATCTGCGCACGCAATCGTTTGGAGCGCGGGAGCTGGAGAGCTACCAGGCCGTGCTGCTCGCGCGAATAGTGCGCCACGCCTATGATACATCGCCCTTCTATCGCCCGCGCCTGAAACCGCTGATGGCGCGGCGGGGGGCCGTCGATTTGGCGAACTGGAACCAGGTGCCGGTTCTGACTCGCGAGGAAATCCAGAAGCGGGGACCCGAGATGATGTCCCGCGCTGTTCCCCCGGAACATGGAAAATCCTATTGGGTTTCCACGTCGGGTACTTCGGGAAAACCGGTTTCCGTGGTCGCGACTGCGCTGACGGGCAAGGTCCGCAAGGTGATAAACTGGCGAACCCATGGCTGGCACAATATCGATTGGTCAAAACAGTATGGAATCGCGATGCGGCGAAATCCCGGCGTCGCCATTTGGCCGGACGGCGCCCGCGATTCATCCCCATGGGGTCCGCCGTGGCTTTGTCCCGAAAGTCCGCCGCGCGTCATCATCGCGGGTCATACGCCGATTGATAAAATCGCGGAATGGACTGCGCGCAACCGTGTCCGCTATTTAGCCGCGCTGCCGATTACGCTTGCCGCTTTGGCGGAGGATGCGGGGGGAAAGCAGTTACCGGTGGAGATGTGTCTGAGTTTCGGCATGCGCGTGAAGCCCGAGTACCGGACAGCCATCAGGAATACGTACGGCGCGGAAGTCGTGGAATTTTATGGATCGGAAGATTGTGGCCCGATGGCCCATGCCTGCGAGGCGGGTTCGCTCCACGTGATGTCCGAATTGGTGCGCCTTGAAATTGTCGATGAGACGGGAATGCCATGCCCGCCCGGAATACCGGGCCGCGTTCTCGTGACCGTTTTCCACAATGCGGCTCAGCCTTTGATCCGGTACGCCATCGGCGACGTTGCGTCGTTCGGCGGCGCCTGCTCCTGCGGCCGGGCCCATCCGGTGATCGACGGAATCCCCGGACGCCAGCGCGACCTGTTCCGCCGCCCGGATGGATCGCGTTTCGTGGCCCACACCCTTGATGGACTTTTCCCCGCCCATACCGGAGTTAAATGGTGGCAAATCGCCCAGGTCGGAGCCGATGCCATTGAAGTGCGGGTTGTCGCATCGGCTCCGTTCAAGGCCGCTGATCGCAAGCATGTTGCAGCGAAATTGCATGAGGCCTGGAACTGGAAGTGCCGGATTGACTTCAGCGAGCTGGAGAGCAACCCCTACGGCCCCGGCGCCAAACACAGCGACTTCGTGAACGAATGCCAGATTTCATGATCTAGGCTTTGGCAAACAAAAGGACCGCGGTATCCGCGGCCCTCGTTTCCATTCGGCCGTAACTACGTTTCCGGATCTCCGCCGCCATCATCCCCGCCGCCATCATCACCACCACCATCATCTCCGCCGCCGCACTCGGGATCATCGATAGCGGCAGCGAGTTGCTGGATCCGAACGACGGTGCATCCACCGTCTTCGTTTTGGAACGCGCCATTGCCCAGGGCGGTGAAGATGCTGAGCGACCGGATCGGCGGGTCATCCTCACGGTGACGCCGCATCAGGCTCTTGTCTTCGCCGCCGAAATAAATCTTGATGCCGGCGGTTAACGCCATGAAGTCGTCCTCGCCGAATTCCGCGTTCGCGGTGAGTGACAGCGGCATGCCAATGTCGCCGATTTGCCATTCAAGTCCCGCGCGCCCCGATTCGAATCCGGCGACCGAACTGCCGCCGACAACGAAACGCAAATTGTCAGTTGCATAGAGAGCGAGATCGATTTGCACGAAAGCCTCATCGTCGGACGAGCCATCGTCGAAGTCGAGATTTAGATAGCCGCCCCATGCTTCGATCGACACGTTCCCAAGGTAAAGTTCGGCTTCCGGGCCCACGAAATAGAGGTCGGCGTCATCGCCGAAGCCCGCGCCTGCCACGATGCCGAAGAGATAAGAATTGGGGTCGCGCGTGAAGAAATGCACATTGCCGCCAATCAGCGTATCGTTAAAGGCGTCGACCGCGGCGACGTCGAACTGTAGGCCGAACGTGTCTCCCACAGGCAAACTCAGCGCTGCGCCTCCGTAAATGAGCGCGTCGTCGTTAAATCCCTCGATGTCGGCCCAGCCGCCACCCAGCTCGATCTTGCCGTTGATGTCCGATACGGCGGGTAACGGCCCAATGTCCTCGACGTCCGCAGCCGTCGCCGCGGCGCCGAACATGGCTGCCGCCATGGTGCCGGTCAGAACAAGGCTCGAAAACCGCGTTTTTTTCATGATATGCCCCTGCAAGAATGATCCGCCTTGAGGCGGTCGGATTATCACCCATTCTAGGCGCGAGAATCGCCCCAAGCCAAGGGCAACGGCCCTCCGGTGCCGAATTTTCCGCCTGAGCGGCAAAAAGGCAACAGCTTGACTCGCTTTCCGCCGGACGGCAAGCAAGGCAATAGCAGCCATCGTTGAAATCCATCATGTTATCAGCCCCAAACCGCATTTTCCAAATGTTGCTGGAAAGCCAGTTTTGGCCGCGCGAGGTAATGCTGGAACACACCCGGGCTGAGTTAGCGCACCTCCTGCGCCACGCCCGCGCCCAAGTTCCGTTCTACGGAAAACGACTGGACGCCGTATTTCGAGCCGACGGCGCCATCGACTGGAGCCGCTGGGCGGAAATTCCGCTCCTGAGCCGCGCCGAACTTCGCGATAGACCAGCGGCGCTGATGGCGAAAACATTGCCACCTGGCCACGGTCCCACAAAGAAATTCAGCACATCCGGGTCTTCGGGGGTGCCCGTCACCATCACCGCCACCGCCATAGCCGACGTGGCGAAGACCGCCGCCATGGGGCGGATGCATTATCTGCATGGCATCGACGGCGCTCAAACCAATGCCTCCTTTGCCTTCACCGCCAAGAACAAAACGATCCCCGACGTTCGCGTGGCGACCTGGTCGGCGTTTCCGTCAATCCCATCGGTGCGTGGAAAAAATCTCAGGATCAACCTACGCTTGCCGGAAAGGCAGAAACTCAACCTGATGCTCGCGGCAAACTGCCGTTATATGAAAGAACTTCCCAACACTGTGGAAATCCTGGCGCGCGAAAATCTCAAGCTGCGGAAGCGGTTGGCATTGGATGCGATCCTCTGTTACGGCCAGGGCGTCAGCGAAGAGCAACAGGCGCTTTTTCGCAACAGTTTTGGGGCCCGCGTCATCAGCATCTATAGTTCCAAGGAAGCCGGGCTCATGGCCTGCCAGTGCACGGCCGGCCGGCACTATCATGTAAATTCCGAACTGGTCATGCTGGAAGTTCTCGATGCGCAAAACCGCCCTTGCGCGCCGGGTGAAAGCGGCCGCATTGTCGTAACACCCCTCTACAGCACCGCGCAGCCGCTCATCCGCTATGAACAGGGAGATATCGCCACCGTGGGCAGTCCCTGCGAATGCGGAAGCCAGCTGCCGGTGCTGCTGCGGATCGATGGCCGCGAGGATCCGGTGTTCCGTTTTCCCGATGGGTTTGGCAGCGAGGCGATGATCGACAAGGCCAAGATCAACAAGACGTTGCGGGCGCAAGCCGTCCAGATTGCCCAGCTCGCGGAGCTGAGGTTTGAGGTGCGCTATGTCTCGCCCAAAGAGGTCGCGGAAAAGGACGCCGCAAAATTGACGGCGCATTTACGCAACGCACTGCACCCGAAGATTCGCGTTTCCTTCAGGCACATGGCAGAAATTCCCCGCAATGCCGGCGGCAAGCAACAGCGCTTTGTGCGGGAATTTGCCTAATAACGAAAGAGGGCCCTGAACACGGGCCCCCTTTGATGATATGGAGCCGGGCTTAATCCACGTAATCGAGGCGGAGGGCCGCAACACCCGCCGCAATGTTGAGGCCGGTTTGCACCTGCACGCTGAGTGGCTGCAGGTTAACGCTCTTCTCGAAGCCGCCCACCAGCACGTTGGCGCCAACCCCGGCTATCACGGTCGCTTGCGCCGAAGCGCCGCCGTAACCGCCCTCAAGAGCGCCCCGCTTGAGCTTGCCCGGCGCGAACACCAGCCAAGCGGCCGCCGTCCGGCCGGTAATGCCGATATCAATGCCCAGTTTGTCGATGGAGCCCGCGTAATGCTCGACGTCGCCGCCGCCGGAGGGTTCAAACACGCAGTCCACCCCCTTGGATGAACCGAGGATAAATCCGACGCCTCCCTCGATGTCGCAAGACAATACTCCCACCTTGACGCCGTCTTTGGCTTCGGCGCCAGTGAGGGTGAGGCCAAGGGCGATGAGCGACGTTGCGATAAGTTTGTTCATTCTTGAATTCCTTTGTTAAATGGAATAGTTACACCCTCCCATGCGGCAGGGAATACCCTTCCTTAACGGCTAGAGGCGGCAAAGGTTCCCCTGCTTGCTCTTTCCGGCGGCGGGTCCCATTTAGGGCAAAACGGGATTCAGGGCGAAATGGATTTTTCAACCGCTACGTTGCTGGCCATAGGCCAGATCATCTGGATTGACCTTTTGCTCTCGGGCGACAACGCGGTGGTGATCGCCCTCGCCTGCCGGTCGCTGCCGGACAAGCAAAAACGCTGGGGCATCATTCTGGGCGCCGGCGCGGCAATCGTTCTCCGCATCCTTTTCGCTTTGATCATTTCTCAAATACTGCTGGTCCCTTTTCTGATGACAGTCGGCGGCCTATTGCTGCTTTGGATCGCGGTGAAGCTGTTGCGCGGCGAGAAGCCCGAGGAAAAAAACATCGCTGCTTCGGAAAAGCTTTGGCACGCGGTGCGCACCATCGCCATGGCTGACGTCGTCATGAGTCTGGACAATGTCGTCGCCATCTCGGCGGCATCGGGCGGCAACTACTGGCTCTTCATCTTCGGCCTTGCGGTATCCATCCCGCTGATCGTCGTGGGCGCCACTCTCGTCACCGAGCTGATCCGGCGCTTTCCGCTTTTCGTCTGGGCCGGTGCCGCCCTGCTTGGCTGGATTTCCGGCGAGATGATCGCCAGGGACCCCGCGTTACACGATCTCGGCTTGCCCACAAGCGTTGTGGTTCACTATGCGCTGGCCATCGCCTGCGCCGCTCTAGTCGTGATTGTGGGTTACTGGTTGAAGCGCCGCGAAGCGGCAGCATCGCCAGAGTTGGCCGCTCTAGATGAGAACGTCAATCGCTAACCATGCGGTTGAAAATTGCCTTGTTCCAGCGTTTCATCACGATATTGCTCCGCAAGCCCGCCACCGTCGCAGGATCGGCTTTGAACAGCGCCATCGCCTCCTCCCTCGTATCGACATCGAGAATCAGCAGGCTGCCGGTGGGGGTGCCGCCATCATCCGTGCGGAGACTCCCGGCACACAGGATCTTGTCCTTGATCGACTGCTCGTAGGCCCAGTGGGCATCCATCAGCTTGGCGTCCCGGCGCAGCGCGGGGCCTTCCGCAGAATCTTCGCTGATGATCACCCATGGCATGGAAGCCTCCTTCAGGCGCGCCCCATGAAATCTTTCTTGCCTAGCTCGATGCCATTGTGGCGCAGGATGTTGTAGGCCGTCGCCAGATGGAAATAGAAGTTGGGCAGCGCGTAGTTGGCCAGATACTGAGCACCGGCGAAATTCATGTCCTGCCCGCCAACCTTGATCGTGACGGTCCGCGCCGCCGCATCGGCGAATTGCCCGGCTTTCAGTGAACTGAGGAAATCGACTGTCTTGCCGATACGGGCCTGAAGGTCGGCGAACGTCTTTTCCTCATCGGCAAAGCTTGGAACCGGTATTCCCGCTAGCCGTGCCGCCATGCCCTTGGCGAAATCGGTGACCAGCTGCACCTGCCGCGTCAGATGGTACATATCGGGAAAAAGCCTGGCCTGAAGGATCGCTTCGGCATCGATCTTCTTCATTTCGCAATGGCCTTCGGCCTTCTTGAGAATGGCCGAAAGACCTTTCAGAAAATGCACGAGCACGGCTACGGAACTATTGAACATGATTCAGCTTTCCCTATCTCAGATTGCCGCAAAACCGCTGGATGCGCTGGCATGCGTCGGTCAGCACGCCGGTACCCGTCGCATAGGATATGCGGAAGAACGGCGACATGCCGAAGGCCCCGCCGTGCACCGCCGCAACCCCTTCCGAGGCCAGAAGTTCGGTGACGAAATCCTCGTCGGTCTTGATGGCATTGCCGGAAGGAGCCGTCTTGCCGATGGCGCCCGCGCACGACGGATAGACGTAAAACGCCCCCTCGGGCGTGGGGCACGAAATGCCCCTTGCCTGATTGAGCATCGACACCACCAAGTCGCGGCGTTCCTTGAATACCTTGTTGTTGGCCGCGATGAAATCCTGCGGGCCGTTCAGCGCTTCCACCGCCGCCCATTGGGCGATGGAAGACGGGTTCGACGTCGATTGCGATTGCAGCTTCCACATGGCCTTGATCAAATTTTCCGGCCCGGCGCCATAGCCGATGCGCCAGCCGGTCATGCAATAGGCCTTCGACACGCCGTTCATGGTGAGCGTGCGGTCATACAGCTTCGGTTCAACCTGGGCCGGCGTGGTAAACTCGAAATCGTCGTAGACGAGATGCTCGTACATATCGTCGGTGAGAACCCACACGTGGGGATGCTTCACCAGTACATCGGTGACGGACTTAAGCTGGCTTCGCGAGTAGGCGGCTCCGCTCGGGTTAGAGGGCGAGTTGAGGGTCAGCCATTTTGTTTTTGGCGTGATCGCCGCTTCAAGATGGGCCGCCTGCAGCTTGAAGCCATGCTCCAGCATGCAATCGACGAACACGGGCCTGCCCCCGGCCAGCATGACGATATCGGGATAGCTCACCCAATAGGGCGCCGGGATGATCACTTCATCGCCGGGATTGATCGTGGCCATCAGCGCGTTGAACAGCACCTGCTTGCCGCCGGAGCCGACCGACACCTGAGAGGGCTTGTAATCGAGTCCGTTCTCGCGCTTGAATTTGGCTGAGATCGCCTCCTTGAGTTCCGGAATGCCGTCGACCTGCGTATATTTTGTCTTGCCGGCGCGGATCGCGGCGATTGCGGCTTCCTTGATGTTGTCCGGCGTATCGAAATCGGGCTCGCCCGCCGCCAGACCCAGGATGTCGCGGCCTTCCGCCTTGAGCGCCATGGCTTTCCCGGAAATGGCAATGGTGGCGGACGGCTGGATGCGGTTGAGTGCGTCGGAAATGAAGCCCATGGCAAGAAACCTTAAGCGGGAAAATCGGGCGCAGTCCTAAAGCCTGCCATCGTTCACGGCAAGCCTCATCAAAGGCAATGCAATATGCGATCATGGGCCATGAATGAACGGCCCTTTCTCATCGCCGGCGGCGGCATCGCCGGCCTCGCAGCCGGCCTGGCGCTGGCGCGAACTGGCCGGAGCGTCCAAGTGTTCGAGCGCGCTGAAGCCTTCGAGGAAACAGGCGCTGGAATCCAGATAAGCCCCAATGCGGTGCGCGCCCTGCGCTTCTTGGGAGCGTGGGATGCCATCGAGCCTAATTGCGCAATGCCATCTGAAATCCACGTCTGCGACGGACGCTCAGGTGCCCTCTTGCAGCGCATCAGGCTGGGGAAATCCTTCGAATCCCGATTTGGCGCACCTTACCGTGTCGCTCACCGCGCCGATCTGTTGCAGGGGCTTCTTCAGACGGCGCAAGTCACGCCCCTCATCGACCTGCACACGGGCAAGAAGGTCCAGGGAGCCGAAAATACCGATCGGGGCGCCCTCCTGCATTTTACCGGGGGTGCCCCGGAGCATGGTGCGGCCATCATCGCAGCGGATGGAATCCGGTCCACGATTCGCAATGCCATCATGGTCCGCCGCGAACCGGTTTACCGCGGTCATGCCATTTATCGGGCGCTCGTGCCGTTTGACAAAGTTCCGCTATCCATTGCGGCCGATTGCGTCACCCTCTGGCTCTATCCCGGCGGCCACGTCGTTCACTATGCCGTCAGCAATTGGCGGCAATTCAACATCGTTGCGGCACTCGACAGCCCTTGGCGAGAGGATGGATGGAGGCAGCCGGCGGCGAAGGCGGAAGTAACGAACGGCTTTGCCGATGCCGCCGCACCGCTAGCCGAACTGCTGGCCACCGTTCTTGCCTGGACAAAGTTTGCCGCGGCCGATCTTGACCCGTTCCCGGCATGGACCCATGGCAACATCGCACTGATCGGCGATGCCGCCCACGCCAACCTGCCCTATCTTGCCCAAGGCGCCGCCATGGCATTGGAGGACACCTGTGTTTTGGCGAACTGCCTTGCGTCGAAGCCCAGCATCGCGGCTGGATTGGCGGACTATGCCCGCCTGCGGCAGCCGCGCACCGCGCGTATTCAACGCGAGTCGCGGCGGCTTGCGAGCCTCTACCACGCACGCGGCCTCGTTGCCTTGGCGCGCAACACCGTGATGTGGCTTGCCGGTCCGCAATACGCTCTTGAGCGAAACCAATGGATTTACAATTGGGAACCATGAAAAACCCGCCGGGATTGCTCCCGGCAGGTAGTCGCCGTCGCTATCAAATTTGCGAAGACTTACTTCCGGCCACCGCGGCCGCCGTTGCCGCCGTTGCCGCCATTGCCGCCGCCGCCCTCTTTAACCAGCTCCACAAGACGGCGCTGCTTGATGCGGATGACCGCTTCGCGGCAGCCGGTGTTGTCCTGGTTTCCCAGGCGCGCGCAATATTTAAGCATCTGTGCGTGCGAGGTGGCGGAATACTTCGAGTTGGCAGTAGAAGCCGAAGCGCCCTGGCTGAACATGGCAAATCCGGCGGCGGCGAAGGTGATGGCGATGAAGCTGTTACGTGAAATCCTGGTCATGTTTCTCTCCTGTTTGGTTGCGATCATGTCCGATCGATGGCGCAGGTATGGCAGGATTTGTCTGAGCCCAGCTTGAACACGGTGTTTATCTGCCGTTCATTTGTGCTAGACTTCGCTTCAGAAAAATCGATGAACCCGGGAGATCCCCATGCGTAGTTTCGCGACATTGGCCGTCACCGTCATGTTTGCCATTTCAGGAGTAGCGTTCGCCGCCGGCGGCGGTGGCACTGGCACATCGCCCGCCGGACTCAAATGCAAGAAGGGCGAGGTCGTCATGGAAGTCGTCAAGAACGGCGAAAAGAAAAAGATTTGCGTCAAGGCTGACGCTGGTATCCTTTCCGATGAAGAGCTTTATCAGCAGGGCCGCGCCCTGGCGAAGGAAGGCCACTACGACTGGGCACTCGATGTTCTGGCCCTCGTGCAAAACCAAAACGATCCCCGCGTGCTAAACTATGTGGGCTACAGCCACCGCAAGGCGGGACGCCTGGAAATCGGCATCAACTACTATCGCAAGGCGCTTGCCATCAATCCAAACTTCGTGCTGGCCCGCGAATATCTAGGCGAAGGCTATGTGGCGGCGGGCCGCGTCGATCTCGCCAGGATCGAACTTGCCGAAATTGAAAAACGCTGCGGTCTCGGCTGCGAAGAGTACAAGGACCTCGCCGCCGCGATCGCCTCAG
This sequence comes from Aestuariivirga sp., assembly GCA_046708645.1. Classification (GTDB taxonomy): domain Bacteria; phylum Pseudomonadota; class Alphaproteobacteria; order Rhizobiales; family Aestuariivirgaceae; genus Aestuariivirga. The sequence continues at coordinate 9,673 of JBKKDI010000308.1, forward strand.
CAAACTGATTTAGTTTGGGGGCAGAAGCCGGGAAACGGTTCCCTGCCCCCAGTTACCCAGACCCAGTCTCTGCGCGAGCGCCGGCACAAGCAGCGCAAGTTCGCTGTCCAGCCGCCACGGCGGATTGACGATCAGCAGCCCCGAACCCGCAAGACCCCCCTCCCTGAAAGGCTCCTTCACGCGCATTTCGCAGTGGAGCGTTCCGGACACGGCAAGAGCCTTCACCCCTTCGCATAATTTTTCGGCAAGCCCATCGGCCTTGAGCGGGTACCACAGGATGAAGCATCCCGTGGCGAAACGCCTGATCCCCTCTGCCAGCATGCGCACGGCCCGGTCGGCTTCATCGGTCTGCTCGTAAGGCGGGTCGATGAGCACGAGGCCGCGCCGCTCAGGTGGCGGCGAATTGGCCTTGATGCAGATCTCCGCATCAACACCCGTCACCCGCACTCGCGGGTCGTGACGGAAACATGTTTCCAGAAGAACCCTGTCCTCGGGGTGCAGCTCATTGGCAACCATGCGGTCCGTATCGCGCATGAGCCGGGCCGCTATCCAAGGCGATCCGGGATAGCGAGCGAGACCGCCGCCCGGGTTGAGTCCTGCAATCGTCTCACGATAGGGCGCTAACAGGGCTTCGATGTCCGTAGCAAAGGGCTCAGCCATTTTGCCGATCCCGTCTTGCCATTCGCTCGTCTTGCCAGCTTCAATCCCGTCAAGATTGTAAACGCCAACGCCGCCATGGGCATCGATCACGCGGAATGGCTTATCTTTTTTCTTCAGACACACAAGCACCCGCACCAGAACAGCATGCTTCAGCACATCGGCATGGTTTCCCGCATGGTAGGCGTGCCGATAGTTCATATTCCCGTGTTACGGCTCGGACCGGATCTCCGCAACCTCTTCGGCACTCACGGCCGGCGCTCGGTGGCCGAACGAATTGCGGACATAGGTCGCGACCGCGGCAATTCAGCATCCGTCAGCTTCCTGGCGAAGGACGGCATGGCATGGGGTGTTGTCAGAAAAGTTCCTCGGGCCTGGGGACAGGAGGCGGCAACCTGCCTCCCGTCCAATGCACTATTACCTCCTGCTGGCCGGATCGTAAGGTTGCCCTCTTTCATGCTGACCGCCAAAATGTCCGCCCTGGTCCTGCTGGCGCCTCTCTTGGCTGTCTTCGCGGCCGCCGCGGCTTTCCTTGCCGCCTTGAACATCCTTGTTGCGGTCGCGTTCGTCCTGGCTCTTATCTGGCATATTCTTCCGTTTGTTCGGCATGTCCTTGCTCCTTGTTGCTGGACGCCCTTAAAATGAGTTGCGACCCCGCCTGTTCCCACAAAAAGAAAGAAATGATCGCCATCATGGACTCCGAACACCTCAAGTCATTGCAGGCCCCGCTCAAGGCGCGTTATCGCGAGGCGCCCGGCGAGGCGCGGATCACCCTCAAGGCTGAAGGCCTCATCGGCGAAGGCATTACCTGCGCTGTGGCGACTTCGCGCGCCATGATCGAGGCAGGGCTGCACCCGGCCACCGGCGGCAGCGGCTTGCACGCTTGTTCCGGCGACATGCTGCTCGAGGCGCTCGTCGCCTGCGCCGGGGTGACGCTCAATGCCGTCGCCACCGCGTTGGCCATTCCGCTTACGAACGCTGTGGTGC
>JBKKDI010000309.1:0-2625 GCA_046708645.1 Aestuariivirga sp.
TTCTTGGCGTTCTGGCGGCGCGCGGCCGGATTACATCATAGCCATCACGCGGGCAGGGCCACCTGTGCCGCCCCTGTGCTTGGGCGCGCCGACAAAAACGGAGGCACCTTTGGCGGGCAGACCTTCAAGGTTGGCCAAGTTTTCAATGCCGTAGTGACCCGATGGCAGCCAGGAATTGTGCACGGCAAAATCCTTTGAATTGCCGGGATCAAGCGAGAGGGTATCCACGCCGATCGACGCTGCTCCAATTTCTGTGAGCATGTCGGTTGCTTCCTTGGAGAAGCCGGGGAACGCGAAGGCGCCATCGGCAGTGTTTCTGTATTCCGGCTTGTCGACTTTCGAGGCCCAGCCTGAATTCATGGCCACGCAGGCGCCCTTTGGAATGTCACCATTGGCGGAGACCCAGGCTTCAATGTCGGATTTCATGACCATGGCATTGGCATCGTCTTTCGCCTTGGCCTTGATGTCGATGATGCAGAGGGGGCAAACAAGATTTGACGGTTCAAGATCGGCGACGGATGTGCCATCGGCGGTGAAATGCAGGGGCGCGTCGATGTGAGTGCCCGAGTGTTCGAAGATTGTCAGCTTGAATATCGTGTAACCATCCTTGGCGAAATCCACGACCTTTTCCATTTCGATTCCGGGCTTGCCGTCGAAGGTCGGAAATTTGCCGTCAAAAACGTGGGTCAGGTCCACGACTTTGCCAGCACTCTGGGCAAGTGAAGTTTTTGCGCTGGTGAGACCCGCCGTCACCGCGGCCAATCCTGCCGCGGCAGAAACCCGGAACATCGAACGGCGGGACAACATGGAGCTTTTCACATTTTCGATAATGCAAGCATTGCACATGGTGGACGTCTCCTTTGCCGCCGTGAATAGCAGCCGGGGCACACGTTAGATCAGAGTTTGGAGACCCGCAACATCCGTGGCGGGCAAGCCGCTTTCGCGCGCTATGGTTATGCCGCCTTCTTCTTCGGCTGGACTTCGGCCAGGTAGTCCGAGCGAAGCGTCCGCACCATGTCGGTGACGGTGAATTTGTGGGGGCCGATCTCGCCCACAGGGGTTACTTCGGCGGCGGTGCCGACGATGAAGCAGCTTTCAAAACCGTCGAGTTCTTCCGGCATGATGGCGCGTTCGTGGATCTTGATTTGGCGGCGGCGGGCGAGGTCGATCACGGTGCGGCGCGTGATGCCATCGAGGAAGCAATCGGGCGTGGGCGTGTGGATTTCGCCACCCTTCACAAAAAAGATATTGGCACCGGTGCATTCGGCCACTTGTCCGCGCCAGTCGAGCATCATGGCGTCGGCGTAACCCTTGCGCTCGGCTTCGTGCTTGGAGAGGGTGCAGATCATGTAAAGGCCAACGGCCTTGGCCTTGGCGGGCGCAGTTATGGGATCGGGCCTGCGCCATTTGGCGATGTCGAGGCGGATGCCTTTCTCCAAGGCGTTGGGATCGAAATAGGCGGGCCATTGCCAGATGGCGATGGCGACATTGATGCGCGATCCTTGGGCGGCAACGCCCATCATCTCGGAGCCCCGCCAGGCGATGGGGCGCACATAGGCATCGGTGAAGCCCTGGCGGGCCAGCGTGGCGCGGCTGGCCTTGTCGATCTCGGTCACGGTATAGGGGATTTTCATGTCGAGCATTTCGGCGGAGGCGAACAGGCGCTCGGTATGCTCGGTCAATTTGAAGATTTCGCCGCCATAGGCGCGCTCGCCTTCGAAAACGGCTGAGGCATAGTGCAGCGCGTGGGTCAGGACATGGACCTTGGCGTCTTTCCATTCGACGAAATCGCCGTTGAACCAGATGACGCCGTCGCGCTGGTCGAATGGAATGATTGCTGCCATGGCTGGGCTCCTATATGTCAGGGACGTACGGCGTCTCGCAGAAATCAAACATCGTACCGGCAATGTCGAAAGTATCGAATACGGAAAAATATGTCAATATGGCTGACATAATATCGGAACCGGATCCGGCCGACCGCGAGACTCTCGCCCTGATCGAACTCTTGTTTTTCGCTTACCGCGACTTCGTGTCGGACCCCGATGAAATACTCAAGGAGTTAGGCTTCGGCCGGGCGCATCACCGGGTGGTGCATTTCGTTGGCCGCGACCCCGGCATGTCGGTGGCGCAATTGCTCGACATCCTGCGGATCACCAAGCAAAGCCTGGGGCGCGTGTTGAAGGAATTGATCGACAAGGGCTACGTGTTCCAGAAGGAAGGTGAAATCGACCGGCGCCAGCGCCTCCTCTACCTGACGGAGGCGGGCGAGGAACTGCGCCAGCGGCTAATGGCGCCGCAGATCGCGCGCATTCGCCGGGCGCTGATGCAATCGGACAAGGGGGCCAGCCATCATTACCGCACGATTCTCTATCATCTTGTAAGTCCGGAAAACCGCGAGGGCGTGCGTGACTGGATTGGCAAAGCAAGCATCATTGGCGGAGACCGCGAAGGCCGTGGGTGAAAAACCGCATATTCTTGTCGTCGATGACGACCGGCGCATCCGCCAGCTGCTGCAATCCTATCTGGCGGAAAACGGCTTCCTGGTGACGGTGGCGGGCTCGGCCGCGGAAGCGCGCGAACGCCGCCGCGGCATTGTGTTCGATCTCGTGGTGCTCGACATCATGA
>JBKKDI010000310.1:0-3903 GCA_046708645.1 Aestuariivirga sp.
GGCCAAGACCGGGACCATGGCGCGGTCGCCGCCGGAGGCGGTGCCCTGCCCGCCCGGTTGCTGCACCGAATGGGTGGCGTCGAAAATGACCGGTGCTCCCGTCTCCGCCATGATGGGAAGGGAGCGCATGTCTGAAACAAGGGTGTTGTAGCCGAAGCTGGCGCCGCGCTCGGTGAGGAGCACGTTGGGATTGCCGCTGTCAACGATCTTGGCGAGCACATTCTTCATGTCCCAGGGGGCGAGGAACTGGCCCTTCTTCACGTTGACCACGCGGCCTGTGGCAGCGGCGGCGATAAGCAGATCGGTCTGGCGGCTGAGGAATGCGGGGATTTGCAAAATATCGACGACGGGAGAAAGCTCCTTGCACTGATGAATTTCGTGAACGTCGGTGAGCACCGGCAGATCGAGTTCCTTGCGGATGGCGGCGAAGACGGCAAGCGATTTTTCCAGTCCTAGTCCGCGTTTGCCGGAAAGGCTGGTGCGGTTGGCCTTGTCGAAGCTCGACTTGTAGACAAGGCCTACGCCGAGACGGACGCAGATTTCCTTGAGCTTGCCTGCCACGGTGAAAGCATGGTCGCGGCTTTCCATCTGGCAGGGGCCGGAAATGAGGGCGAGCGGCAGGGCGTTGCCAAAGCTAACGCGGCCCGCCTTGACGATGCTGTTGGGTTTCATTTGGGATAGACCAGGAATGTACCGGAGCCGTGGGCGTACAGCTTGCCGGCCTCGTCAAGAACCTTCGCCTCGGCGGTGGACATGGTGCGGCCGGAATGGATGACGGTGCCGGTGCAGATGAGGCGGCCCACGCCCACGTCGATCTTGCGCACGTAGTTGACCTTCAATTCGATGGTTCCGAAGGCCACGCCGCGATCCATCTTGGTCTGGACGGCGCAGCCCATGGCGCTGTCGAGCAGAGTTGCGGTGTAGCCGCCGTGAACGCGCTGTTGGGGATTATAGAATTTTTCCGAGGGGTGAGCCTCGAAGGTGGCTGTGCCGTCGGCAACTGCGATGAGGCGCATATTTGTCGCATCGGCCATGGGCGAGCGGAAGGCACCCGCCATCATGCGCTTGAGGTATTCAAGCCCCGTCAGGTTTTCGAAATCGCCGCGCAGGTCATTCATGGTCTGGAGTCGATCGCTGTCGATCGCCGCTCCGCTGCTGTTTAACCTCCGTCATCCCGGCGAAAGCCGGGACCCACGGTTCAATCTGTCGAACTTCAGCTATCGAGAGCCCTGGCGCGGCGAAATGGGTCCCGGCTTTCGCCGGGATGATAAAAAATGGGGGCTCAAGGCCGATGATGGAGAGAATCCGGTTCATGACGGCTGGATTAGCGCAGGCGGGCGCGGAATGGTAATGGCTTTTTCCGCGAAGGCTTTCAGGATGGCGAAGCGCAGATCGCTGGCGACAATGGCGCCATCGTAGATGTGGGCGACATTGGCCCTGATCTCGAAATCCAATCCAAAGGGGCTGAAGCGGACGAGGAGCACCTGCGGCTCGGGCCAGGTCAAGACCTTGGGGTGGGAGCGCGTCAGTTCCATCAGAACGTCGCGCACGGCCTCGGGCTTCGAGTCGAAAGCGACCGTCAATGATACGGCAAAGCGGCCCATGGTGTCGCCGTGAGTCCAGTTCTTCACGGGTTCGGAGATGAGAATGGAGTTAGGCACGATGATGGCGCAGGAATCGAAGGTTTCGATTTCGGTGGTGCGCACATTGATGCGCTTGACGATGCCCTCCCCCGCGGCCAGCACCACCCAATCGCCCACGCGCACGGGGCGTTCGGCCAGCAGGATGAGACCGGAGACGAAATTGTTGACGATGGATTGCAGGCCGAAACCGATGCCGACGCCGAGCGCGCCCGCGATCAGTGCCAGGCTGGAGAAATCGAGCCCCGCCGCGGTGAAGGCGATGAGGGCGGCGATAATATAACCGGCGTAGCTCGCACCCTTGCGCAGGGAATCCTGCACGCCCTTGTTGACGCGGGTTTGGGCGAGAATGCGCCGGTCGAGCCAGCGCACGGCGAGATTGGTGAGCACGATGCCGGCCAGTAGGATGAGCAGGACGACGATGACCGACCAGGGCGACAGCGTCATGTCGCCGATGCGGAAGCCGAAGACGGCGGTCATCGCCAAGCTGCGGAAATCGACCCAGGTCACCGCCCACAGCAGGAAGAGCAGCGGCAAACCGGCGATCAGCAGGAGCACGTCGATGATGGTGCGGAACAAGAGGCCGGTGCGTTCGATGCCGCGTTCGCTCAACCCCGTGGCGTGACGCAACAGGCGGCCGACGCCGCTTTGCGGGTCGGTGCTGGCAACGACGGCGGCGTCCGAGAGATGATGCAGCAGGAACAAAACCGTCACCAGCATTGCGGTTTCGAACATCTGCTGGGCGATGAAGGAGGCGAGCGCCACATAGCCCGCGAGGAGCGCCACGGCGCCCATGGCAATTCCCAGCCACAGAAGGGGCACGAAGCCCGAGGCCCAGATGAAATAGATGCGGCGGCCCGCCGTCTTGCCAGGGAGGCCCTGCTGGTTCGCTACCGTCACCAGCATCAGCGCGAGGAGCACCAGCATGACGATGGCGGACAGCGCCGATTGGCCGATGGTGTAGCTGACCGGCAGATAGAGGCCATCGGCAACGCGGCCAAGAGAGCGGGTGGTGACGGACGTAAATGCCGCAAGCGCCACCAGCACCGGCAGGCGGGCGGCGGCCACATCATCGAGATTGACAATGCGCCATGACGGTAGGCCCGGAGCAGCGATCCGGCGTGCGATCACCCAATAGATGACGGTGACGAAAATAATCTCGACGGCGGCCGAATAAACCATCTGGAAGCGGGGCGTCATGAACCCGTTCACCCCAAGGGCTATGGAAACCGGGAGGAACAGGAGGAACAGCACGGCGAAGGCTACCGCCACGGCGCGGACGATGCGCCACAGCCGGCCGATATCGTCGGGCGAGCGATTGGCGATGCGGCGGGTATTGGCCCAACGGCGGATTTTGCCGCGCAGCAGAACATAAACGCCGGCGAAGGCTGCAAGGAACACCGGGATCAAAGCGAGGCCGGCAAAATTCGCCGTGGCGCTAACCTGGCTCCACCAGTTGGAAAAGAGCGAGCCGAGCCTCTGGACCATGAGGGCAGCGCCCAGGCCCGTGTCGATCCACAGGCGCGGATTGATGATGGAGGGGCCGGCTTCGAAAATGCGCGTGAGAAACAGGCTCCGCTGCAGGCTGGAAGCGCGGCTGGCCAATTGTTCGGCGGTGACGGAGACAAGTTCCAGTTGCGATCTGGCGCCGAGCAGCCGGTTCATCTGGGCATCGAGCGTGGCCCGCTGGCCGGCAACGGCGGGAGCTTCGTTGGTGCCATTGGGGGGTGCCGGCCCCAGCAGGGCGATCTGCTGGTTTACCTCGGCGATAGGTTCGGCCAGTGCCGCCGCCTGGAACAGGGATTTGGCGCGGGTATCCTCCAGCACAACGCGATGCTGGGTGAGCTGGGCATCGGTGATGATCGGGAGTTGCAGCTCTTTTTCCACGACTGCGAGCTCGGCGCGGAAGGCCTCGGCCGCCCGTTCAGCCTGGCGGACGATGGCTTCGTCATAGGCGAGAGTGGCGGTGAGGCAAAATAGGAAAGCGAACAGAAGAGCAAGAAACCTGATTACTGCTCTCCCTCCCCCTTGCGGGGAGGGGCTAGGGGTGGGGGGCCACACCCACCGAGTTCCCGGCAATCGGCGCAGCCGACACTACACATCCCACACCGGGCACCAATCCCCATTGACCAGCCGCATGCCGCGCTCGAGCCCCCCGATCCGGGCAATCTCGGCCGGCGTCAATACGACCTGCCGCGCCGCAAAATTGGAAGCGATGCGATCCTTTTTGCCCGAGGACGGGATGACGATCATGCCCTTGGCC
>JBKKDI010000311.1:0-23033 GCA_046708645.1 Aestuariivirga sp.
GAATGGAACTTGACGCCGGATCTCAGCTTGAAGGTGACCGTCATGCCATCGGGCGAGACTTCCCAGCTTTCAGCAAGGCCCGGGATGACATTGGTCGAGCCCCGCTCGAATTCAACGAGCTGGTTGAAAACCGGTCGCGCCGCGTCAAGGCTCGTGCCCGTGATGTTCAAAGCGGGGGTGAAGTTCTCCGGCGAACCTTCCGAGCAATAAACCAGGGATTTGGCGCTGGCTTGACCCGCGGCGAGCATGGTCGAGACAAGCAGTGCCGCGCCGAAGAGTTTGGTGACTTTCATGTATCTGTACTCCCTGTATTTTTTTTGGACGCCCAGCCGGGGCGTAAAGCATCTAAGCACGTTTTTCCATACCTTTCCGTTTTCTTTCGTCATGACTTTGTCTGCCGTTTTCTCTGAAAGCGCGCATGGTCCACCCACGTCTTTGGGTCGTCGAGTGCCTTGTCATCAATTCGGTGGAAACGCTGCTTCGATGCGGGTGCGCTGTGACCATGTCCGGATCGGCACGAGCCTCTCCGGCAATCTGCCGCATGAATTCGACATTAGAGATCTGCCTAGGAGATGGATTCTGTGTGCTCGAGCGTTAAAGGCCTGGGAACGAGGTAAGGATGCACACCCCTTAATTGCAGGCTATAGAGGATGGATTGGCTTACAATAAGGTTGTATAGACGTCTTGACCGGTCGCGACTGGTCGGCTCGTTTCACGTTACTAAGGCCATGCTGGAAGTGTTGTTGGCCGACCAGGGAGCAAACTACCGGAAGCTTGCTTGTCTCGGACAATGATGACCGATGAGATCAAGCGGAGAGGCCGAGAAAACAATCGCCACAAGCTGATCTGCCAGGGCGTCAACTTGATGTTCCAGATCTTCTTCACGGACCGAGACGAGATCGCATACTACCGCGAGTTCTGCGCTCACGTCGATCGGGTTTAACAAATTTGTACTCCGGCTCATGGATAAGGGCATTTATATGAACCCATCAACCACGCTTCATTCACTGTCCAGCATCGTTCATACTCGGGACGATGTGGCAAAACACCCCCAAGGCGATCGCAGCAGTACTGGATGAGATGCCGTGACGACCCTCGGTATCATCGGCACCGGTCACCTCGCGGGCTTCCTGGTCGCAGGCCTGGCGCGCGCTGGCAGGCCTTATGATATCGTCCTCTCACCACGCAACTCGGGTAAAGCAACGATCCTCGCGCGCGACTATGGGGCCACGGTCGCCATTTCCAACCAAGATGTTGTCGAGAAGGCGTCGATTGTTATTGCCTCGGTTCTGCCCGAGCAAGCCGAGGCGGCGCTCGCGCCATTGCGCTTCCGGGACGACCAGATCGTGCTTTCAGTCATGGCGACCGTATCCCATGAACGAGTGGCGGCACTCGCGCGGCCGGCTCGAGCGGTGGTGGCGATGATGCCCGGCCATGCCAACGCACTCGGAGTGGGCCCCTCCTGCCTTCATCCTAACGAACCTCGGGCGTGCGCGCTGCTGCAGCACCTAGGTCCGGTTTTCATCTTCGACGATGCGGGCCAATTTGATACAGCGGCGGCCTTCGGCGCCTTTTCCGGAATGAGCTATGGCTGGATGGCGCATATTGCGAAGTGGTTCGAGCGCAAGGGACTGCAGCCTTCCACCGCACGGCAGCTCGTTGCATGCACGCTCCGGGGAAACGCAGAGGTACTCCTGTCGCCAACGGAGAGTTTCGAACAGATCATCCGGGGCATCGCCACGTCGGGTGGTATTACAGAAGTAGGCTGCGACACTCTTTTGAATGCCGGCGGCCACACTGGCTGGGATCTCGCGCTCGACGCTGTGGGCCGCCGCATAAGCGACAAAAGCTAATCATGGTGCTTGAGATCACGTTGCACGAATCTTAAGGCGACAGCAGCCGTCGCGGCCAGGTTGCCAAGTTTCGATGTCCACGGTGAAGCCTGCAGCTTCCAAGGTTCCGTAATCGGCCTCTGCAGCCATTTCGCAAAAGAGCGCGACGTCAGACTCCGGCATGCCAGCCTCAAGCCAAGCCGATTTGAGCGGACAGGACATAAATTGGACGTCAAGCCCGCTCGGATCGCAGCGATCGATCCGCGGCTGGAACATTGCGCCCCCATCCGGCGCAAAAGCAAAAGACGCCTTCAGCCCTTGGAAATCTGCTGGAAGATGGGCCTTTAACTCCGCGGCCAGCCCACCACCCCAACAGCGTATGGCTTCTTTGCAGATATCAATGGCTACCGCGCGACCGTAGCGGGCTTCGATGGCGCGAAAGAACTCGACATAGACAAGAGCCCGGATCTGGTTAGCATCGTTCAAGGCCGACCAAAGAGGAGCTTCATTCGGTTGAGATAAGTCTTTCGAACTTTTGTCGGCAGGGTCACCTTGCATCATGTCTCTCCAGTGGGTTTTGCATTGTCAGCGAACCTGACCCGCGTCCACGCTAGTCTCTTTTAGGGTACGGCACGTTGGAAATATCATTAGTCCGGCGGTTTTCGGCGCCGCCGACGCTGCATCGCATGAATTGCAAACAGGCAAAACATTCCCAGCAATACAAGCGCAAGGAAGGGCGCTATCAAGGATAAAAGCGATACGACCAGCGCCCCAACAAGCTCTGCCGTGGCGATGACAGTGTTACCGATACCCGCTGTTAGGGCCGTCGAATGTGCCCGGAGAAAAACCGTCGCACTCTGTGTAGCTGCCGCTGCCCCGCCACCGGCGATAATTGCTAGTGTCCATTTTGCCATTGGTGGCAAGTCGACCATTACTGCGGCGGAGAGGGCTACGCCCGCTGCGACCGCGCCTGGTGTCGCAAGACTGTCAAGCAAATTGTCAATGCCGGGGATGTAATAGGCAAGCACTTCCGCGAAGGCGGCGACCGAGAGCATTACGAGAGCGCTCGTCGTCGAAAGCCAGGCAAAACCGTCGCTGAGTGGTAGATGGCCACTATGAGCAGCCAGGCTCAAAACAAGTAAGGGCAGGAAGATCCTGAAACCGGCCGCTGCCGCAAGACCCACCCCAAGGGCTATCGACAGCGCAACATCAAGTTCGAACAACTCGTCTTTCCTTTTTATCGATAGTGACAACTACATCTGCGACGAGGACTAAGCTTATAGGTGATGGGACCCTTCTAGCATTTCATGTTGAAAAGAGGGGTCTCCCCCTAATCCGGGCCCCGCGACTTGAAACGCGGCTTTGCGGCGGTTATCGGCCATGGGGAAATATTCTTTACTCCGGGCTTATTTGGAATGCACGCTCACGGATGCGCTCAACCGCCGTTCTCAACTTCGTTGGGGATTGAGCGTATTCATCTAAGACCCAGCGGCCGCTTTCAGATCGATCAAGCGTGTGAAGTTTTACGGCAACGGCGTGCGGGCTTCTAAAGTCTTCCGACCGGTGAGCGTTACCGGGGTCCAATCGCCGCAATAAGTGAGACAGTTCAAAAACGTCCGGATGCCGGCCATCCGGCATATGAGCCGCCTTTCTATTTTTCTGTTTCAGCGCCAGGACAAGGATGAGTTCATCGGTGTCCCACATTCGTGGTCGGGGGGTCCGCGGCATGTGTTTGTCCGTGTTGGTGAACTCCTCAAGGGTTCCCCAATCTGCGAAATTTAAGACAAGCGCGCAATGGTGAGACTGTAACCGCACTGTAACCACGGCCCCGCTGCGTGGAGCAAACCATCTTCGATTTTCGAGGGCTGAATACGAAAAAGCCCGTCGCTACGGGCCTCTGTGAGCTTCTGATTTGGAGCGGGCGAAGGGATTCGAACCCTCGACCCCAACCTTGGCAAGGTTGTGCTCTACCCCTGAGCTACGCCCGCTTGGAGTAAGCCGGCGAGGCCGGCGAGGTGGCCCCGGGTTATTGCGCAGCCCAAAAACAAATGCAAGAAGAACCCGCCTTAAATTCCGGATGACACCCGCCGATGCCCGCCTCCCGTGCCGATCTGTTAAGCCGCTTCAATAGCCTTGGCATAGAAACCACGATCCATGAGCATCCTCCCGTCTTCACCGTGGAGGAAGCCCGCGCACTGCGCGGCAAAATTCCCGGTGGCCATTGCAAGAACCTGTTTCTAAAGGATGAAAAGGGGGAGGCCTGGCTCATCGTCTGCCTTGAGGATGCCCGGGTCGATTTGAAGGCGGCACCGGCCCGGATCGGCTCGAAGCGGCTCTCCTTCGGCAAGCCCGATCTGCTAATGGAGGTTCTGGGAGTTGAGCCGGGATCGGTGACGCCCTTCGGCCTGATCAACGACACAACTGCACGGGCGAACGTGATCCTCGATGAATCGATGATGCGCGAGGAGTTCCTGAATTATCACCCGCTCCGCAACGATGCGACCGCAACCCTGCGCGCCACCGACCTTATGAGATTCATCCGCTCCTGCGGCCATGAACCCCGCATTGTCGCGGTAAGCGGCGCGTGATTGAATTTCCGGCGCGAATGGGCCATCTAGGGGCGATGTTCTTGAGGATTTTCCGATGAACCTTACTCTCGGTGCGGCACCCGCCGGAACCCCGGCGGCAACACCGGCGGACCTCATCAAGGATTCCGACACCAAGCGATTCATGGCCGACGTGATCGAAGCCTCGAAGACGGTGCCCGTGATCGTCGATTTCTGGGCGCCCTGGTGCGGCCCCTGCAAGCAGTTGACGCCCGCCCTGGAAAAGGCGGTGAAGCAGGCCAATGGCAAGGTCAGGCTGGTCAAGATCAATGTGGATGAAAACCAGCAGCTCGCCGGCCAGATGCGGGTTCAGTCCATCCCGGCGGTCTTCGCATTCGTGGGCGGGCAGCCGGTCGATGGCTTCATGGGGGCGCTGCCCGAAAGCCAGATCAAGCAGTTCATCGATCGCCTGGGCGGGCAGGGCGGCATGGCCGAAGAAATCGAGGCAACCGTTGGCGCGGCACGTGAAGCCCTTGCCCAAAAAGACTATCAGGCGGCGGCGCAGATTTTCCAGCAGGTGATCGAGGTTGACCGCGAGCATGCCGGCGCTCTCGCAGGCCTTGCGAAATGCCAGATCGAAACCGGCGAGTTCGACAGCGCCCACGCGACATTGGCCCTGGTTCCTCCGGCAAAATCCAATGACCCCGAAGTTCTGAGCGCCAAGGCAGCCCTTGAGCTGGCGCGAAACCCCGTCGATCTTTCGGAAGCGGACGCGCTGCAAACCGAAGTCGGCCGCAATCCCGATAATTTTCAGGCGCGTTTCGATCTCGCCAATCTCCTCAATGGCACCGGGCAGAAGGCAGAGGCTCTCGACCACCTTCTCCATATCATTCGCAAGGAGCGCGAGTGGAACGAAGCGGCGGCGCGCAAGCAGCTGGTCAAGTTCTTCGAGGCCTGGGGGGCCAAGGACGAGCTTACATTGCAGGGACGCCGCAGACTGTCGTCAATCCTTTTTTCCTGAGGGCCCATGGGATTTTTCGAACGATACCGCAACCCCGCCGATTTGCCCCAGCGCGTGGCCGTGTTTCCGCTTTCCGGCGCATTGCTGCTGCCGCGGGCCGACCTGCCGCTCAACATCTTCGAGCCGCGTTATCTTGAAATGGTGACGGATGCGTTGGCGGGCGACCGGCTCATCGGCATCATTCAGCCGATGATCGGCAGCGAGAAGGAAGACCGGCCGCCCCTCATGACCGTGGGCTGTGCCGGACGGATCACCGCCTATGCCGAGACACCGGATGACCGCATGCTGATTACCTTGACCGGCGTCTCGCGCTTCGCAGTCTCCGAGGAGCTTGAAATGGCCACCCCTTACCGGCAGGTGATTGCCAATTTCCATCCCTATGCCGTCGATCTCGTTTCCGATATGGGCGCGGCAGAGGTAAACCGGCCGGCACTTCTCAAGGCATTCAAGGATTATCTGAATGCCAATGACATGAATGCCGATTGGGACCAGGTCGACGCTGCTTCGACGGAAATTCTGGTGAATACCCTGTCCCAACTGGCGCCCTACGCGCCCAAGGAAAAACAGGCCTTGCTGGAAGCCACCGACCTCAAGACCAGAGCCGACGTGCTGGTGGCGCTCACCGAAATGGCGCTGGCGCGCACGGCGCGCGGCAGCAATTCGCGCCTGCAATAGTCATGTCCGTGCCTCGCGAAGCGGATCCGAAACTTCTCGAAATGATGGTGTGCCCGCTCACCAAGATGCCGCTCCACTATGACCGCGAGCGCCAGGAACTGATCTCGCGCACGGCGCGGCTGGCCTATCCGATCCGCGACGGCATCCCCATCATGCTGCCCGACGAGGCCCGCGAGCTCGGCGATGAGTGAGCCGTGGCCGGTTGAACTGCGGCTGGCCAAGGATGGAAAGACACTCACGGTTGTTTTCGATGACGGTCAGTCTTACCCGCTCGCGGCGGAATATTTACGCGTCGAAAGTCCGAGCGCCGAAGTGAAGGGCCACGGGCCGGGCCAAGAGCAATTGGTCTTCGGCAAGAGAACCGTTCGTATTCTCCGCCTTGAACCCGTGGGAACCTATGCCGTCCGCATCATTTTCGATGACAGCCACAGCACCGGGCTCTTTACCTGGTCCTACCTCGCCAAGCTGGGGCGCGAGCATGATCCCATCTGGAACGGTTATCTTGTCAAACTTGAAGCCCAAGGCCGCTCGCGCGGCTAAACCCGCTCGCCGCGCAGCAATTTAGGCAGCGATCCCGAATTTCCGGCCGCCTCGTTGACGAAACCGGTTTTGAGCGCCGGAATCCGGTTCACGGCTGCAAGACCCGCATCGCGCAGCAGCCTGAGAAGCGCGTTGTCATTGCCAAAGAGCCGGTTGAGGCCATCGACGGCAGCCGCGGTCAGCACCGTGTCGAAGCGCCGCCATGCCGCGTAGCGTTGCAGGATCGCGTCACCGCCGGGCTCAAGCCCCAGCGCCGCCGCGTCGTGAACGCATTCCGCAAGGGCGGCAACATCCCTGAGGCCGAGATTGAAACCAAGGCCCGCGAGAGGATGAAGCACATGGGCGGCATCTCCCACCAGCGCCAGGCGGGGGCCAGCAAATTCCTGGGCGACAAAGACCGAGAGTGGATACCCGTGGCGCCCGCCGATGACGCCCACGCCGCCAAGGTGATCGCCGAATCGCACCATGAGTTCCGCTAGAAACTCATGGTCCGGCAATGCCAATATACGCCGGGCATCCTCCTTGCGTTCGGTCCACACCAGCGAAGAGCGATTGCCCGGAAGCGGCAGGATGGCAAACGGCCCCGATGGCGTGAAATGTTCCTCGGCCCGCCCGTGGTGCGGCAGATCGTGTTCAACGGTCGCCACGATCGCCATTTGGTCATAGTCCCAACCCCGCATGGCGATTCCGGCGGCCTCCCGCGCCGGCGAGTTACGGCCGTCTGCCGCCACCACGAGATCGGCACGATAGTCCGCGCCACCGGCGAGCCGGACGTGCGCGAGGCCCGGGCCGAAGGCGTAGGACGTGACCGCCGTTCCGGTGGCGAAGATGATGTTCGGCGCGGCCTTGGCGCTGTGCAGGAGGCACTGGTGGAGGTGGCGATTCTCGACCATGTGGGCCGATGGCCCGTTTGGCATGTCGCTTTCGCCAAAATGCAGAAGCATGGGCCGGCTCTCCTCGCCGCGCTTCGCATCGGTCACGATGATCTCGTTCATGGCCTGCGCCGAGGGGGCGATCGCCTCCCATACGCCCAGCGCCTCGAACATTTTTCGCGCGGACGCCGACACCGCCGTTGCCCGTCCATCGAAAGCGGATGTGGCAAAGGCCTCCGGATTCTTGGCGTCGACGACCAGCACGTTGAGTGGGCGGCGTATCTGCGCTCCACCAAAAGCGAGAGCGGCCGCAAGTCCGTTCAGCGCCGCGCCTACGACAATCACATCGAATTTCCGGGACATGGGACGTTGATGACTCCGTTCGCACGAAGAGTGCAAGGGCCCCAAATGGTGCCCCGGGTAAATTGACCGCAAATTAGGCAATAAAATATCCATGATGAACGATTAGGCATAAACCGGATCATGGGTTTTTTACTTTTCAAACAAACGGTTTAATTTCAATGACTTAACCTTGCCTTGCCGACTGGCACGCTTCTTGTTGTGCACTATGATTGCATCGACACCGGGTGGGGCAAATGAATATATCGAACGCGTGCCGCAGGTTTTTTTTCGTCATCGCCGCAGGACTGATGTTGGCCGTCTGGCTGCCCATGCCGGCGGAAGCTGCCGCAACTGTCAACAAAGGCGATACGGCCTGGATGCTAGCCGCAACCGCCTTCGTGGTCTTGATGACCGTCCCGGGCCTGGCGCTGTTCTATGGCGGCCTCGTGCGCGGCAAGAATGTTCTCTCGGTGCTGATGCAGGTTATGGTGATCTTCAGCATCGTTTCCATTCTCTGGGTTCTGTACGGTTATTCGCTGGCCTTTACCGGCAATAATCCGTTCATCGGCGGCTTCTCCAAGGTGATGCTCGCCGGAGTTACCCCGATTTCCGAAATCGGCACCTTCACCAAGGAAACCAATATTCCCGAGTTGGCTTACGTCATTTTCCAAATGACCTTCGCGTGCATCACGCCGGCTCTCATCGTCGGCGCCTTCGCCGAACGCATGAAGTTTTCCGCCGTACTGTTGTTTACCTTGATCTGGTTCACCTTCGCCTATCTGCCGATGGCGCACATGGTGTGGTTCTGGGCGGGACCCGATGCCTATACGCTCAATCCCGATAACCTCGCTTATATTTCATCCGTTGTCGGCGAAGACGCCGCGCTGAAATTTCTGGCCGATTTCGCCGAGGCCGCCACTGACGAAGCCAGGAATGCAATTCTTGCCGCCTATGGCACAGCCGTGAATGCCACCAACGGATATTTATTCCAATGGGGTGCCATCGATTTCGCCGGCGGCACCGTCGTTCACATCAACGCGGGTGTCGCTGGTCTTGTCTGCGCGCTCATGCTGGGCAAGCGCGTGGGCCTCGGCAAGGATGTTATGGCT
The DNA here is from genome assembly GCA_046708645.1 of Aestuariivirga sp. Taxonomy (GTDB): domain Bacteria; phylum Pseudomonadota; class Alphaproteobacteria; order Rhizobiales; family Aestuariivirgaceae; genus Aestuariivirga. The sequence goes on from JBKKDI010000311.1 coordinate 8,938, forward strand.
CCTCACAACCTGACCTTCACCTTGACCGGCGCGGGCCTTCTCCTGTTCGGCTGGTATGGATTCAACGCCGGTTCGAACCTCGAGGCCAATGGGCTGACGGCGCTCGTCATCCTCAACACCACCGTCGCCGCCAGCGCCGCAGCGCTGGCCTGGACGTTTGGCGAATGGCTATTCCGCGGCCACCCAAGTTTGCTCGGTGCGGCATCGGGCATGGTTGCGGGCCTTGTCGCCATCACGCCAGCCTGCGGCTGGGTGGGACCCGCCGCCGCCATTCTGATTGGCGCTGTGGCAGGTTTCATTTGTCTGTTCGCTGTCGTTTTGTTGAAGTCCAGGTTTAGCTACGACGATGCTCTCGATGTGTTCGGCATTCACGGGATCGGCGGTATTGTGGGAGCACTCCTCACGGGGATTTTCGTCAATCCGGCACTTGGGGGCATCGGCGTCACGGATTATCTGGCATTCGATGTTTCCACCAAAACCGCCGATTACTTGGCGAGCCCGCAGATGACCGCACAGATCGTGGCGATCCTGGTGGCGGCCGCGTGGACAGCCATCGTGAGCTTCGCCGCCTTGATGCTTTGCAAGTTTACAACCGGACTCCGGGTCAGTGAGCAAGAGGAGCGCGAAGGTCTCGACATCGCCGCCCACGGCGAGCGCGCTTACAACTAGCTCCGTTTAACGGCACTTTAACCATGTGCCGCCAGACTGCCGTTAACGATTTGTTATGGCCCCGGCAGCACCCCTCCGCCGGTGGCGGAGGCGCGAGATGGCATACGATCCATCCTACGATACCGACGACAGCGCAGTGCCGGCCACTATCCGGCGCTTCCTGAGAAACCGTTTGTTCGAATTCGCCGGCATGGCGATTTTCGTCTGTTTGATTGCGCTGGGTGCGGCACTTGCCACCTGGTCTGTTGACGATCCCGGCCTCAATCCTGCGCTGGGCGGTGCCACGCAAAACTGGCTGGGCTATCCCGGGGCCGTTGCCGCCGATGGATTGATGCAGCTTTTCGGTCTGGCCGTCCTGGCCTTTATCGCCGTTCCAATGGTTTGGGCGGTAGGCCTGTTGGGGCACACTGGTGTCCAGCGGCCAATCCGGTCGATCGCCGCATGGGTTGGCGCCGTCTTCTGTGCAAGTGCTGCGTTAGCGGCCGTGCCTTCGCCTCCGAGCTGGTCCTTGGCGGCTGGTCTTGGCGGGACAGCCGGGGATGTGTTCCATGGCTTTGTCCTCCTGGTTCTCTCCCTTGGTCTGAAAGGATTTTTGCCGAAGCTGATCGCCGCCGCCGTCATGGCCGTTCTCGCGATCTGGCTAGGCTTCCGCGCCGCGGGTTTTGGCCATCCTGAGGCGAAAGACAAAACGGGTACCATATGGCGATTGACCAAAGCGGCCGGCAGCAAATCGCTGGGAGCCCTGCGGGCGCTTGCCACCGCCTGGCGGGAGTACCGGCGCCGGAAAAAATTGGACGCCGTCCCAAAACCGCGAGGCGACATTCTGTCGCGTCTTGCCCCTGTCCGCCCCGATGGCCGCATTGAACCCGTTCTGTCACGCCCTCAGACGGCAACAATGGTGCCGCAGGATTCCGGTGATGATGACGGCGAAGAACCGGGCGCCCACGAAGAGCTTTTTGACGGCGGCGATGACGACGCGGGTGCGGAGCCGCGCGTGAAACGCCGGAGCAGGGCGGTCAAGAAGGCCAGGAGAGTCGCAAGCCAGTCCGAGGATTTCGAGCTTCCGCCACTCACCCTGCTGGCGGAACCCAGGCGTCTCGGCAAATCGGCGGAACTCTCCGATGAAGCGCTCGAGCAGAATGCCCGCATGCTCGAGAGCGTCCTCGATGATTTCGGTGTGAAGGGCCAGATCATCAAGGTCCGCCCCGGCCCGGTGGTCACACTTTATGAACTTGAGCCCGCACCCGGCATCAAGTCGTCGCGGGTAATCAGCCTGGCCGACGACATCGCGCGCTCCATGAGCGCCATTTCCGCCCGCGTCGCCGTCGTGTCCGGACGCAACGCCATCGGCATCGAATTGCCCAACAGCAAGCGCGAGACCGTCTATCTCCGCGAATTGCTGGCGTCCGAAGCTTTCGAGAACACCGGCCAGAATCTCGCGCTCGCGCTCGGCAAGAATATCGGCGGCGAGCCCGTCTTCGCCGATCTGGCGCGCATGCCGCATTTGTTGATCGCCGGCACCACGGGCTCGGGCAAATCCGTCGGCATCAACACCATGATCCTGTCTCTGCTCTACCGCCTGCCGCCCGATCGTTGCAAGCTCATCATGATCGATCCGAAGATGCTCGAGCTCTCGGTGTACGAGGGCATTCCCCACTTGCTGTCGCCCGTTGTCACAGATCCCCGAAAGGCGATTGTCGCCCTGAAATGGGCCGTGCGGGAGATGGAAGAACGTTATCGCAAGATGTCGAAAGTGGGTGTGCGCAACATCGATGGCTACAATGCCCGCATGAAGCAGGCTACGGCCCGCGGCGAAGCCCTGCACCGCACCGTTCAGACCGGCTTCGATCCCGCCAGCGGCGAGCCCATCTTCGAGCGCGAGGATATGGAACTGTCAACGCTGCCTTACATTGTCGTCATCATCGACGAGATGGCCGATCTTATGATGGTGGCGGGCAAGGACATCGAAGGCGCGGTGCAGCGCCTCGCCCAGATGGCCCGCGCCGCCGGCATCCATGTCATCATGGCGACGCAGCGCCCATCGGTCGACGTCATCACCGGCACGATCAAGGCGAACTTCCCGACCCGCATTTCCTTCCAGGTGACATCGAAGATCGACAGCCGGACCATTCTCGGCGAGCAAGGTGCCGAGCAACTGCTGGGCCACGGCGATATGCTGTACATGGCGGGCGGCGGGCGGATTTCGAGGCTGCACGCGCCGCTCGTTGGCGAGGACGAGGTCGAAAAAATCGTGACCTATCTCAAGTCCCAAGGCTCACCCGAATATCTGGAAGCCGTCACCGAGGAGCTCGATGAAGATGCTTTTGGCGAAGCAGCCGATGGCGGTGAGAGCGGCGGCTCGGGAGATGCTCTCTATGACCAGGCGGTGGCCGTCGTTTTGCGCGACAAGAAGGTTTCGACCAGCTATGTTCAGCGCCGTTTGCAAGTGGGCTACAACAAGGCGGCGAGCCTCATCGAGCGCATGGAGAAAGAAGGCTTGATCTCGGCGGCGAGTGCCACGGGCAAGCGCGAAATCATGGTGCCGGGCGATAGCGCCAGACTTTGATGTGCCTCAAATTGGGCTCGATTTCGTGTGTAATCGCCTCGTCTAAAAATCGCAGAAGGGGAGCTATGATAACTTCACTCGCAAAGTCGGCCCAACTCCTGGCATTTGCCGCAAGCCTCGTGATCGTGCAGCCGGAGATGACTCTGGCGGCCAAGCCCATGGAAGTCACCGCGGAGCAAGCCAGTTCGATCCAGCAAATCAATGATTATATCAATGGTTTCAAGAATTTGCAGGGCGATTTTTCCCAGATAAGCCCCAAGGGCAACGTATCGCGAGGCATATTTTTCATCAGCAAGCCCGGCAAGATGCGCTTTGAATATGCGCCTCCCAATCCGTTCCTGATCGTAGCCGACGGTAAATGGCTCACCATCAAAAACCGCGCCAAGGAAAAGGGCGACCAGTTTCCCCTTTCGGAAACCCCGTTGCGGTTGGTTTTGGGGAACAAGGTCGATCTTCTGAAGGACACTAATATTCTCGGTTTTGAGGAAGCCGACGGCCTGACCACCGTTACCCTTGAGGACAAGGACGGCATATTAGGTGGTAAATTGATCCTCGTGTTCGACCAGAACCAGAAATCCCTTCAGCAGTGGGTGATCATCGACAGCAAGGGCCGCCGGACGACGGTCTCGCTTGAGAACATCGTGGCCGGAGTCGATCCCGACCCGCAATTGTTTGTCGTGAAGATCGATCGCAAGGAAAAAGAGAGCAAGTAGTCTCGATCAATCCAGCGACTCTTTCTCGACATGATCTGCCCATCTCATCATGCCCGGCATCGTCTAAATTACAGAAAGCGGAAAGAATGCGCGGGTCGAGCCCGCGCATGATGAGGTAGCGATAACTTCATGACCCTGAAAATCGCCACATGGAATATCAATTCGGTTCGCCTGAGAATAGGCCTCGTCTGCCGTTTCTTGCGGGAATGGCAGCCTGACATATTGTGTCTCCAGGAAACCAAATGCCCGCAAGGCCAGTTTCCGTCGGCGCCCCTCAGGGAACTCGGCTACCATCACATCGCCGAGTCGGGCCAGAAAGGCTACCACGGCGTGGCCATCGTTTCGCGCCGCCCTTTTATCGGAACCGATCTCCGATCGTTTTGCTCGAAAGTCGATTGCCGGCATATCGCAGCGACAATTGAAGTGGGAAAACCTCTGATAATCCACAATCTCTACGTGCCATCCGGCGGCGACGAGCCCGATCCCGCCATCAATGTGAAGTTTGCCCACAAACTGCAATTCCTCGATGAACTCGAAAGCTGGTTCGCGGCCGGTTCCGTGCCGGAGGGCAATGAGGGGATCGTGGTCGGCGATCTCAACGTGGCGCCCTTGGAGCACGATGTCTGGTCGCACAAGGCTCTGCTCAAGGTGGTGAGTCATACACCCATTGAAACGGCGGGGCTCATGCGCGTGCAGCGCGCCAGCGCCTGGGTCGATCTCATGCGCGAGCATGTTCCAGCGGATCAGAAACTTTACACCTGGTGGAGCTACCGCGCCAACGATGGGCCCTCAGCAACCGCGGCCGCCGGCTCGACCACGCCTGGTCGACGCCGGCCTTGGCGCCGGTCTGCAAAGCCATCGATGTCGTGCGCGAAGCCCGTGGCTGGCCGCAACCGTCGGACCATGTTCCGGTGATCGCCAGTTTCGCCCTATAGGCTGGAAAAGGGTTTTGCCCGGTCCAGCAGAACTTGTGCTGCCAGCAGATCGGATATCGAGACGTCCAGTTTGCCGCTCAGCGCCCGGAAGACAGTTCTGCCGAAGTCCGGATACTCTTCGGCAACACGCACGAACAGGCCGCGGCTGATTTTTGCCGCCGAAAGAGGCGCCTTGGCCCTGGCGGTCACCGAATAGGGCGCTCCGCCTATCATGGCGACCTCGCCCAGAAGAGCGCCTGGGCCGGCCGAGCCCATGATTTCCTCGTTTCCGCTCTGCTCAACCGTAAGGCCAGCTTCGCCGCTCAGGATGAGAAAGCAGGACGTGCCTTGCTCTCCCTGGACCATGAGCGCTTCACCGGCGTTGAACTGCTGGCGCTCGGAGGAGAAGGCAAGCACCTGCAAATGCACGGGATCGCACTCCGCAAAGATCGGGATGCTCCGCAGCGTTTCCGCATCCGCCCTGACGCTCATTTCCGCCCCTGTTGCCCCGCCTGATTCCCTCAGCCCGTCACCGGACGGTCATAAGAGTCCGAATGGGCCGCCAGATCAAGGGACGAGCTTGTAACCGCCGCCCTCCGTGACCAGAAGTTCCGCGTGCGAGGGATCGCGCTCGATCTTTTGCCGAAGCCGGTAAATGTGGGTTTCGAGCGTGTGGGTGGTGACTCCGGCATTGTAGCCCCAGACATCGTGCAGCAGCACGTCCCGGCTGACGATCTGCTCCCCGGCCCTGAACAGGAACTTGATGATGGCCGTTTCTTTTTCCGTGAGCCGGATTTTTTTGTTGTCGTCGCGAATGAGCATCTTGGCGCTCGGCTTGAAGGTATACGGCCCCACTTTGAAGATCGCGTCTTCGCTGTGTTCATGCTGGCGGAGGTGGGCTCTGATTCTGGCGAGGAGAACCCCAAAACGGAACGGTTTTGTCACATAGTCGTTGGCGCCGGAATCGAGACCGAGGATCGTATCCGAATCGGACCCTTGCGCCGTCAGCATCAGGATCGGCCCCTTGTAGCCGTTGCGGCGCATGATCTTGCAGGCTTCGCGGCCATCCATGTCGGGAAGATTAACGTCGAGCAGAACGAGGTCGGCGTGATCGGCCTTCACCGCCTTCACCCCCGCCGTGGCATTGGCGACGTCGGTGACCGCGAATTCATCGTGGAGCGAGAACTGCTCCCGCAGCGTTTCGCGCAATGCATCGTCATCATCGACGATGAGGATTTTCTTGGTGGTGCTCATTGCCAAACGCCTCGCGGATGCTACGCTCACTTCTGCCCGTTGATAACACCTTCCGCAAGACAAGTCGCCGTGAGGAAAATCGTCACAGATATTCACATTCGCGCGATCAGCATGAGAGCAACAAAAGCGCTCATGACCGTGGGTTCCATGGAATTTCCCTGCGTGCTGGGCCGCTCCGGCAGGAGCCACAGGAAGACAGAAGGCGACGGCGCGACACCCGTTGGCCGTTGGCAGCTCCTGAGAATTTCTTACCGCGCCGACCGGAACTTGCCCATGAGATCAGCGCTTCCCATGCGGGCCACACCAGCCTCCGGCGGCTGGTGTGATGCCGTGGGCGACCGCAACTATAATCGCCCGGTGCTGCTTCCCTATCCAGCGGGCCATGAGACGCTGCGCCGCGGCGATGGGCTCTATGACGCCGTGGTGATCCTCTCTCACAATCAGCGCCCGCGCATTCAGGGCCGGGGCAGTGCGGTATTTTTTCACCTGGCCGATCCCCAGGGCAAGCCAACGGCGGGATGCATCGCCCTGTCGCGGCGCGACATGGCCACGGTATTATCCTTCTGCGGGAGAAAGACCGGGCTGGTAATCTGGCCGTCCGGCGGGCGGCCTAGGCCCGGTGTCCAAAAATCGCCGAACCGATCCGGACGAAAGTGGCGCCGCAGCTGATGGCGGTGGCGTAGTCCCCGCTCATCCCCATGCTGAGCTCGTGAATATTATTTCGCTTCGCGATTAGGGCCAAAAGTTCAAAATGCGGCTTGGGATCATCCGTGGCCGGAGGAATGCACATGAGGCCGGAAATGACGAGATGCAGCCGGTCGCGGCAATCGGCGATGAAGCCATCGGCCTCCTGCGGCCCGATCCCCGCTTTCTGTTTTTCAAGACCGGTGTTCACCTGGATGAAGAGCTGTGGAAACCGGCGCTGGCGGTGCATTTCCTGAGCCAGGATTTCGGCGATCTTGCGCCTGTCCACCGTATGCACGGCGTCAAAAAGGCCAACAGCTTCGGCGGTTTTATTGCTTTGCAGGGGTCCTATCAGATGGAGTTTCAAATCGGGATGATTGGCCTTGAGGCCGGGCCATTTGGCTTTGGCTTCCTGCACCCGGTTCTCGCCGAACGCCATTTGGCCAGCGGCGATCGCCGGCTCGATATCGGGAACTCCGAAAGTCTTGGTGACGGCGATGAGGTTTATGGCGTTGGGGTCGCGGCCCGCCGAAAGTGCCGCCTGCTGGATCCCCTGCCGCACATGGTCCAGTCCGGTGTGAGTCATCAGGCCTCTTTACAGCAACATTTATGGCTTTGCTTGCGGGTCTTTTCAAGGACTGGTACTGCCTTGAACGATCATGAAAACCGATATCCCCATGTCCGAAGCGAAACCCATATCCGCCGAACGCTACAATCCGCGCGATGTGGAGCCGCGCTGGCAGCGTTACTGGTCCGCTAACCGCTGTTTCGAGGCCAGGGAAGATGGGACGAAACCGAAATATTATGTGCTCGAGATGTTTCCCTACCCCTCGGGACGCATCCACATGGGTCATGTGCGCAACTACACCATGGGCGATGTGATCGCCCGGTTCATGCGCGCCCGTGGCTACAATGTCCTTCATCCCATGGGCTGGGACGCCTTCGGCATGCCCGCGGAAAATGCCGCGATTGAGCGGGGCGTCCACCCCAAAGCATGGACCTATGAGAATATTGCCGCCATGCGCGGGCAGTTGAAGGCGATGGGCCTGTCGCTGGATTGGAGCCGGGAAATCGCCACGTGCGATCCGGGCTACTACCGCCATGAGCAGGAAATGTTCATCGATTTCATGCAGGCGGGATTGGTGGAGCGCAAGATTTCCACGGTGAATTGGGATCCCGTCGACAACACGGTGCTGGCCAACGAGCAGGTGATCGATGGCCGCGGCTGGCGTTCGGGGGCATTGGTCGAGAAGCGCGACCTCGCACAGTGGTTTCTCAAGATCACGTCCTATTCGGAAGAACTTCTCGCAGCTCTCGATGGGCTGGAAAATTGGCCTGAAAAAGTCCGCCTCATGCAGCGCAACTGGATCGGGCGGTCGGAAGGCCTGCGCTTCTCCTTTGCCCTCGAGGACGCCCAAGGGAAATTGCTGGACGAACGTCTGACGGCTTATACCACCCGCCATGACACGATTTTCGGCGCGACCTTCTGCGCCGTTTCCGCCGACCACGATCTGGCCAAACGGCTGGCGGCAACGGACCCTGGCCTTGCCGCTTTCCGCCGCGAGGTGGCAGCGCTCGGCACCAGCGAGGAATCAATCGAGCGGGCCGAGAAGAAGGGCTATCGGCTGGACCTCTTTGCCAGGCATCCCTTTCTCCCGGGCGTGCGCTTGCCGGTGTATGCGGCGAATTTCGTATTGATGGGCTATGGCGAAGGCGCCATTTTCGGTTGCCCCGCCCACGACCGGCGCGATCTCGATTTTGTCCGGAAGTATGGCCTGCCGGTCATACCCGTGGTGGCGCCCAGATCGGCCGACCCAGAGACCTTTGCCATTGGCACCGAGCCCTTCCTCGACAAGGAGGGCGACCAGACGGTTTTGATCAATTCGGAATTCCTCAACGGTATGACCGTGCCGGAGGCAAAAGAAGAAGTCGCGCGCCGCATGGAGGCCATGGGGATTGGCGAGCGCAAGGTGAATTATCGCCTCCGTGACTGGGGCGTGTCGCGCCAGCGCTACTGGGGATGTCCAATACCGGTAATCCACTGCAGCACCTGCGGCATCGTGCCGGTGCCGAAAAGCGAGCTCCCCGTGGTCCTCCCGGAAGATGTCGCCTTCGACAGGCCGGGTAATCCCTTGGAGCATCACCCAACGTGGAAGAATGTTAACTGCCCTTCCTGCGGCAGTCCTGCGCGCCGCGAGACCGATACCTTCGACACATTTATCGACTCCTCGTGGTACTACGTGCGCTTCTGTTCACCCGGCTCAGCTGAGCCGGTGGACCCTCAAGCGGCACGCTACTGGCTGCCGGTCGACCAGTATATCGGCGGCGTCGAGCATGCCATTCTGCATTTGCTTTATTCCAGGTTTTACTGCCGGGCCATGACGCAGACCGGCCATCTTGATGTGGTCGAGCCCTTTGCCAGCCTGTTCACCCAGGGCATGGTGATCCATGAAACCTTTAAAACAGAAGCGGGTGAATGGGTTTTTCCCGCCGATGCCGAGTACAAGGATGGACGCTGGAGTTACATCAAGACCGGAGAGCCTCTGGCCCTGGGCGGCATCGAAAAGATGTCGAAGTCAAAGCGCAATGTCATAGAGCCAGAAACCATCATCGAACGCTACGGCGCCGACACGGCGCGCTGGTTCATGCTGTCGGATACGCCACCCGAGCGCGACATTGAATGGACGGAGGAGGGCGTGGAAGGCTCCTGGCGCTTCACCCAGCGCCTGTGGCGTCTGGTGAACGACGCGGCGAAGATGGGTACAGGAGAAGCACAGGCCAGCATTGGCGATGACGGCATTGAGCTGCGCCGCACCGTTCACCGGGCTCTGCTGGCGATCACCGAGGATCTTTCAGCCCTGCGTTTCAACCGTTCGATCGCGCGCGTCTACGAGATCGCGAATGCGTTGGGGGCCGCGTTGCAGGAGCAAAAACCTTCGCCAGCGGCGCGGGCGGCGATTCACGAAACCGCCCAAATCATGGTGCTGATGTTCGCACCCATGATGCCGCATTTGGCCGAGGAGTGCTGGAGGGTGCTGGGCCACGAAACAACGGTCGTCGATACGCCGTGGCCCACGGTCGAAGCAGCACTTGTGGTTGATGACGAGGTCACCGTCGCGGTCCAGGTGAACGGCAAGCGGCGCGACGAAATCCGTGTGAAGAAGGGAATCTCACCCCCGGAGATTGAGGCAATGGTACTAAAACTGGAGCCGGTCAAACGGGCGCTGGCCGGGCGGGTGCCAAAAAAAGTAATTGTGGTGCCCGGCCGGATTGTCAATATTGTGGGATGATGATGAAGCGGGGGTATTTGCAACTTGCGTTGATCGGCATCCTTGCCCTTGGCGGGTGCGGGTACAAGCCGCTGTACGGGTCAACCAGTGAAGATCGTGGCGTGGTTGGCGAACTGGCGTCCATTTCCATTCCGGAAGCCGACAGCAGGCTTGGCCAGATCATCAGGAACGATTTGTTGTCCTCGATGCGTCCCGCCGGCACGGCAGCGGAGGATCGCTACCGGCTTGACCTGACACTCTCGAAATCCCGCACCGATGTGATCGACAAGAAGCAGCCAAACGTCACGCGAAACTCTCTCAATGCGTCGGTCACGTTTGCCTTGCTGGATGGTGCAAAAGAAGTCTACCGGGGCAAGACCTTCTCTCAGGTTTCCTATGATGTGGTGCGCCAGCCCTTTGCCGACATGCAGGCCGAAAACGACGCCATGGAGCGTGTTGCCCACGAACTCAGCGGCGATATCCGGACCCGGCTCGCGGCCTATTTCGCAACCCACTAAACCTTCGACATGGCCATCCTCAACGCTTCGGCTCTGGAAGGATTTCTGCGCAAGCGCAATCCGGCCATTGGCGCAATCCTGATTTACGGCGAGGACGGAGCCGCGGTCCGCGCACTGGCCAGCAAGTCCGTCCAGCATATTGCCGGAAGCCTTGATGATCCGTTTAATGTGACGATCCTCGACGAGAATGCTCTCTCCGGCGATCCAGGCCGGATCAGCGATGAGGTGCTTTCCCTGTCTCTCTCGGGCGGCAATCGAGTGGCATGGGTGCGCGGCGCGGGGCAAAATTTTCTGAAAGCCATGGAGCCCATACTCACGGGTTCAGTAAAAGGGAATATGGTTATCGCGGAAGCGGCGGGCCTTGCTAAGTCGTCTGGCCTTCGCGCCAAGTTCGAGGCGAGCGATCACGCCATTATCGTCCCGGTCTTCGAAGCCGATAGTGAGATGATGGCAGAAACGGTCAGGGTACAGTTGCGCCGCTTGGGTTTCGGGATCGATGAGGATGCAGTGGCCCGTTTTGTCGAGCTGACCGGCCGCGGCGGCATAACATTGCAAAGCGAGATTGAGAAGCTGGGACTCTATTGTCACGGCGGGCAGCGAGTCACGATTGACGGCGTCGAAGCGGTCTGCGGCGACGGCCTGTGGGCGGACATTGGCGATATGGCGGACGCGGTGTTCGGGGGAGACATCGCCGATGCCGATCGTTTCTTCATGCAGCTGGTGACGAGCGGAATGGACCCTGGCCGCATCCTATCGGGTGCCCATGGCCATGCTCTCCGCTTGATTGAATATCGCCGGAATGCGGATCGCGGCATGGCGATTGAACAGGTCGTGAAGACGGCGCGCCCGCCGATTTTCTTCAAGCGCCAGCCGGCTATCCGCAGTCAGCTTGCCGCATGGACGTCAGAAAATCTGTTATCCGCGGCAACAACGTTGCATGCCGCCATTCTCCAGGAGAGGTTGAATGCGGGATTGGCGGAAAGCCTCGCTAATCGCGCCGTGCTTGCCGTGGCGCGAATGTCCCGATCCTTCCGTACACGGATTAATTAAGACTGGAGCCGCTTGCAGATTTCTTCCAGTTGCTCCAGGGATTTGTAGCCGATGCTCACGGTGCCGCCCGCAAGGCCGCGATCATGAATATCGATTTTGAGGCCAAGCGCTTCGGCAACCGATTTTTCAAGGGCCTTGGTATCCGCGTTCTTTTCGGGTTTTGATTTTTTGGGCTTCGATATGGAAGCGTCCCGGGTAAGGCTTTCGGCCTCTCGCACCGAAAGACCGAGGTGGATGATCTGCTCGGCAAGCTCCGCAGGCGAGTCCGTTGCAACCAGCGTGCGGGCATGGCCTGCCGTGAGCTTCCCGGCTTCGATCTGCCGCCGCACCGAGTCTGGCAGATTGAGCAGGCGCAGCGTGTTGGCGATGTGGCTCCGGCTCTTGCCCACGGATTCGGCGAGTTGCTGTTGCGTATAACTGAATTGCTCGAGCAGGAGATTATAGGCGCGCGCTTCCTCCAGCGGATTGAGATCGCTGCGCTGGATGTTTTCGATGAGGGCGATTTCCAGCGCTTCGCCATCGCTGAACTCCCGGATCAGGACGGGGATTTCATGCACGCCGGCTCTTTGGGCGGCACGCCAGCGCCGTTCGCCGGCGACAATTTCATATTCGCCGCCGGCCCTGGCGCGGACAACGAGGGGCTGCAGGAGACCCTTCTCGCGAATGGACTTAGCGAGATCGTCGAGATCAGCTTCGGCAAAATACTTGCGGGGATTGTTGGGGCTGGGGTGCAGGAGTTCGACCGGCATGTGCCGCAGGCTGCGGATGTCTTGAATAACGCCGTCCTCGGTCGTGTCGTCGCCGATCAAAGCGGCGAGCCCCCGCCCCAGCCGCTTCTTCTGAGCTTGCATCATGTGCCGTCTCCCAATACCTTCGAGAAGTCATACCGTTTCCGGTACGAATTAATGTTGCACGTCCGAATCGATCATGCTGCGGCCCGCAACTGACGCTCGCGCCGGATCACCTCCGAAGCAAGTTTGATATAGGCTTGCGAGCCGGAACACCCGTTATCGTAAAGTAGCACCGGCTTTCCATAGGATGGCGCCTCGGACACCCGCACGTTCCGCGGTATGACCGTCTGGTAGACCTTGTCGCCAAGGACGCTTCGGACGTCTTCGGCGACCTGTTCCGAAAGACTGTTGCGCCGGTCGAACATGGTGAGGACGACACCCTGGATCGACAGTCGTGGATTGAGATTGGCCTTCACCCGCTCCACCGTCTTGAGAAGCTGACTGAGCCCTTCCAGGGCGAAAAACTCGCATTGCAAGGGCACCAGTATGGCGTCGGCCGCCGACAACGAATTGATCGTCAGGAGATTGAGCGACGGGGGGCAATCCACCAGAATATAACTGTAGGACCGGGCCGGGAGTGCGGCCTGCTGATGGCGCTTGATCGCATCTGCAAGGCGGTAGGCCTTGCGCTCGAACGTCGCCAGTTCCAGTTCGGCGCCCAGCAAATCCATGGTTGAAGGCGCACAGTGCAGCCGCGGTATGCCCGATTCCACGATCACCTCGCGCAGTTCGGCCTCACCGATCAGCACATGGTAGGACGACTTCTGCGCGGGCTTCCGCACGATCCCAAGCCCGGTGCTGGCATTGCCTTGGGGGTCCAGATCGATGATCAGCACCGTCTCGCCGACGGCAGCGAGGGCCGTACCCAGATTGATGGCGGTTGTTGTCTTGCCGACGCCCCCTTTCTGATTGGCTACGGCAAGAATGCGCGGCTCAGCATTCGACACGTATGGCCTCCTTTACCTCCAGTATGACTCCATTCGAATCAATCACACTTGGGTGCGCCTTATATAGCAGCTTCCAGCATTTGGTTGCTGCGGTCAATTCAGCGTCAATATCTTGGCCCTTATGGAAAAGTCCGATGGCGCCCGATTCCATAAAAGGCGCCGCATAGCCGAGGAGTTGAACAAGCGGCGCCAACGCCCGCGCCAGCACGAGTCCGGCTTGTGGCCGCGCCGAATCATGGCGCAACGTTTCGATACGGGCCTGATGAACCGTAGCGGATGCCCCGGTATGGCGAATGGCTTCCCGCAGAAACGCCGCCTTCTTGCCGTTGCTCTCGTAAAGATGGACGGGAATGCCGGTGACGATTGCAATGACGAGACCGGGAATGCCGGCGCCCGATCCAAGATCGGCAATGCTTTGAGTTCCCGAAGGTATGAGAGGAAGCAATTGCAGGGAGTCGGCGATGTGACGCTGCCAAACCCGATCGACCGTCGATGGCCCGATCAGATTGATCCGCCGCTGCCAGCTCAACAGCGTTGAAACATAGCGCTCCAAAGGAACGAGTGATTCACGTGAAACATTGAATTGGTCGAGAAGGCCGTGAGAGCTTGGCAGCGCCATAGGTCAGGCGATCTTGCGGGTTTCCCGCCGCTTGACGTGGCTAAGGAGTGCCGCCAGCGCCGCCGGTGTCATGCCGTCGATGCGCGCGGCCTGTCCGAGAGT
>JBKKDI010000312.1:0-21278 GCA_046708645.1 Aestuariivirga sp.
CGGCAAGGGCGACCTGCAAATTCCGCAATAATCGCAACTGAAAAGCCGGGGAGCTCATCATGGCGCATAGGGTTTCGCCGTTGGCACCGGTGGCGTTTCCGGATTTGCCGCCCATAGGCGGCGTGGCTCTCGCCCCGGCTGCAACCGGCATCCGCTATAAAAACCCGCCCGATGTGCTGCTCGCCGTTTTCGACCCCGGTACTACGGTTGCAGGCTGCTTCACCCGCTCCAAATGCCGCTCGGCTCCAGTAGATTGGTGTGCTGGTGCCTTAAAGGGTGGCCGGGCGCGGGCACTGGTGATCACCGCCGGCAATGCCAACGCCTTCACGGGCAAGGCCGGGGTTAAGACAGTAACCGCCGTCGCGGGCGCGTGCGCCAAATTGCTTAAATGCAAGCCCTCCGAAATCTTTCAAGCCTCAACGGGGGTCATAGGCGAGCCGCTCGATCCAGCACCCCTCACCGGAGCCCTCGCCGGACTTGTAGCGGCCGCGAGCGCGGACAACTGGTCCGAGGCGGCGCGCGCCATCATGACGACAGATACCTTCCCCAAGGCTCGTACCGTCGAGGCGAAGTTTGGCGGGAAGACGGTCACTATCAATGGCATTGCCAAGGGTTCGGGGATGATCGCCCCCGACATGGCAACCATGCTGGCGTTTATCTTCACCGATGCTGCGGTACCGCCTCGCGTCCTGCAAAAGCTCCTGACGAAAAGTGTTGCGAAAACTTTCAACTGCATCACGGTTGATGGCGATACATCGACCTCGGATACGATTCTAATCTTCGCTACCGGGGCTGTGGGTGCGGCTCCAGGAATCAAGTTGGCCAGCGATGCGCGGCTTGCGGGTTTTGCCAAGGCGCTGGACGGGCTCTGCCTCGATCTCGCCCAGCAGGTGGCGCGAGACGGCGAGGGGGCGGAGAAATTCATCGAAATTGCCATCACCGGGGCTCAATCGGACCAGGCCGCACACCGCATTGCCATGTCGGTCGCCAACTCGCCCTTGGTCAAGACGGCGATTGCCGGCGAGGATGCCAATTGGGGGCGGATCGTCATGGCCCTTGGCAAAGCCGGAGAGAAGGCCAGCCGCGACAAGTTGCGCATAAAGATCGGAGGTATCCAGGTTGCCAAAAATGGCAAGCGCGATGCCTCCTACCAGGAAGCCTCGATCATGCCCCACATGAAGGGCCGTGACATTTCGATCGAAGCCGATGTGGGTGTGGGCACCGGCCGGGCAACGGTGTGGACCTGCGATCTCACCCATCGCTACATCGATATCAACGGTTCCTATCGCAGTTGATGCAGCTTGTTCTCGCCGCCGCCGTGGCCCTGGTCGATGCGGACGGCAGGGTGTTGATTACCAAGCGGCCCGAAGGTAAGCCTTTGGCCGGCTTGTGGGAGTTTCCCGGGGGCAAGATCGAAGCCTTTGAACGTCCCGAAGCGGCATTGATCCGCGAGCTGAAGGAGGAGCTGTCGATTGATGTGATCGAGTCCTGCCTGGCACCCCTCACCTTTGCAAGCCACGCTTACGATGATTTTCATTTGCTGATGCCCCTGTTCGTTTGCCGCCGCTGGAAGGGTATCGCGCGAGGCCTTGAAGGTCAGGAGTTGGCCTGGGTCGAGCCGCTCAGGCTTCGCGACTATGCCATGCCGCCAGCCGATCTCCCGCTTATTCCGCACTTGATAGATCTGCTTTGAGTTTGGTTTCGGGAACCTTCAGCGCATCGGCGAGCCGCATCCTGGCGCTGCCGGGTTTTAGCGGCTGCTGCTGGCTTGCATGAGGCGACCATCCGGTGAGCCAGGCCACCTCCAGCGTGGCACGTACGCGGCCATCGGCATCGGCGAAATGACTCTGATAGTAAGCCGCGGCCGCGCCCAGCAGGCGCCGGGATACGCTTGAGCGTGAACGTCCGGCAAGATTGTTGGACATGCCAAGGCAATGGATCTCGTGGATGAGCGAAATGGCGTCGGAATAGCGGACGATGGTCCGGTCGAGGTCGGCGACCGGAAGGGCAAAGCCCGCCCTTTGCAACAGGCCGCCTAGCTCCCGCACCCCGATCATGGGAGCCACACGCGGGCTGGCCCCGCCGGTCAGACGTTCTTCGGCAGCGAGCCAGGCTTGGCGTAATTCGTAGAGCGTTTGGGCGGCAAAGAGGCAGGCGAGAAACAGACCGTCGGGTTTGAGGGCGCGATGCATCTGGGCGAGTTGGCCCGGCACATCGTTCACGGCATGCAGATCGAGGACGTTAAGGATCGCATCGAAGCTCTCGGGTTGAAGTTTGAGGTCATCGCAGCCGGAAATATCACGCACTTCGATGGACCGCGCCTTGTGCAAAGCCTTGAGGGCATCGGCGATGGGCCCCGGATGGGGCGCGATGATGCAGACAGTGTCAAATTCGCGGACGATAAGGTTGAGGCGCTCAGCCAACTCCACGGCGATGCTGTGCGTGAGAATATCCGGGGCCGTTAGGCGCGCCCGCCTCACCCGCTCCACATATAGGGCCCGATCGAACAACCGAGGGGATTCATCTGGCATGAGATGCGCAGTTAGACCAAATGCTTGGGTGAATCTATCATCCGCTGAAATCATGCTAGGATTTTTCCGTGCAAAACGGTCTGACGCACATTCCCTTGCGGTTGTGGCGCGGCGTGGTGGATTTCATCACGCCGCCGCGATGCCTTGCCTGCCGGGCTCCCGTGGGTGAGCCGGCAAGCCTGTGTGCTACGTGCTGGCCTTCGCTGCGTCAGATCGACGATCCTGTTTGTGAGGTGACGGGCGCTCCTTTCGCTTATGATCAGGGGCAGGGGGCAGTGAGCGCGACAGCGCTTGCCAATGCCCCGCGGTGGAACCGGGCGCGGGCGGCCGTGGCATTCGATGCAACTTCGCGCGCGCTTGTTCACGCGCTGAAGTATCATGACACTCAGGAAGCAGGCCTCTTGATGAGCCGGATGATGGCGCGCGCCGGGCGAGTGCTGCTGGCGGAGGCCGATCTTCTGATACCGGTGCCGCTGCATCGGTATCGGCTGTGGCAGCGGCGCTTCAACCAGTCGAGCTATTTGGCGCAACGTCTGGCCGGCCAACACAACAAGCACTGGCGCAGCGATCTTCTCATCCGGAGCAAGGCAACGCGGACCCAGGTCGGACTGGATGGCAAGGCGCGGCGAAAAAACCTGAAAGGCGCCTTCCGCATCCCGCCCCAACACCAAGCCCTTGTCGCCGCCAGCAAAATCCTTCTGATTGACGACGTTCTGACAACGGGTGCTACATCGGGCGCTTGCGCGGAGGCCCTGATGCAGGCGGGTGCCGCGCGAGTGGACGTGCTGGTTTTCGCTCTTGTCCTTGAGCCCGCACGGCTCCATATATGACGCCGATCATGGCTGAGATTACGATTTATACGACGCCCTATTGCCCGTTCTGCCACGCTGCCAAGGCCCTTCTGAAGCGTAAGGGCGTTGCCTATCGCGAGATCGACGTGAGCCGCGATTCCGCGAAACGTCAGTGCATGATGATCAAGGCCAATGGACGCCGCACGGTGCCGCAAATCTTTGTGGGTGAAACCCATGTCGGCGGCAGCGATGACCTGCACGATCTCGACCGCCGCGGCAAACTTGACGCCCTGCTGGTTCCTGCGTGAGCTTCAAGGCCGCGGTCATCCAGATGCGGTCGGGCCGCGATATGGTCCGCAATTTCAAAGATGCTTCAGATATGATCCGGGAGGCGAAGGCGCGCGGAGCGCAGTTTGTCACGACGCCCGAGATGACCAATATTATCGAGTCCGACAGGGCGCGCCTCAAATCCCTGGCGCTGCCGGAGGAGGAAGACCGATCCGTTGCCGGATTCGCCGAGCTGGCGAGGGGGCTTGAGATATGGCTCAATATTGGCTCGCTTGCTCTCAAGGGCGCGGCGGAAAAACTTGTCAACAGATCGCTGTTGTTTGCTCCCGACGGGACGATTGCGGCGCGCTACGACAAGATTCACCTGTTTGATGTGGATCTGCCCAATGGCGAGGTTTGGCGCGAGTCGCGCGCCTATGAAGCCGGCGGCCGGGGGTGCCTGGCGCGGCTGCCGTGGGGAACGCTGGGCATGACGATTTGCTACGATGTGCGGTTTCCCGCGCTTTATCGGCAGCTCGGGCAGCAGGGCGCCGACGTCGTCACGGTGCCGTCGGCCTTCACTGTGCCAACCGGCGAAGCCCACTGGCATGTGCTGTTGCGGGCAAGAGCCATCGAGATGGGGGGGGTCGTACTTGCCGCGGCACAGGGCGGACGCCATGAGACCGGGCGGGAAACCTTTGGCCATAGCCTCGCCGTTTCGCCATGGGGGGAGGTTCTTGCCGAAGCGGGGATCGAGCCCGGAATTCTCCTCGTCGAGATTGATGTGGCGCAAGTGGCGAATGCCCGCCGCCGGATTCCGGCATTACAGAATAAGCGGCTGTTCACCCTCAAGGGACCATTAACTTGAAACCGTTCGCCGCTGTTGCTACGTAACGCTACCATGATTAGGTACGATCTCATCTGCGATAAGGGCCACGCATTCGACGGCTGGTTTAGCGACAGCGCCGCCTACGAAGACCAGGCCAAGGGCGGATTGGTGTCGTGTTCGGTATGCAATTCCATCAGGGTTGAAAAACAATTAATGGCGCCGGGTATTCCGGCCAAATCCAACCGGAAGGTGGAAGTACCTCAGAAAATGATGGCCGGACCCGTCGATCCACGCAGTCGGATGCTGCTCGACATGATGCGCGAGGTACGAAAGTCGGTCGAGGCGAACGCCGAATATGTCGGCGGCAAATTCGCCGAAGAAGCCCGCCGCATCCATTATGCTGAAACGGCCAAACGCGGCATCTATGGCGAAGCCAGCACCGACGACGCCAAGGCGCTGATCGACGAGGGTATTGAAGTTCATCCCTTGCCGCGCCTTCCGGAAGACGGCCACTAAAGATTGGGCCAGGTGTCGGAGAGTTTGTAACCGTCGGGCCATGGATCATCAGGATCGAGCATTAGGGTCGATTGCCCGGTGATCCAGCCACGGCCCGAGATTGTTGAAACAATGGCAGGCTTTCCGCCGACTTGGGTTTCTGCCTCGATCCGGCCGATGAAGCGGCTTTCAATAATCGAGCGGCCGATGAAACTCTCGCCCACCCGCATCGATCCCTTCGCGTGAAGCACAGCCATGAGGGCCGAACAACCGGTTCCCGTGGGCGAACGGTCGATTTTTCCCGGTTTGATCACACAGGCATTGCGGCTCGAAAGCTGGTCATCGACGCGTTCCAGCGCACCGGTCACGAAAGCGAAAGAAAAATGATTCCAGCCGGGAAGGGTGGGATGAACGAAGCTTAGTTGCTCGTTGGCGGCTTTGACAATGTTGCGGCCCACCGCCGCGATATCGCGCGCTTCGTCGGGCACTATGGCGAAGCCAAGCGATTTTGCGTCGGCCATGACAAAACTGTCGCCACCGAAGGCCGTGTCGACGGTCAAAGTGCCAAAACCTTCGATCTCCAACTTCGCAGCGATGCAATCGGCGAAAGACGGTACATTGCGGAGCGTGATCCGTTCCGCCTTGCCACCGCGGCAGTGGGCCGTGACTTCAACCAGTCCGGCTGGCGCTTCAAGGACGAGGCGCGTCTCGGGTTCGATCATGGGAATGATGCCGGTATCCAGCAGCACGGTCGCCACACAGATGCAATTCGACCCCGACATCGGTGGGGTATCTTCGGGCTCCATGATGATGAAGCCCATTTGAGCCGCCGGATTCTTTGGCGGCACCAGCAGGTTCACATGTCGGAAAACTCCGCCGCGGGGCTCGTTGAGAACGAAAGCCCGAAGCTTGCCGTCATTGGCGATGAAGCGGGACTGCTCCCAGATTGTATCACCCGGCGGCGGCGCCACGCCCGCTACGATAACATCGCCAACTTCGCCTTCCGCGTGGCAGCCGACCATGTCTATTCCCCTGGTGCTGCGCATCAAAACAAACCGGCATTAATGAACATATGGGCAAGGATGCTCGCCGCGTAGCCAAGAGCAATGGCCCATGACCACTTCAAATGGTCCGAAAAGGTGTATGCCCCTTTCGCCTGCCCCATGAGAGCGACACCGGCCGCCGAACCGATCGACAATATCGAGCCGCCCACGCCGCAGGTCAGGGTTATCAGCAGCCATTGTCCATCGGACATTGCAGGGTTCATAGTGAGGACGGCGAACATCAGCGGAATGTTATCAACGATGGCGGAGAGCACGCCGATGATGATGTTGGCGGGCGTGGGACCCAAATCCGCATAGAGAAATTCGGACGCCAGCGCCAGATAGCCAAAGACCCCGAGGCCGCCAACCGCGAAAATGATGCCGAAGAAAAACAACAGCGTGTCCCACTCGACGCGCTGTATCTGCGCAAAGGAATCGAGCACCATGTCGTGGTCGTTGCGGCGGCGGCCCTTGCGCTGAAGGAAATAGGACCACATCTGCAGGTAGCCGAGGCCCAGCATCATGCCCAGTGCGGGCGGCAGGTCCAGGAAGTTTTTGAACGACACGGCCGTGGCGATGGTGGCAGCAAAGATTACGACAACTCCCACCGCCCCGGGTTTTACCGAAACGCGGTCGGTCCGCGGTTCCGGCTTTGCCGCCGGAACGGCGAAATGCATAATCATCGCGGGAACCAGCCAGTTAATGAGCGCTGGAAGGAACAGAACGAAGAACTCCCAGAAGGTGAGTTTGCCCTTCTGCCAGACCATCAGCGTGGTGATGTCGCCAAAGGGAGAGAAGGCGCCTCCCGCATTCGCCGCCACCACGATGGAGATGCAGCCCAGCGCCATGAAGCTGGGCGAGCGGGCGCCGACCGCCATGACCACCGCCCCCATGACAAGGGCCGTTGTCAGATTATCGAGAATGCCGGAAAGGAAGAACGCGAGAATTCCGGTGAACCAAAAGAGTTGGCGGTAAGAAAGACCCTTGTTGACAAGCCTCGCCCGAAGCACCTCGAACACCCGGCGTTCCTCCAGCGTATTCACGTAGGTGATGGCGACGAGCAGGAAGAGGAAAAGCTCGGCATACTCCTCGATGATTTGCACGGCGTGCTGATGGGCTTCGGCGCTGCGGCCGGCCTGCATGTAGGCGATGCCTATCAGAACCCATATCAGGCCCGCCGCCATCACGACGGGCTTCGATTTCCGCAGTTCCGTGGTTTCTTCGAAGACGACGCAGACGTAAGCGGCGATGAAAATGAGGAGCGAAAGGTATCCGGCCCAGTGGGATGTGAGATCCATGGCTAAACCGTCCGCAAATACCATTCAAAATCGCGCGCCGTGGGCTCGGCATAGAAGCGGTCGGCCTCCACTTCCTTCAGCGTGCAATAGGTATCGATGAATTCCTTGCCGAAATACTCTTTCAGGATCGAGGCCTTCCAAAACGCGTCGATGGCGTTGAACCAGTTCCCCGGAATATATTTGGCGCGCCTCTCGTAACCGTTGCCGGTGACAGGATTGCCGGGATCGGCCTTCTCGGTGATGCCATGATGCATGCCCGCCAGAACCGCCGCCATGACGAGATAGGGATTGGCATCGGCACCGGCGGGACGGTGTTCGATGTGGCAAGCTTCGGCGGCGCCCCCCGGAATGCGCAAGGATACGGTGCGGTTGTTGATCCCCCAGCTGGCGGATACCGGCGCATAGGAATTGCGGCGGAAACGGCGATAGGAATTGCCGTTTGGCGCGAAGATCAGCATCGATTCCGCCATGGCCGACTTGAGTCCGCCCAGCGCATGGAGAAGAAGTTCGTTCCGCAGGGGGTCCTCGGCGGCAAAAAGATTGCGGCTCTGCCCGTCGGCGAGACTCACATGTACGTGCATGCCGGAGCCGGACCATTGCGAGTAAGGTTTGGCCATGAAGGTGGCGGCAAGCCCGTGCTTTTCGGCAACCGCCTTGATCAGGCGCTTCAGCATGATCGCCTCGTCGCAGGCCCTGAGCACATCGGCGCGGTGACGCAGCACGATCTCCATCTGACCTGGCGAATATTCCGAAATCAGTGTTTTGGCGGGGAGGCCCTGCACTTCGCAACAGGCATAAAGGTCGGTGAAGAAGGGCAGGAAGTCATCGAGGTCCTGCAGGTGATAGGCCTGATAGTGTTGCGGCCGGGACTCGTTAACCAGGGATTTCGGAGGAAAGGGCTTGCCCGCCATGGCGGAGGCGCGGTCCATCAGATAGAATTCAAGTTCGATTGCGCCGACGGGAGTCATGTTCAATTCGCCGGCAAAGCGCGTCACAATCTTCTCGAGAACACTGCGCGGATCGAAATAGTGGGGGCTTCCGTCAAGGTCGCGGATGGACGCCACATATTGCGCGGCTGGTTCGTCCGCCCAGGGAATGCGAACCAGGCTTCCCGGCGCCGGCCACATGAGCATGTCGCGGTCGCCCTCGTCGAAAACCAGGCCGGTTTCGGGAACGTCCTGGCCCGTGACGTCGAGGACCAGTGCCGAAATCGGCATGAAACGGCCGTCCCGCCAAGCGGGCACCACTTCGTCACGGCGTAGAATTTTGCCCCGGGCCACGCCGCAGATATCGGTCCATATCACATGGACGCTTTTGATATCCGGATTTGCATCGAGAAAGATGCGCGCTTCGGCGTCGCGCTGGGGAAACACAAGAGCCATGATTTCCTTCCGTCAAACTGGCGTGGCGATTGTCCTAGCACGGCGGATGGGGCCTCCCACAACCCCTATGGATTTACGATGCGCAATCTGATTTAGGATGCTCCCTACAATCCAGGAGCACGCCATGGGCCGCATTGTCTATGTCAACGGAGACTATCTCCCTGAGGATCAGGGAAAAATCTCGATCTTTGACCGCGGGTTTCTGTTCGCGGACGGGGTTTACGAGGTAACGGCGGTGGTGGGCGGCAAGCTTGTGGACCATGGCCCCCATATGGAGCGCCTTGAGCGCTCGCTTGATGAAATCCGGCTGGCATGGCCATGCAGCAAAGAAGAACTTGGGGCCATGCATCTCGAGATAATCCGGCGGAACGGCCTCAAGGAAGGCTGGATTTACATGCAGATCACGCGAGGCGCGGCCGACCGCGATTTTAAGTTTCCGAAAGATGTGAAACCGACGCTTGTCGCGTTCACGCAGGTGGGCAGCCTTGTGGACAATCCGAATGCCACCACAGGAGTGAAAGTCATCACCGTGCCGGATATCCGCTGGACCCGGCGCGACATCAAGTCGGTCATGCTGCTGGCGCCGGCGCTCGGTAAGCAGGCGGCCCACGAGGCGGGCGCATTCGAGGCGTGGATGGTAGAAGATGGATTCATCACCGAGGGAACTTCGTCCAATGCCTATATCGTCAAAAACGGAAAGGTCATCACGCGCGGGCTTTCCAACAGCATCCTCGCGGGCTGCACCCGGCGTTCCCTGTTCCGGCTGGCCAAAGAACAAGGTGTCGTAGTTGAAGAACGCCCCTTCACGGTGGACGAAGCCTGTGGGGCGGATGAAGCATTTCTGACCAGTGCCTCGAACTTCGTGCTGCCAATCACCGAAATCGACGGCCAGCGCATCGGCGGCGGCCAACCGGGTCCAGTCACCCGAAAGCTTCGGAAGATTTTCCTCGAAGAGGCTACCTCTGGCTCGTCCGCCAGTTAGGGTTGATCCACGGCTCCTGGTTCGACGGCGGCAAGGGATCGCGGCCCAGAATGTGGTCGGAGGCCTTTTCACCGATCATCAAGGTGGGAGCATTGAGGTTGCCATTGGTGACCTGCGGCATGATTGACGAATCGGCGACTCGCAGGGCGTCAAGACCAATGACTTTGCACTCATGATCGACAACGGCCATGGGGTCCGATGGCTGCCCCATCTTGCATGTACCGCACGGGTGAAAGGCACTCTCGGCGTGCTGGCGTATAAAGCTGTCGATCTGAGCATCGGTTTCGATTTCCTTGCCCGGCTGGATCTCGGCTCCAGCATATTTCTGCATGGCGGGTTGCCGGAATAATTCCCGCGTGAGCCTTATGCAGGCACGGAATTCCCGCCAGTCGTCGGGGTGCGACATGTAATTGAACAGGATCGAGGGGTTTTCCTTTGGATCGTTACTCCGTACACGGACGTATCCACGCGATTTGGTGCGCATGGGCCCGACATGGGCCTGGAAACCGTGGTGGGGAAAAGCCGCGCGGCCGTCATAACGCATGGCGGCGGGGAGGAAATGGAACTGGATGTCGGGGTATTCAATGCCAACTTTTGATCTGATGAAGCCGCAAGATTCGAAATGGTTGGTGGCGCCCAGACCTGTGCCGAACAGCAGCCATTCGAGCCCAATCATCCCTTTGGAAAACAGATTGAGTTTGGAATAGAGTGTCACCGGCTCCTTCGACATCAACTGGAAGTAGATTTCCAGATGATCGTGGAGATTTTCGCCGACTCCTGGAAGCGCATGCTTCATGTCGATGCCTGCGGCCGCCAGGATTGCCGGTGCACCGATGCCGGAGAGCTGCAGCAGCTTGGGCGAATTGATGCTGGATGCGGCGATCACCACTTCCCGGCGGGCGCTGGCCGTCATGATCTCGCCCCCCACGTCATATTCAACGCCAATGGCGCGTTTGCCTTCGAGCAGGACGCGGCGCGCGAAGGCGTAGGTCATGACCTTTACATTGCCGCGCTTCAGCGCCGGGCGCAGATAGGCATTGGCGGCCGACCAGCGCACCCCCCGGTGCACGGTCATTTCCATGGCGCCGAAGCCTTCCTGCCGATGCCCGTTATAGTCTTGCGTCACCGGGTATCCGGCCTGGCGGCCCGCCTCGACAAAAGCCTGGTACAGGGGATTGCGGCTGGAGCCGCGCTTGACATGCATGGGCCCCGAGGTGCCGCGCCAGCCCTCCTCCCCGCCATGGGAATGTTCCATGCGCTTGAAATAGGGTTGCACATGGCGGAACCCCCAGCCCTTGGCGCCCATTTCTTCCCACGTATCGAAATCTTTGGCATGGCCGCGCACATACACCATTCCGTTGATTGACGACGATCCGCCTAACACCTTGCCGCGGGGCGTGGCCATCCGCCTGCCGCCGAGATGGGGCTCCGGCTCGGTTTCAAAGCCCCAATTATACAGGTTCATGTTCATGGGATACGACAGCGCCGAGGGCATCTGGATAAAAGGCCCCCAATCGCTGCCGCCAAATTCGAGAACCAGCACGGAGTTGCGGCCATCTTCCGACAGGCGATCGGCGAGAACCGAACCCGCCGAGCCCGAGCCAACAATGATGTAGTCGAAGGTTTCGCCGACGGTCATTTGGCGCGGGCCCTCGGCGCGATAATCAAAAATTCCAGCATGCCGGGGTCATAGCGGCGAACGCGGAAAATCAAAAGACCATCTTTAGCCCTGCGTTAAGGGGAGAAAGCGCGAATTTGACAGCCGATAGACAATTTGAAATCATTGCTATAATCGCAGGCCGGCGCCCGGGAAGGAGTGTTTGCATTGGGGGGTATCCTTCTCGCGGGGGAAGAAGGTGCAGCCGTTGAGGTGAACGAGCGAGGCCGTTCGCCCTATATTCTGATTTGTGAGCACGCTTCCAACCGCCTGCCGAAATCACTTGGCAATCTGGGCCTTCCCGCCTCGGAACTTGAGCGGCATACCGCTTGGGACATTGGCGCGGAACAGGTCGCGCGGCTGCTCTCGAAACTGATCGACGCACCGCTCATCTTGCAGCGTTATTCGCGTCTCGCCTATGACTGCAACCGGCCGCCCGAGTCGCCCGGCGCCATTCCTGAAGTAAGCGAGACGACGCAAATCCCCGGCAACCGCAATCTAGCCCCGGCTGAGAAGCTGGCGCGAACGCGAGAAATTTACCGGCCCTTCCATGCCGCCATATCTGACATTCTGGATCATCGCGCATCCACCAATATCCGATCCGTGGTTATTTCAATTCACAGTTTTACGCCGGTCTACAAGGGCAAGCCTCGCGCGGTGGAACTGGGTATCCTGCACGACCGGGATGCAAGTTTCTCGTCGATGCTGGTCAAGCGCTTTCCGAAGGTGGATGCGCGGCTCAACGAACCCTATGGACCAAAGGACGGCGTACTCCATACGCTCAATCTTCATGCGGAGCCGCGCGGCCTCAAGCATGCCATGTTCGAGCTCCGCAACGATCTCATTGCAAGCGAACGCGGCCAGCAAGAATGGGCGCAGCGGCTTTCGGTTCCACTCATTCAGGCCGCCGTGGCTTTATCAGGGAGATGAAAATGTCCACCGGAATGCTCACGCTGGGAGAATTGAAGAAAGAAGTCGCGGCCGGAACCATTGACACCGTCGTGGCGGCGATGGTGGACATGCAGGGCCGCCTCATCGGCAAACGGTTTCACGCGCAGTTCTTCGCCGATGGCGGTTATGAGGAAACCCACGGTTGCAACTATCTGCTCGGCGTCGATATCGCCATGGAGCCGGTGCCCGGCTACAAGGCGACAAGCTGGGAAAAGGGCTACGGCGATTTTGTCATCAAGCCAGACATGGCAACGCTCAGGCGCACGCCATGGCTGCCGGGAACGGTTTTGGTGATCTGCGATATTCTCGATCATCACACCCATGAAGACATCCCCCATAGTCCCCGCGCCATTTTGAAGAAGCAGCTCAAGCGCCTCGAGGCGATGAAGATGAAAGCCTACATGGCCTCGGAACTGGAGTTTTTCCTGTTCGACGAGAGCTACGAGACCGCCCACCGAAAGGGTTACCGCGATCTCAAGACGTCGGGATATTACATCGAGGACTACCACATCCTGCAAACGACGAAGGAAGAGGGGGTTATGCGGGCCATTCGCAACGGCCTCGCCGGTGCCGGGATTCCGGTAGAGAATTCCAAGGGGGAATGGGGGCCTGGCCAGGAAGAAATCAACGTCAAATACGCCGAAGCACTGGAAATGGCCGACCGGCATGCGATTATCAAGAACGGTTGCAAGGAAATCGCATACGGCCTCGGCAAGGCGATCACCTTCATGGCCAAGTGGGACTATGGCATGGCCGGCAATTCTTCCCATGTGCATCAATCGCTGTGGAGCGCTGACGGTAAGTCATCGCTGTTCCAGGACAAGGCCGGCGAACACGGCATGTCTGAGCTGATGAAGCACTATCTCGCAGGCCAGCTCGAACACTCCGGCGAGATCACCTATTTCCTTGCGCCCTATATCAACTCCTACAAACGCTTCATGGCCGGTACCTTCGCGCCTACAAGATCAATCTGGAGTTTCGACAACCGCACGGCGGGCTTTCGCCTGTGCGGCGCGGACAGCAAGGCGATCCGCGTTGAATGCCGGATCGGCGGCGCCGATCTCAACCCCTATCTGGCATTCGCTGCGCTGCTGGCGGCGGGCCTCGATGGCGTTGAGAAAAAGACGAAACTTGAACCGGTCTTCGCCGGCGACGCCTACGACACCTCGAAGAAACTGCGGGAAATCCCCAAGACCTTGCGTGATGCCGCCGAGCGGCTCGACAAATCCAAGTTCCTGCGCGGGGCCTTTGGCGACGACGTTATCGATCACTACGTCCATACCGCGGAGTGGGAGCAATTCGAATATGACCGGCGTATTGTCGATCTCGACCTGAAACGCGGTTTCGAGCAGTATTGAACGGAGAAGGGCATGTCCATTCCGAACCGGAATTTTAGTTATCCGACGGCGCTGAAATACGGCGCTGGGCGTATCAAGGAGTTAGCCGACCTGTGCAAGGCCAACGGCATTGAGAAACCTCTGTTCGTGACGGATCCGGGCCTTGCCGCCATGCCGATGGTGAAGGGGATCGTCATGGACGTGAAAAGCGCGGGCCTTGCCGTCCAAGTATTTTCAGATGTGCGGCCCAATCCGTCAGAGGCAAATATCATCGGCGGGGTGAAGGCCTTCAAAGCCGGAAACCACGATGGCGTCATCGCCTTCGGCGGTGGCTCCGGCCTCGATATCGGCAAGATGGTGGCACTGATGCATGGTCAGAGCCAGAATCTTTCGGTATTTGAACTGGAGGACATTGGCGACTGGTGGACTCGGGCCGATGCCTCAAAAATTTCGCCGATCATCGCGGTGCCGACCACCGCGGGAACCGGCTCCGAGGTCGGCCGCGCCGGTGTCGTCACCCACCCGGTCACCCACGAGAAAAAGATCATCTTCCATCCGGCGATCATGCCGAAGGTGGCGATTCTCGATCCGGAACTGACGGTGGGCCTGCCGCCGCACCTGACTGCGGCCACAGGCATGGATGCGCTCGCCCATTGCCTCGAAGCCTATTGCGCGCCGTTCTATCATCCATTGTCGGCGGGCATCGGTCTTGAGGGAATGCGGCTGGTGAAGGACAGCCTGGCCAAGGCAGTGAAGAAGGGTAACGACCTCGATGCTCGCGGCAACATGCTGGTGGCCTCCGCTATGGGAGCGACTGCCTTCCAGCGTGGCCTTGGCGCCATTCACGCGCTTTCCCATCCCTTCGGGGGACTCTATGACGCCCACCACGGCCTGTTGAACGGCATCGTCATGCCCTATGTGGTGAAAGCGAACCGGCGAAAGATCGAAAAGGATATCGAACGCGCCGCGGCATATCTGGGCATTAAGGGCGGCTTTAATGGCTTCCTCAAATGGATTCTGGCTCTTCGCAAGGAGATTGGCATTCCACACAAGCTCTCCGATATCGGTATCGACACGAAGCGGCTCGACGAAGTGGCGGCCATGGCGATCAAAGATCCTTCGGCCGGCGGCAATCCGATTGCGTTTACCGAGAAGCAATACAAGGCGCTGGCAAGGAAGTGCGTGTTGGGCGATCTTTGAACTAGTCGCTTGCCGAAGGCTCGACGATAACATCGATCTCCACTTCTCCGGCGTTGCGGAAGCTGAGAACAATCTTGAAGCTTTCATATTCATTCAAATGTTTCTTCAGCCCGGCCAGGCGGAGGTGCCGCGCCCCGGGCCGCATGGCTAGGGGCTTGCCTGATTCCAGCACAATCGACTTGAGAGGCGGATCGCCATAACGGTTGTTGGCACGCAGTTCGATGGTGTCACAGATTTCCGAACGGGCTGCGATGAGTTCCTCGGCTGTGGCGCCGTTGTTCACCAACGGAAAGAACACATAGGCCTCCACCATTTGTGTCGGCAAGGCCCAGCTGTGACCGATGGCAAGGTCGCCAAGCCTCGTCGAATGGGCATGGGCCACGGCCGGAACCAGCAGCGCCATGAGAAAACCGCGTCGTTTCATCGGGCGAGATTAGCCGAATTGTCGAAAGCCTTTCCCTGTGGCATGTTGCGCCCGCGATGGCCCAAGTCTTCTTTACAACGAATCTGCGGCGCCATGTGGATTGCCCCACGGTCGAGGCGGCGGGAACTACGGTGCGCGAGGTTTTGGACAATGTTTTTGCCGCCAACATGCGGGTGCGCGGCTATGTACTGGATGATCAATCAGCACTCCGCAAGCACATGACGGTTCTTGTTGACGGTCACGCCCTTCGCGATCGCATCCGGTTGAGCGATCAGGTAACGGCTGCCAGTCAAATTTATATCTTGCAAGCCCTGTCCGGCGGTTAGGAAAATCCCATGACCAATGAAATTCTAGTTTCGACGCGGAAAGGATTATTCACACTGGCACGGGGGCCTAAGGGCTGGGCCGTTCGCCATGTGGATTTTCTGGCCGATAATGTAACTCTGGCGCTGCACGACCGCCGCGATGGCTGC
Source organism: Aestuariivirga sp. (assembly GCA_046708645.1). Taxonomy (GTDB): domain Bacteria; phylum Pseudomonadota; class Alphaproteobacteria; order Rhizobiales; family Aestuariivirgaceae; genus Aestuariivirga. Next base: position 15,661 of record JBKKDI010000312.1, read on the forward strand.
TCCTATGCGGCGCTCAACCACGGGCACTTTGGCGTGAAGCTGCACCGGAAGCCTAAAGGCGGCGCCTGGGAAGAGTGCGCGGCGCCTGCTTATCCCGAAAAGCCCGAAGGCCTTGTCGATCTCGACGGCTGGGGCAAGCCCGTCAACTGGAGCACGCAATTGATTTGGGCGCTGGAAACCGGCGGACCCGACGAGGCTGGCCATTTATGGTGCGGAACCCTGCCGGGCGGCCTGTTTCGGTCGCGGGACAAGGGGGCGAGCTGGGAGCTAAACCGGCCCCTGTGGGATCATCCGGGACGCCAGAAATGGATGGGCGGCGGCGCCGATCTGCCGGGCATCCATTCCATCTGCGTCGATCCCCGCTCTTCCAAAACGTTGCGTGTCGGTGTCTCCTGCGGCGGCGTGTGGGTAACCCATGATGACGGAGCGACATGGGCGTGCAAGGCCGACGGGATGCATTACGACCACATGCCGGAGGGGCCGGCGGACGATCCCGGCACGCAGGATCCGCATATGATGGTGCAATGCCAGACAGCGCCCGACCGTCTGTGGGTGCAACACCATAGCGGCATCTTTGTTTCGCGCGATGCCTCCGAGAGTTGGCAGGAAATCACGAACGTGCCGCCGTCGTCGTTCGGTTTCGGCGTGGCGGTTCACCCGCGCGAACCCGATACGGCGTGGTTTGTGCCGGGCATCAAGGATGAGAAACGCATTCCCGTGGACGGCAAGCTCGTGGTGACGCGGACCCGCGACGGGGGAAAAAGCTTCGATGTGCTGCGTAATGGTCTGCCGCAGGAACATTCTTACGATCTGGTGTTTCGCCATGCCCTGGCGATTGACGAGAACGGCGACCGGCTGGCCTTTGGCTCGACGACGGGAGGGGTGTGGGTGAGCGAGGACCAGGGCGACCATTGGAGTTGCATCAGCCACACGCTGCCGCCGGTTCACGCGGTGCGCTTCGCGTAAGCACGCGGCGGCTCTACATCATCGCGTTGGTTGCGCCCAACGAACCAAGAAAAAGGAGGCCTCCCATACCGGCAATGGCAGCACCTCCGCCCAAGCGCAAGCCAAACGCCGTCCAGGCTATCCAGCGGGCGTCTCCTGAGGCCAGCCTCAGTGCCAGCTTCTTGGCATAAACGGCAAGCATCGCGACCACGGACACAGCAAGAAAAGTTCCCGCCGCCATGGCAAAGGTAGAAACGATGCCGGCCCAGTAGAGACCTAGCGCATTGGCGAAGATCAGAACGAGAATGGCGCCGGTGCAGGGTCTGATGCCCACCGCGAAGGCGAGTGAAAAAGCCGTGGTGAGCGACCAGCGGCCTTTCAATTGCTTGGCTTCGGGCAGATGATCGTGACCGCAGGCCTCGCCGTGGCGGTGTTCATGGTGATGCTGGTGAGCGTGACCCTCGGAGCGGAAGGCTGTCCATATCAGATAGAGACCCATTGCTGCGATCAGCCCGTAACTGGCGCTCTCAAGAAAGCCTGCCAGATCGCGCGCCCTGGCTCCCACACTGGCTACGGCCATCAGAAGAATGGAAACGATGAGGATTGCACTGATCGCCTGGATGATGGCGCTCAGAAATGCGATCAAGACGCCTCGCCGCAATTCATTCTCTGTTGCCAGCAGCCAGGCGGAAATGACCGCCTTGCCGTGGCCGGGGCCTGCCGCGTGGAACACGCCGTAGCCGAAACTCAGAAGCATCAAGGTCCATGCGGCGGCGAGGGGCGCGCCGGTCTTGATCTGGCGAAGCGCGCCCGACAACGAGCTGTAAAAACTCTGCTGCTGCTCGCGGACCCAGAGGACCGGGTCTTCCCGGAAGGACACCATCTTTAACGTGCCGTCGGCATTGCGCCGCTGCACCAGCAATTTCTTCTTGTCGATTGTTACCTGCGGCGCTGGTTCGCTTGCCGTCTGCGCTACAACGGGGACAATCAGCAGTCCGATCAGGAGGAAGACGGCAAGCAGGCCACGGACGAGTTGCCTCACGGGCCGCACGCGATCGAAACCGGCTGGGCGAACATGGCGCCGAAATCCTCGTTGGTCTCGGGCTTCCAATCGGTCCCCTTGGTGGAAAGCATGGTACGTGTCTGTTCCAGCTCGGCATCGGTGGGCACGGGTTTTACGGCAAGCTTGCAGGGGGCCGGCATACCGCCAATAACCGTGACCGAATCCGGCTCATAATCGATGGCAATAAAAAAATCGGGATCGTAGACCTTCAGCACGAATTCGCCCTTGCGGGGATCGACCGGCGTCTTCAGCGGCACGTGGAAATGCAGGGCAAGCTTGCCATTGCTCCAGATCTGTCCAAATTCCGTCACCTCGCCGATCTCCTGCTTTTCGCCAGCAACACGCATGACGGTGAAGAACTGGTAATCCCTCAGAGAGGTGATGTTCTCCTTGGTCAGGGGTGCAAGTTCATCCTGGCTGTAGACGCTATCGCCGTTGGTATCGAGACCGTCGAGCGCCATCTGCGTATAACCATCGTCGAAGGACCATTCGAGATTGACGCCCTTGATCAAGCCGTCATCGGTGAAGACCACGTCCGAGCGCATGGCAATCCAGACATGCGGGTGGGCCGCGGCAGGGCTGACCCATGACGAAGCCAGAAGAACGGCCAATGCAAACAATCCGCGGTGACGGCCCGGCATGTTCATCTCTCCCACTCGAGGGATGGGATGATGGGTCAATGCGGCGAAAAAGTGAAGCAGTCATCGCGCTAGGCAGGCTTTGAGGTTTGCCGCGAGATTGAGCAGAAGCTGCCGGTAGGCGCCGGCCCGCGGTTCGAGATCGGCTCCAAGGGGGTCAAGCACGCCAGTCCTGGCGGTGCTGCCTTCCACCACCGTGTCGGCGAATTTCGAATCGAACTGCGGCTCGCGGAACACGCACACTGCTCCCGTCGCGGTGAGCTTGCCGCGAATCTCTTTCAGGCGCTGGGCCGAGGGCGAGGCCGCCGATATATCGGCGATGGAGCCCACCGCCCGAAGGCCGAAACGTTTCTCGAAATACTGGTAGGCATCGTGAAAGACGATGAAGGGCTGGTCCTTCACGCCGGCAAGAGTGGTCGCAATGTCAACTGACGCCGCATCGATGTCCGATGCAAAGCGCTTGGCGTTCGCATCATAGGTGGCGGCGTTGGCGGGATCGGCCTTGCCAAGATCGTTGGCGATGGCGTTGGCCATGGTTTTGGCATTTTCGGGGTCAAGCCAGACATGGGGATCGAAGGCGAGGACGCCTTCGGCGTGATCGCCGTGCCCGGCCTCTTCCTCATGTTCCTCATGTTTCTCATGCTCCTCATGTTCGTGGGCGTCCCAGGCCCCGCCCCCGCGGATGCCAAGAGTCTCGATACCCGGCACTTCGGATAACTCGACGAAACTCTTGCCGCCCACGGCCTCGCTGCCTCCGATCTGAGCCAGCTTCGCTTCGAGGCCGTGGCCGATGATGAACACGACATCGGCCCGCCCAAGTTCCGCGATCTGCGATGCGGAAAAGCTCGCCGTATGCTCGGAGAGTTTGCCGGAGAGGAGGAGTTCAGGCGAGCCGGTCTCGCCCATCACCGCGGAGACGAGGCTGTGTACCGGCACGATCGAGGCAATGACCTTGGGGCCAGCCATGGCGGGCGCAGCCGCCGCCAGAAGGGCCATCAAGGAATAAGCAATGTGTCTCATCCGCTTCCTCATGTAATGTTATAATATAACATACATGCTTCACGATGGCTGTCAACGGTGCCGGAGACGTGACCGGCTGCGACGATGCTTGGGTTGCAGCGGACCCAGGGTGCTGTCAGTTAAGTTGCATGAATCTCGAGGTTTCCATCGGAGCCGCCCTTCTGGCTGGAGTCATCAGCTTCCTCAGTCCCTGCGTGCTGCCCCTGGTGCCTCCCTATCTGTGCTTCATCACGGGAACATCGCTGGAAGAGTTGTCGCGGTCCCGCGACGAAATCACAGTGCAATGGCGGCGCACCATGCTCGCGGCCCTGCTCTTCGTCCTGGGCTTCTCCACCGTCTTCGTGGCGCTGGGGGCGAGCGCATCGGCCATCGGAGGATTGCTGCAATCCTATATGTCCGTTTTGACCCAAGTGGCAGGCGTGGTCATCATCCTCATGGGGCTCAACTTCCTCGGCGTGTTCAAGATCGGACTGTTCAAGCGCGAGATGCGCTACCACAGCGAGACGCGGCCCGCGGGACTTCTTGGCGCCTACGCCATTGGCCTGGCTTTCGCGTTCGGCTGGACACCGTGCATCGGGCCGGTGCTGGCGGCGATCCTGTCGATCGCGGCAAGCGAACAGGATGTGGCGAAGGGCGCTGGCCTTCTCGCCGTCTATTCGCTGGGGCTGGGGATTCCATTTCTGCTGGCGGCGGCCGGGGTGGGAAGTTTTCTCGCCTTCCAGCAGCGCTTCCGCCGGCATTTGCTGACGGTCGAGCGGATCATGGGCGTGCTGCTGGTGGCAACCGGCATCATGTTCCTGACCGGCTCCATGCAGGAGTTTTCCTACTGGCTGATCGAGCAGTTTCCCGCACTGGCGACAATCGGTTGATCTCTGTTGGCCTCCCGTTGGAGTTTCCTTTGGGCGGGGCTAGCATGAGCGGCAAAGTGCCCTACAGGAAGCGGCGGCATGAGCAAGTTCGAGGGAGTGCGGGCCTGCGTGTTCGACGCCTATGGCACGCTATTCGATGTGCACGCGCCCATCGCCAAGCTGGCGGTGGAGATTGGCCCCAAGGCTGACGACATCTCGCAGCTTTGGCTCCGGAAGCAGCTTGAATATACCTGGCTTCGCAGCCTCATGGGAGTTCATGCGGATTTCTGGCATGTGACCGGCGATGCACTCGATTATGCACTTGAAGCCTACGACGTTTCCGAACCGGGCCTCAAGGATGAGATCATGGCGCTCTATCTCAAGCTTGAGGCCTATCCCGATGTGAAGGAGGCGCTGGAGGCCGTGAAGGGGAAGAACCAGCGTACCGCCATTCTCTCCAACGGCAGCCCGTCGATGCTTGATTCCGCCGTGCGCTCCGCCGGGTTGGAAAAGCTTTTCGATTTTATTCTATCGGTGGAGGATGTCGGGATCTACAAGCCGAGCCGGAGGGTTTACCGGCTCGCCATGCAGAAGCTGCAGCTTCAGGATGCGCCGTCGATCTGCTTCGTGTCGGCCAACACATGGGACGCGCAGGCGGCGGCGCAATTCGGTTTCCAGGTGGTGCGGGTCGATCGGTTTTCCTTGAAAGATGACCGTATACCCGGCAGGCCCAATGCGGTGATCGGGAACCTGTCGGAGTTGGCCGCGCTGATCTAAGCGATTGGCAATCCACCGTGTACGGATTATTTACTTGTCAAACAGGGTCGTTGTTTTTCAATCTGTCATCGCCGGATTCATTCCGGCGACCCATTGCGCCGATGCTGCGCCGCCTGAGCTCCGATTTGCCATGGGTCCCCGCAACAAGTGCGGGGATGACAGACGTGGGAGGTCAGATTCACTTGTCCAACAGCGGCGGCGAGCATCAGCCATAGCTCCGCCGCTTGTGGCGCCGGTTATGCCGGCGACCGGGGAAGTTCTTATCCCTTCTCCTGAGAGAAGGGTTGCGTGGACGCTTCGTCCTGCGCAGAAATGCCGGTGGTGTCT